>DATGHS010000335.1:0-14591 GCA_035307785.1 Gemmataceae bacterium
CCGCGCCTTTCTTGTAGGCGCGAAACGTGGCCGTAACATTGCAACCGACGGCATTCGTCGAAAGGAAGAAGGCGTTGGAGTATCCGCCCGTTGCCAGGATCACGGCGTGGCCGGAGTGCGTACGGATTTCGCCCGTGACCAGATCGCGGGTCACGATTCCCGCAGCCTTGCCATCTACAACGACCAGGTCCAGCATTTCCTTGCGCGGGTGCATCTCAATTTGCCCGGCCTGTATTTGGCGCGAGAGGGCTGAGTACGCACCAATGAGGAGTTGCTGGCCGGTCTGCCCGCGGCAATAGAACGTGCGCGAAACCTGCGTGCCGCCGAAGGAGCGTGTGTCGAGCAAGCCGCCGTATTCGCGGGCAAACGGAACGCCCTGGGCTACGCACTGGTCGATAATGCTCACACTAATCTGCGCGAGCCGGTAGACGTTGGCTTCACGTGAACGGTAGTCGCCGCCCTTGATGGTGTCATAAAAGAGGCGGTAAATGCTATCGCCGTCGTTGCGGTAGTTCTTGGCGGCGTTGATGCCGCCTTGGGCGGCGATACTGTGCGCGCGGCGGGCGCTGTCCTGGTAGCAGAAGCATTCCACGCTGTAGCCAAGTTCTGCCAGGGACGCGGCGGCCGACGCACCGGCCAGGCCAGTTCCTACCACGAGAATGTGAAATTTGCGCTTGTTGGCAGGATTAACCAGCTTCATCTCGAAGCGGTGCCGGTCCCACTTTTGCGCGATCGGGCCGCCCGGGATCTTCGAATCCAAATTCATCGTGCCTTCCTCTGATTCATTCTATGCGGCCCGAAAAGTTTGCTTATTTCACCAGGCGGAACATGACGGCGAAGGGCATGCTAATGTTGCCGCCCACAATCACGGCGGTGAGCGCATACGAAAAATAGCGGATGAAGTTGTTGAACTTCGGCTTATTTAACCCAAACGTCTGGAAGAAGCTGCCGGTGCCGTGGAGCAGGTGCAAGCCCAGGATAACCATGAAGACGATGTAAATGATCGAGATCGGCACATTTTGAAAGCCGTGAATGACCATTGCATATACATCATGCCGCGTCTTGGTGACGCCGTTTTCCACATACTCTTCTTGCAAATCGAGAAAATTCGTCATCTGGCCGGTTTCGTGGCCATTGTGTGTCTCCGGCACGCGCTCGATCCAGCCGAAAGTGTAATGCGCCAGGTGAAACAGCACAAAAACGAAGATCAGCAGGCCGGTCAGGACCATATTGCGTGAAGCCCAGGTGGCCTGAACGGTGGCTTCATGCTGATAGCGGTTCGGCCGGGCGTCGAGATTGCGCTTTTTCAGCCGCAGCGACAGAAAGATGTGTGTGACAAAGACGAGCAACAAGCCCGCGCGTGCGGTCCAAAGCAGGGCCGCATGGTCTTTCAGCCATTGGGCATATTCATTCAGCACTTCCTTGCCGGCGAAGACCTGAAGGTTGCCCAGCATGTGCGCGATGAGGAAGCCGACGAGCAACAAGCCCGTGATGCCCACTGTGTATTTCGCGCCGATGGTGGATTGGACAAAGGTGGCAAGCCCGCGAAACGGCGATGCCTTCGGCGCAGTAACGGTAGACATGTGCTGGAATCATCCGGCAGGAAACGAAGAAGTCACACAAGTTCGCTGTTGTTTTAGCCGAAGCGCGCGGTTAGACAAGAAGCCGCAGTTTGCCCCACCCGCGCGGCTATGAAACTCCGCGTCGCGGCTAACTGCAACTTCTTCCCCTGCTCTTGACGGCCGCGCGCATCGTCGGTATGGTCCCGCCCTTCATGGGAAAAAGTCGATTGCGACATCGCGCTTCGAGGTTTGGGATGAAACCGCGCTCGCGGATGGCGATGGCTTTGCCAGGATTTATTCTGGCAATCGTGCCGGCTTGCATGCAAATGCCGCCGCCGAGCGCGATGCGGCAGCTTGCGCCCAGTCCGCAAGAGCCCGCGCTGGCCAATGCCTCCGCTCCGCCCCACTTCCAGCCGGTAGTTTCGCGGCCGGTAGTTTCGCCATATGGTCCGATGGGGGATGTGGCGCACGTTCGACCGGACAAACCACGCCGCCCGGCTGCGCCGCCAGAGGAGGAGCCAGAGGTTGAGACGGCCGCATTGCAGGCGCCCGCGCGCGCGCCCGAAGTTGACAGCTGGCCGCGCTCCATCAAATTGGTCGGCTCGACTTTGCCGACACCGCCCGAGCCGCAAGCGGAACTGCAGCCCGAGCCAAAGCGACAGGTTGCCACCGCCATACCGCTCAAGGATGATCCGCCGCTGCTTCAGGCCATGCGGACCTATGTGGGCAAGCGGCCCGACCTGGCGGTCGAAATGCTCAAGCAATTCCCACCCGAGAATCAAGATGCATTGCTGATCCTGTTGCCGTTCACCGTGCGCATGTCGGAAGGCAGGCTGCGCGAAACAGATCCGCAGGAATTAGCAACCATGGTGGAGCAGTTGCAACAGCTGCAACAATTGCTGCAACCCATGGCCACACTGGTGCTGGATCAATTCTGCTTCTGCCGGCAGGTTCGCGGCTTTGGGAATTACGAACCACTAAACGATCATCCCAGCTTCCATTCCGGCGAGTTGGTGGAGTTGTATGCCGAGATTCGCAATCTATCCTGCGAGAAGATCGCCTCGCGCAAAAACGGGTTCCGCACCCATGTGATTAGCAAACTCGAGATTCGCAGTGCCAACGGAAGCTTTGTTTGGAAGCCGCACGAGCGCGAAAAAGATGATTACAACCAGACGCCGCAGCACGATTACTTCCATCATTATCGCTTCGCGTTGCCGGAAATGCCGGCCGGAGAATACTCCTTGTTCCTGGAAGTGACCGATGTGCCCACGGACCGAAAAGTAAAACGGAAATTGGATTTCCATGTGAATCGATGACGAGGGCTGAGGGGGATTCGCGAATCCTCTCACGCTCAGCCCCTCTCCTAGCGGGGAGAGGGAGAAAAACTTTAGGGGAGGGTGACCCGTGTGCAAGCCAGGTAGGTTCGGACTTTTCGTGTTGGCGATGCTGGTCAGCGCCAATCTCGCACAAGGCCAGGAGGCAAGCCCACTGGGCCCGCCGAAGATCTATTCCAAGACCGTTTCCTTTCGGTTGCCGGTGCAGATCGACGAACGCGAGCGCAGCGGACTGCGGGAACTGAAACTGTTCGTCCGTACTCCTTCCACCAACTGGATGTGCAAGGAAACGGCCCCGGCCACGCAAAAGGGCTTTTCCTTCCGCGCTCCAAGCGATGGCGAGTACTGGTTCATCTTTGTCATGGTGGACAGCGCCGGCAAAGCGCATCCGGAACATGTCGAGCAAGCGCAGCCGGGCCTCGTTGTGGTCGTGGATACCCAAGTGCCGGAAGTGGAAGTGCGCTCGGTCAATGGCGTGAACGGGCAAGTCTATCTCTACGGCACCATCCTCGACGCTAACCCGGATTACAACTCGATGAAAATGGATTACTTCGAAAACGGCCAGTGGAAGCCGTTGACCATGCTTGCGGATTGCCCAGGCGCCTTTCTGGACACCGATCCGAAAGCGCCCGGCGGCAAGGTGCGTGTGTATGCCGCGGACCGGGCCGGCAACTCGGTGACCCGCGAGGTAGAACTGCGCAACACGGCGGCATCCATTCCGCCGGCTCCGATGGTTGAATCGGCGGCGGTTGCGTCCGTACCGTTCCCGGCAACGTCCGCGCTGACGATGCCGCCCGCGCTTACGCCGCCGGCCGTGCCGCTGCCGGGTCCGGGGCCGATTCCGCCCGCGATTGTGCGGCCGAATCTGCCATCGGCTTCGCCGAGCCCCGTGGCCGGCGAACTCAAGGAAATTCCGGAACTTCCCAATGGTTCTGACGTGCGCGTGATTTCCGATCCGGTGCCGCCGGCCAAGACGCCACACGAAACCAGTTCGAAGACGACGTTGATACTGAAAGAAGTTGCCGCTCCCAGCAACGTGCCGGTTGTCAATTCGTTGAAGTGCCGACTCGACTTTACGCTCGACCCGAAGGCAGAGCGCGCTCCCGTTGAAGTCTGGGCCACGGCCGACGGCAGCAAGACCTGGACGAAGTGCGGGGAGAGCGCGCAGGGCAAGAGCCCCGTTGTGGTGACGTTGCCTCAGGACGGCGTGTACGGTTTTCTCTTTGCCGCACTTTCTGAGGGCAGCAACCCGTCGCCCCGGCCCGGCACTATGCCCGACGCCTGGGTCGAAGTCGATACCACCAAGCCCACGGTAGAAATTCAAAGTATTCAAATGGGCGTCGGCTCCGAAGCTGGGGATCTCTTTATTACCTGGCAGGCACGGGATCGCAATTTGCAAAGCGAACCGGTGAGCATTTACTTTGCCACCCAATCGACCGGCCAGTGGTATCCCATCGCCCAAAACCTGGCAAACAGCGGTAAGCATTCCTGGACGGTGCCATCGGGTCTGGCGCGCGTCTTCATTCGCGTCGAAGTCACCGATAAGGCCGGCAACATGACGCGCGTGGAGACGCCGGAAGCGATCCAAGTCGAGTGCGCTCGCGTGCCGGTGAAAGTGCTGAACATCGTGCCTGTGACCGGGAACGAGAAGTAAGCGAGTCGCCGTGGTGAAGTACATTAGCCCGAGGCGTAAGCGAGGTCGCGCCGCCGACGCCCTCGCTTACGCTTCGGGGTTGTGTGCCGGCCTCCTGCTTCATATTCCTAGCTATTTGGCAACACGAACACCTCGCAGAACATGAGGCGAGGAGTCGGTCATTTTCAGGAGCAGCAATGGCAGAGATTCAGGCGACGAAGGTGCACTGGCACGAAGGCACGGTCACGAAAAAAGAACGGTCGAATCTGCTACAGCAAAAGGGCGCGACGTTGTGGTTCACGGGGCTTTCCGGCTCGGGCAAAAGCACGCTGGCCGTGGCGCTGGAACAGGTGCTGGTGAACAACGGCCACGCCGCATACGTGCTCGACGGCGACAATATCCGCTTCGGCCTGAATGCGGGCCCGAAGATTCTGATGGAAACTCGCGGCTATTCCGAAGGCATGGCCAAGCGCTTTGGCCTCGGCTTCTCGGCGGAAGATCGCGAAGAGAACATTCGCCGCATCGGCGAAGTAGCGAAGCTGTTTGCGGATGCCGGAGTTATCGCGCTGACGAGCTTCATCAGCCCATACCGCAAGGACCGCGATTCCGCCCGCAAGATTCATGAACAGAACAAAGCCGGTGCGATTACGTTCATTGAGGTGCACGTCAATACGCCGATTAACGTGTGCGAACAGCGCGATCCGAAGGGGCTGTACAAGCAGGCCCGAGCTGCCGTTGCCAGCGGCAAAGGGATGGGTTTCACGGGCGTGGATGATCCCTACGAGCCGCCATTCAAGCCGGAGTTGTCGCTCGATTGTACCTCGAAGAGCGTGGAAGAACTCGTGCTGGAATTGGTGCGCTATTTGGAGAAACGCGGAATCTTGTCAAGTGGGTGAGGAATCGCGCCGCTTGCAGCGTTGCAACGCCGCAAGCGGCCTTTATCCTTACTTCTTCTGCGTGTAGGTCTTCTCGACAATCTGCCGGTACTCGGCCATCGTGGGCAGGCCGGCTTCCAGACGGCGCTTATCCACGTTGGCTTCATCCTCGATCGGCACCGGCTCCATCTTGCCGTTCACTTTCTGAAACTGCGTGCCGTAGACCTGCTTCTTGTTCTCGGCCACGAGAATACGGTCAGTAAGGTAAGCCAGGTCCGAGCGCGACACTTCGCCTTTCTGGGCCAGTACCTTCATCAGTTCCAGGCATTTCTTCTGGAAGTCGTGATCTTTGTCGGCATGCTGCACGAGCAGCCAGGCCGAGTGCGCGCCGTCGTCGCCAACCATGCTCCGGCACGGCCAGCCGTATTTGTCGACTACTTCCTTGAGCCATTTCGTGTTCGCGTGATCGATTTCCAGCAGCTTTTTCACAATCGGCTCGTCGTTCATCTTCTTGAGCTTCTCGGGATCGCTGAACTGTTGTTTTTTCATCCATTCGATAATGGCCATGCGTGCGGCCTGGTCTTCTTTCAAGCGCTTTTGCAGTTCATTGCGCAGGTCGGTGTTGAAATTAGCGTCGGCCGGCTTCGTATTGGCTTTCGGCTCCTCGGCCAATAGCCACGCATTGGCGAGGAAGATCATGCTGGCTGTCAGTGATGTTCGCATTAGAATTTGCTTGTTCATATTCAGACTCCTGCCCGGCGTGCACCGGTGTTCCATGAAAAGAGGCGAGCCGGATTCTAACCCAGTTTGCCAATTCAGGAAAAGAGGAAGTTTCCGGCAAAGGGGCAATCTCGCTACAACCGGCGGCCGCAAATACAATGGGCGAATTGTCTATATTCTCTACTTCCACCAGATTGGCGGGAATGCCCATGAGGATTCTGCTTTCGCTGGCTTTGCTCGGAGGATGCTGGCTCATGACGGCAACAGGCTCGGCACGGGCGGCCGCTGAAGACGCTAAACTGGCAGCCTTCTTTCACCGCTACCTGGAAGAGGAGATGAAGCACCGACCAGCCGAGGCCACGCGGCTGGGCGATCATCGCTACGATCATCTCCTCGACGATGTTTCGCCCGCCGCACAGGCGGCGACCATCGAGCGGCTGAAGAAAGCACAAGCTGCGCTGGCGCAAGAAGTGGATTATTCGAAGCTGTCGCGCTCCGGGCAGATCGATTACGAAATCCTGGCTCACGACTTCAAGCGCTCGCTCTGGCTTTTCGCGAACACGCGTGTGTATGAGCAGGATCCGCGCGTTTACAACGAACTTATCAGCGATAGCGTGTTCACGATCCTCACGCAATCCACGCTTCCGAAAGAGCGCAATCTGCAAAATGCGATTTCGCGCATTGCCTTCATTCCCAAGGTCGTGGCGGCAGCCAAGGCGAGCCTGAAGGACCCGCCGAACGTGTACCTGGAAACGGCAATTCGGCAAAACAAGGGCGCAATTGCGTTTTACGAAAAGGGCATTTTCGACATCACCGGCGAGCCGGTGCAGGGGAGTGAATTGCAGGCGATTACACGAAAAATCCTGCCAAGCCTGCGCGACTACCAGGAATTTCTCGAGAAGGACCTGTCACCCAAAGCGACGGGCGACTGGCGGCTCGGGAAGGAGAAGTTCTACCAGAAACTTGAGCTCGAACTGGACGCTGGCGTAACCGCCGAGCAGGTGCTGCGAGACGCCGAGGCGGAAGCGCAGCGCGTGGAGCGCGAGATGGTCGTGATCGCCCGGCAACTCTGGTCGCGTTACTTTCCGAGCAGAGCGCTGCCGCCGGACGACCCGGCCGGGCGCCGCGAACTGGTGCAGAAAGTGATTGGCGCCGTCAGCAATGAGCACGGCAAAGTGGAGAATTTGGTGGCTGATGCCCGTGCCGCCGTCGAGCGCGTCAAGAAGTTCATCACGGAGCACGACATCTTGCGCCTGCCGGAGCCGGATCATTGTAAGGTGATCGAGATGCCGGAATTCCAACGGGGCTTTTCGGTGGCTTATTTGCAAAACGCTCCGCCGCTCGATCCGAACGCGTCGAGCCATTATGCCGTCAGCCCGCCGCCCAAGGACTGGGATGAACGCCGCGTACAAAGCTACCTGCAAGAATACAACCGTTACATGCTTCAGATTCTGACCATCCACGAAGGCTATCCCGGCCATTACGTGCAGTTAGAGTACTCCAGTCGGCATCCGTCGCTAATTCGCAAGGTGCTATACTCCGGCGTCTTCGCCGAGGGCTGGGCGGTGTACACGGAACAGATGATGCTGGATCAGGGATACGGCGACGGCGATTTGGCCCTACGGCTGAATCAGTTGAAGTTCTATCTGCGGGCGGTCATCAACGCGCTGCTCGACCACAAGATGCACTGCAGCGACATGAGCGACGAGGAAGCACGAGTACTTTTGATGGAGCGAGGCTTTCAATCGGAAGGCGAAGCACTTGGAAAAATCATCCGAGCCAAGCTCAGCTCCTGCCAACTTTCCACTTATTTTGTGGGCCGCATGGCGTTCTATCGCTTGCGGCAACAGGTCGAACGATCGCAGGGCGACAAGTTCAACCTGGGGCGTTATCACGAAGCCGTCATGTCGCACGGCACGCTGCCGGTGAAATACTTGCCGGAGTTGATGAAACAACAGTAGGTCAGGCTTTCAGCCTGAGCCGCATTAAAACACTCGCCGCTGGCGGCGCTTCTACTATGTTGTCCACAACCTCCGTTGCCGGGCTGCTCGGCACTCTCCCTCCCGTTTGCCACCTGATCAGGAGACCAACTTCATGCAAGACAACTTTCTCTTCCCTGTGCGGCAAACTCGCCGCGATTTTTTGAAACTCGCCGGCGGCGCCACTGCGGTGCTTGCGTTGTCCGGAGTGGATAGTGGCGAAGCCCGCGCCGAGCCGGTGCGCTTTGGCGGAGACTATTTTACCTTCACGTTGGACGAAGCGTGGGGCACCTTGCCGAAAGGCATGCGCTACGGCTTTGGTTGTGCGGTTGTGGTCGATTCTCAGGATCGCATTTTCGTGACGTCGCGCTCGGCTAACCCGTGCGTTGCCATTTTCGACAAGGACGGCAAGCTGCTCGAAACATGGGGCAAGGAGTTTTCGGAAGGCATTGGCTTCACGCCCCAACAAGTCGTCGACACTGCCCACGGCCTCTACTGGAGCAAGGAAGGGAACGATGAGTTCCTGTACTGGACGGAAAATGTGGCTACGCCGAAGGGCGCCCCCAAAATCGGCGCCCGCGTCTACAAGACCGACATGAAAGGAAAGATTCTGTATCAAATCGGCAACGTGGATAAGGAATCGGCCACTTCGGCGAAATTCGATTTCACCAACCCGACGGACGTGGCCATTGCGCCGAATAGCGACATTTATGTGGTGGATGGCTACGGCAGCCAGCTCGTGCATCGCTTCGACAAGAACTTCAAGCTCATTAAGACCATGGGTGGGCGGGGCAAGGAGCACGGCAAGTTCAATACGTGCCATGGCATCTGGGTGAGCACGCTGAAGAAGGAACCAGAGGTTTACATTGCCGACCGGCACAATGATCGCATTGAGATTTACTCGCTGGAGCTGGAATACAAGCGCACGCTGCCCGACTTCCAAATGCCGTGCTGCTTCTATCAGCACAAGGGTCACCTTTATGTGCCGGAACTCGGCGCCCGGGTGAGCATTATGGATGAGCACGACAAAGTCGTTACCCGCCTTGGCGACGGGAAGAAAGTGGACGACATCCGCAAGCATCCGGACAAGTTCGCCACGCCGCATGCGCTTACGGTGGATTCCAGTGGCAATCTATACGTCATCGAATGGGTCGATTTCGGCCGGCCGCGGAAGTTGCGGCTGACACCCAAGGCATGACTTAAGCATGGAAAGCCCAGGGACGGAAGTCCCTGGGCGTGGGCACTCTCGCCGAATCGCATTTCCCGCTATAATCACGGAAGAACGCGATTTTCCTTCAGACTCGAGCAAAACATGCGAGCTTGGTTTCAGAATGTCCGGCTGGCCATCGTCACCGTGGCCGAGGGCATGTACATCACGTTATGGTACATGCTGCAAACCTATCGGCGCAAGACGTTTACTCAGCATTACGAATATCCCGAAAAGCCGGTGCCTGTGAAGCCGCGCTACCGGGGCTTCCACCGCTTCGACCTCACGACCTGCATCGGCTGCGACAAATGCGCGCGCGCGTGCCCGGTGGATTGCATTTACATCGACAAAGAGAAAGCCCCGCCGCCGCAGAAGGGCTTCCGGGTGACCGGCTTCAAAATCGATTACACCAAGTGCATGTTCTGTGCGTTGTGTGTGGACCCGTGCCCAGTGGATTGCATTTTCATGGGCTCGACGTTCGATCAGAGCTGTTTCAGCCGGGACGGCTGCGTCGTGGATTTCGCGGCTCTGCCGCTGGAAAACGCCTGGGGGCAGGCTAGCCTGAACCCCACGGCCATTGCAGCGTCCAAGCTGCAAGTAGGCCCGGTTTGGGTGAAGCCGCCCGATCCACCGAAGCCCGCCGCGGAAAAACCAGCAGCGGAAAAACCAGCAGCGGAAAAGCCAGCGGGGGGTTAGCATCCTACCGGCCGGATAGGTCCTATAGGACTTATCGAACAAAGGCTAATTTGAACCAGATTTTGCACATGGCACGCAAACGCAAAGACACGCGCTATTTCACTCCTGCGGAAGCAAACAATATGCTCCCTCTGGTGCGCGCAATTGTGAAAGACATTGTCGATTTAGCCCATGCCTTGCGCGACCAGAATGCCCGCCTGGAGCGGCTTTCGCTTGATGGCGTCGCTCGTGGCATTCTCACGCCCGAGCAGTTAGACGAGGAACAGGCTGCCTTTGAGAAGGACCAGGAACAACTCCAGGCCTATGTAGAAGAACTACGTGGTCTCGGCGTCGAGATGAAAGACCTGCTGGTTGGCCTCGTAGACTTCCCCGGTTGGATGGACGACCGCGAAGTCTGTCTGTGCTGGAAACTCGGCGAAGCCGAGGTCGCCTGGTGGCACGAAACCAATGCCGGCTTCCGCGGCCGGCAGCCGTTGCCGGTTCACGCGGAGAGTTAGTAGGTCAGGCTTCCCGCCTGACAGGTCCTGCGGACAGGCTGGAAAGCCTGACCTACGAAAGATGAGATTCCATGCCCGATTTGCTTGCCTATGTGATGCTGTTCACTTTCATCGGCGCCTTTTTCATTTTCCTGCATTTGATGATCGGCAAACTCGTTCGGCCGAAGCGGCCCGATGCCGAGAAGCTCACGATTTATGAGTGCGGTGAACCGACGATTGGCAGCGCGTGGGTGCAGTTTGACATTCGTTTTTACGTGGTCGCGTTGTTGTTCGTGATCTTCGACGTCGAACTGGCGTTCTTTTTTCCGTGGGCAGTCGTCTTCGGCAAAGCGAACCAGCTGAAAACGGACTTGCCGCCCGCGCAACGAGCAGCGTTATCAAATGAAGCGCTTCCTCCGAGTAAGCCAAGACAGCCGCTGTCCGCCGGTACGCTTGCAGATTATGAGAGATTCGACAAACTGATGACTGCGGACCCGACGAACATTGCGCCGGAAGAGGCGCAAAAGTTTCTGAAGGATTTGGCTCGGCCGGGCGATTTGCAAAAACAAATTGAACAGGATCGCGCCATCGAGGTAAAAAAGAACCAGGAAATCGCCAGCGGCCTGTCGCTGATGGCTCTTGCCGATATCGCGGTTTTCTTCGGGGTGCTGCTCGTGGGCTTCGCTTACCTATGGGTTCGCGGCGACCTCGACTGGGTGCGCAGCATTGCCGCCGAGCGGCAAGCGGAGGCCGAAGCCGCGCAAGTGGAAAAAATGGAAGAAGCCGGTGTTACATAAGACAAATTCGAATTTCGAATTTCGAAATCCGAAACAAGCTCCAAATCCAAAATTCAAATGACAAAAACGATGGGACTGTTTTGAATTTGGTATTTTGCTATTTGGATTTGTTTCGAATTTCGGATTTAAGAATTCGAACTTCATTCTTGAAATTGACTTTTCAAGGGGAGTAGCAAGAAATGGGTTGGTTGGAAGGTCGTTTGAACGAAGAATCTGTTGTCACTACCACGCTCGAACAGGCGATCAATTGGGCCCGCGAGTCGAGCATGTGGCCCATGACGTTTGGCCTGGCCTGCTGTGCCATTGAGATGATGGCGACCGGGGCGTCGCGGTATGATATCGACCGTTTCGGCGCCGGCGCCTTCCGCGCCACTCCCCGTCAGGCAGATTTGATGATCGTGGCGGGTACAGTCAATTACAAGATGGCGGCCCGCGTGCGCCGGCTCTATAACCAGATGCCGGACCCAAAATTCGTCATCGCCATGGGCGCCTGCACCTGCGGCGGCGGGCCGTACTACAAGTATGGTTATAACGTGGTGAAGGGCGTGGACCTGGTGGTGCCGGTGGATGTATACGTTCCCGGCTGCCCGCCCCGGCCGGAAGCCTTGCTCGAAGGCCTGATGCGCATTCAGGATAAAGTCCGGGCCATGCGCGACCTGTCGCCGGGCCAGCCCATCGAGATGCCGATCCCGGCCCGCACCGGTTACGTACAACTGCCGGAAGAACTCTGGGATGCCGACTCGAAGAAGGCGATCGAGAAGCAGAACGCGTTTGCAGTGCAAAACAAAGAGAAGGCGAAACCGGCCAAGGCTTAATAGGAGCCACCATGGAAAATCGCGAACCGCCCAAAGAAGAAGCGATTCAAGATGTCGTGCCGGTGGACAAGGAACCACTGCCGAAAGATACGGTCGGCGTGCGCCAAGAAGATAAGGAAGATCGTCCCCGGCGGCGCAAGCGCAGCGACCGGGGTGATTCGCCGATTCCTTGCCCGGCCTGCGGCTCCCGCGATTTGCGCGGCGGCCCGTGGCCATGGTACCTGGGCACGGTCGGGAGCTTCGTGTGCAACGTCGTTACGTGCCGCGATTGCGGTCACGTCTTCGACACGCGAAAGCCCCAAGCCGACTGGGGCAAGCGAGCCTTGAAACTCGCGCTTATCATCAACGGCATTGGCCTGCTCGGCATTATCGCCGTGGTGGGCGGGCTCATTTTGCTAATCATGTCGACGATGAAATAGCAGCCAGGCTGACCGCACGGTGACGGTACCCGTTGCAGATGTTTCGGTCGGGCTGGAAAGCCCGACCGCTTGGGCGCACGGCCTCGCATTCGGCCTGGAAAAGCCGACCTACATCCAAGGCACGAGCACCGTCAGCACGGCTCATGCCACAGAATTCGCCAGAATCGCGATCCAACGGTCGAGGGATTCTGGCGAACGGTGCTCCCGCCATTATTGCGCCGAAGCTGGCCCGGCTTCCGCGGATTTCGGGCTCATTGTCCAAAACACCGCGGCGCAAACCGCAATGCCGGGGGCGAAGATGCCCACAAGCATCCATGGATCGAAGCCGACGAGATTATCCGGTTCCAGGAATCTCCAGGTGACCCAGTAGCCCACGACGCCGGCGCCCATCCCAGCCAATACCGCAATGGCGGTACGAATTGCGAAAGACATTAATGCAGCCCTCCCCAGTAATGGAATCAAGCGAGTTCAAGACCGCGCAAAATGGCGGTGGACGGGTTCATGGAACCATAGCATAAATTGACCGGAAAGGTCGAGAAAATGACCGACATTCCCGGCCGTTAAAACCAGGATTTCAACCTGGTCCGCAGCTCATCGATAACAGCCTGATAGGCCGGGGCCGAACGAATGGCATCGAAATCGGGATCGTTTTCGAGGAACCAGAGATTCTCGAAGTCGTGGGCAACCGCCTGGCGAACGCAGGCAATTGCCTTTGCCGTGAGCACGGCTCTTCTTAGGTCGAGGGGGCTCATTTCGCCGACCAAAACTGCCAACCCCACGGCGGCGAAGATTTCGTAGTGGGCTTGCGTCTCCAACTTGTCCTTTTTCCGCTCCGGGGTATCCGTCTTGGATTTGCCTGCTTCAGCAGCCTGCTTCAGTAGGGAATCGCAAAAGGCGAGAACTTCGGCTTCTTGGCCAAGGCGGGCCTGCACGAGCATGCGGTCGATCCCCGCGTCGAATACACCGCGCGTTTTTTCGCCTCGAGCCTCTGCCTCCACTTCGCGCTCGCGCACTTCCCGCAAGCTGAGGCAGCGTTTGTAATAAGTCTGCGCCTCGGCGGTCTTGCCTACTTTCTCTGCGGCCATGCCCAGGCGATAGTAACCGAGTGCCAGGCCCATCTGCATGACATTCACGACCTCGTGTGAATCGCAAAGTGCTCGGCTCTGCTGCTGGGCACTCTGATAATACTCCAGGGCCTTTTTGGGCTCGTTCAACTTCATGATGCACCAGTCGCCGTATTCGCTGTAGACCTTGTCGAGGTTGTAACGAGCGGCGAGACTGGTCGGGTTCGCGCGCTGTTGGTTTCTGAAGATTTTCAGGGCTTGGTCGTAGGCCGTGCGGCCGTACTGAAGCTGATTGTCGCGGAAGAGAAGATTACCATACGTGATCAAGACCAAAGCCTGATCGCGCTCGGCCATTTCTCTCCGATGCGCGTCCGTCAGCCGCCAAGTGTTTTCTTCAAAAATCAACTTGCTGCTTTCGGCTTCGTCGCGAGCGTACTTGTACTCCTTCGCCACGAAATAGGCTTCGGCCATGATCTTGTGCATCCTGCCGAGGTCCAGCTTGCTATCGATGGGGTCGATTTCGCCCGTTTCCGGCGCATCGACCAGCCGTTGCCGGATTACGAGTGCTTTCTTGTACCAATCGATGGCTTCGAAATACCTCTTCTGATCGGTCGCGAGTTCGCCCATTTTGATGTAGGCGAAGGACAGGTTGCTCTGGGCCTTGTCTTTCTCCTCCGCCTCCGTTTTGACTACCTCTTCAGCGATGCGCAGCGCTTCCTGATAGTGCCTGTTGGCCAGGTCGAGCTTCTTTTCAATCCGGGCCATATCGCCCTGGCGCGTGGCCAATATGAGCAAGCCGCGCTCCGTCAGCGTGCCGACATCACCCTGACCACGCGCTTCATTCAGCAACCGGATCACGAGTTCCGTCATGTCGGCCTTCATTTCATCGCCGAGCGGATGATAGTCGGCGAGGGCCGGCACCTCGGCCGCAAACGCAGTGACCAACTTGCGATTCACTTCTAGTCGCTCGGTCGCGAGTTTTTCTTTCGCGGCCAGCGCATCTTGCTTGGCGAC
>DATGHS010000336.1:0-13474 GCA_035307785.1 Gemmataceae bacterium
TGGTGGTCTGGATGGGCGAATTTGGCCGGACGCCGAAGATTAATTCCCAGGCCGGCCGCGACCACTGGCCGCAATGTTACACGGTCCTGCTGGCCGGCGGCGGCGTCAAACGCGGCTTTGTCTATGGGGTTTCCGACAAGATCGGCGCCTATCCGCAGCAAGACCCGGTGCGGCCCGACGACGTGGCGGCTACGATCTTCGAGCTGCTCGGCATCGACCCGGCAAGCGAGATTCGCGATCCACTGAATCGGCCGCTGCCGATCGCGCAGGGACAGGCGATCGGATCAATTATGGCATAACTGAGAGGAGCCCGAAGCGTAAGCAAGGGATGGCCCTCGCTCAACTTCGGGCCTATTCCTCCGCCACAAATTTGCCGAACAGCGGCTGGAACATTTCCGACTTGTGATGTTGGCTATTGTGGGCCACCGCCAAAACATACATGGCCCGGCAAAACTCGCGGAAGGCTTCGGTCAAGTTGTTCTTGCGCAGCCAATCCTGCCCCTGCGCGTAGTGCTTCACGTAATCGTCGGGAATGCCGCTGGGCACCGACTCCTTCACGCGCTCCTTCAAGTGCTCGGCCGACTGGGCCAGCTTTTCCACGACCGGTTTGTCCACGGCGCAGGTCGCGCGGCGGTAAATGTTGATGTTGGGCGGCGGCGGTTCGTTTTCGCGCCGCTGCTTTTCCGCAAGATAATGCAAAATCAGCCCCACCATGCCGGTAACAATCGTGAGGCCGGCCAGCGCGAAAAAGAGTTTGCCGACCCACTGGATGTCCATCGCCAGCATTACGGCCAGGATCGTGAGAATGAATCCCACAGCCAGAATGGGCAGCGACCAGTGAATGCCGAACAAGGGGCTGGAAAATGCTCCTCCCTTGGCAGCGGGCTCCGTGCCTTCCGCTCCACCGATGCGCACGATCTGCACGGTAATGTTATCCGGCCCGCCGCGCAGGTTCGCCAATTGCACCAGGAAGCGACACGCCTCCTCGGGCGGTAGCATGCTAGCAACGGCGCCGATTTCGGTGTCTTGCACGGGCCCGCTCAATCCGTCGCTGCAAATCACAAAGACATCGCCTGGCTGCACCGGATGCGGTCCTTCGATATCCACCTGCACCAGAGCGTCGGGGCCGAGCGAGCGGATAATGATGTTGCTCTTGAGGCCGTGCAGTTCTTCCGGCTCCACGTTCTGCCGGCGGGCCATTTCCCAGAGCAGGCTGTGGTCAAAAGTCAGTTGTTGGATTTCGCCTTTGCGGATGCGGTAGCCCCGGCTGTCGCCCACGTGCGCGAACCAGGCGCCTTCGGGCCGCAGCACGAGTGTGGTGGCCGTGGTGCCCAGGCCCTTGAACTCGGGGTTCTTTTGACCGATGGCGTGAATGCTGGCATTGGTTTCGACAAAGGCCCGCCGTAGCGCGTTGGCGACACCCGTGGATGCATGTTTGAGGAAGTTGAGCGGTATTTCGCGGACGGCCTTGGCGCTGGCCTTTTCCCCCACAGCATGGCCGCCCATGCCGTCGGCCACGATGAAGATGTGCCCCTGCTCGCGCCAGGTTTCCACGCTTTTCGCGAGGATCATGTCCTGCGCGTCCTGATTGTGGCTTCGGCGCAGGCCCACGTCGGAAATCGAGCCGTGTTGGATCGGGTCGAAGCCAATCACGGGCTTCCAACCCGGGCGCAGAAACAGCTTGACCGTCGTCTTCATGCAATCGCGCCTTGTGTTCTCTTCACCGGGTGTATCCAGGATAGCTGGTGTCGATGGCGTCGGAGTATCGGAAGGGGCAAGTGCCCATTAGGCAGGTGGTCGGCGTAGCGTTTCGTTTCCGTTTCACCAAAATAAACACACCCCCCCTGAAACGAAACGCGATTTCGTGAAATCAAACGCATTTTTCCATGACTTTCCACCAATCGGATCGTACACTGCGACTTGCGCACAACGGCCTATTGTCAGCAACGACCACATTTGATGATGATTGCGCGCGCCACACTCCATAACACAGGCCAGCAAAGCGCCCAGAAACTCTGGCCACACCGGATTTATCCAATCAATCCGTCTGCTCTTGACAAGCCGGCCACATCCGCTATTTGCTTCCATTTCGCGGACTGGCAAGTTCGTATTTCCGCGCCGCGGAGGCCGAATGAAACGTCTCACCCGGACAGTGCTTGGCGCCTGCATCGCGCTTGGCTTGGCCGGCTGCGTGGAACGCCGGTTCTTCATCGAATCCGACCCGCCCGGCGCCTTCGTCTACCAAAACGGCCAATTCCTGGGCGCCACGCCGTTGGACGTTTCCTTCCTCTATTATGGCAAATATGACTTCATGTTGGTCAAGGATGGTTTTGAGACCCTGAATGTTTCCACCACGGTTACGCCGCCTTGGTTCGAGCGGGCTGGAGTGGATTTCTTTAGTGAAAACCTCTGGCCATTCCATATTCAAGACGTTCGCCCGGTCCTCTACCAAATGCAGCCTATGTCGCAGACCAACACCATCGAACTGATGAGAGAAGCCCGCGAACTGCGCGAACGCGGCCAAGCCGTACCGTCTTCTCCGCCGCCGTCGGAGTATTGACAATGCCCTGGGACGGCAGTCGCTGGGCTCTTCATTCGATCACCCTTCGCTGGCCGGTTCCTCCTTCGGGTCGCCGCGCTCGAAGCGGCGCAGTTGCTGCTGGTAGAAACCCAAATTGCCGGTTGGCATTTTCAGGCACTTTTTCATCAACTCAATGGCTTCCTTCTTTGCGCCGCGCTGGAATTGGACTTCGGCCATCGTGTCCAGGTACATCGTTTCATACGGCGCCAGGGCCACGGCCTTGCGCGCATGCTCCAGGCCTTCGTCCAGATGCCGGCGGCAGCGCGCCGTCAGCCAGGCCACGTGGTTGTGGGCATCGGCGCAGTTTGGATAATGGGCGCAAACTTGCTGCCACTTCTTATAAACATCTTCGAAATACGCATCCGCGCGTTCTTTTTCCGCGGCTCGCTCTAATTCTGGTACGAGGGCGATCGGCCCTTTCAAATGCAGGGCCTGCAATTGCCGGGCAAGCTCCATTTCCCGAAACGCATCTTCCTTCTTTCCTTCGCGGAGATAGGCCTTGGCCCGAAGGATGTGAATTTCACTGGTCAAGCGACTGTAACCGGCTCGGTACATCAAACTGCTGTTCGTTGCCACAAAGCGCAAAACGTACTGCTCCTGAAACGCGGCGGCTTCGGCATACCGGCCGGCATCTTCTGCCAGGCGCACCGCATCTTGCAGGACGCGCGAATAAAACGACGAGCCCAGCGCGCCGAGTTGCCGTCGAATGATCACCTCGCGTTTGGCGTCTTCCTGGAAGCCGCGTTGCACCAGGGCCAGATGGAAGTAATAGCGCCCCGATTCGCTGCCGAGGATCATGCGGTGCGCTCGGGCCATCCATTTTTGGCCCTCTTCCTTCTGGCCAAGTTGCGTCAGTGCCCAGCCGTGCAGGAACACCGGCAACGGCGCGCTGGTGTCTTGGTCCCAAATCTTCTTGTACGCATCGGCCGCGGCCTGCCATTGCTTTGCTCCGGCCAGCGTGTCGGCCAACAGGACTTTCGCCGTGCTGGTGGCATGATCCTGCCAATTCGAGTGGTTCAATAGCGTTTTCGCCAATTCGGGATCTTCCAGGAAGAAGACCGTCAGCGCGATGCTCTCAAAAGCCGTCCCGAGCGATGCTTGCGGTATCCAGTTGGTGTTGGGCGACGATGACTTCATTAGCTCGGCTAATTCGTTCTTGGGCATGGTGCCGTTGTCGATGGAGCGCAATCGTTTCAGCGTGTCGGCCAGCTTTTCTTGTGGGTACTTCTGGCGCAGGATTCTATAGAGCGTCTCGGCGCGCGCCGCCAGGCTCGAATAGGACCCCAGGTTCGGATACATCTGGGCAAAGGTGGTGCCTAGATAGCTGCCATCATTGCGCTCCAGCAGCGCAACGAGGTGCGTTGCTGCGTCTTCGACGAGCCCTAACCGGAATTCCAGCTCGATTTGCCGGCTGGGCCAGCCAGCGTCTTCGGTCTGGCTCATGTCCTTGGCCAGCGCGGCGAGCCATTCTTTCGCCTTGGCAAGGTCGCCGGCACGGTGCAGCAAGTTGATGTGGAGATAGCGAAGGGCTGATTGGTCCGGCTTCTCGGCCTTGGCGGCTTTTTCGCTCAGGGCCTGCGCTTCGGCGTATTGCCCTTGGCCCGTTAGCAGATCGGCCATGATCGCGTATTGCTCGTGCTTTTGGAGCAGATCCATTGCCGCCTTCGGCTGCTCATTGACTAAAAGCGCTTTAGCGGCATACCAGGGCCGGCTATCGCGGCGGCTGGGATCAGGCTTGGCGCCCGCGTAGGCATCGATCTTCTTGAGCGATTCCTGAAACTCGGTCTGCTTTCCGGCCAGCCGTTCGTAAGCAGCCAGCAGCCCGAGCCCGTTGATCTGGCTTTGGCCGGCCGGCATGGCCGGCGGATATTTTTGGATCAACTGGTTCCATTCGCCGCGCTCTTGCAACAGCAGGCGAGTCCAATCCGGCTGTTGCGATTTCTCAGCCGCCCAGAACATGCCATCGGCGTTGTTGGCCAGGCGGTACAGGGCGAACAACAACCGCGCCTGGTAGGCGTTGTTTTTCGTTTCAACTTGGGCGCGCAGCTGGTTTGTCTTTTCCGGAAGCTTCGGGGTCTCGGAATAGAACGCCGCATAATGCGGAATGATGCTTTCAATCTGCACGGCCACGGCCCGGTCGAGTAGTTGTTCGACCATCTCCTCGCGTCCTTCGGCCATGAGCGTGGCCAGAATTCGCCAATCGTCGTAGGCCATTTGGTCGAGAATCAACTTTCGGCGGTCGGGTTCCACGGCATCGAGCAGCCGGGCCAAATACGGGTGGCTCTTGCTGCCGAGCTTGAGCATGCCGCGCAGGATCCCGGTCTGCTCCTGCGGTGAGCCGTTCTTGTATTTCTGCATGAGCGCCACCATTTCCGGCGGCGTTCCAGGTTCAATTCGATAAGCGATGCGGTCAATGAGAATCCGCACGCGCCGGGCGGTCTCGGGATTTGGATCATCGCTGGCTTCACGGAGAGCGGCTTCAGCTTTTTGGCCGGCATTCCAAAGGAGTTGCATGGCCCGCTCCCGGACCAGAAAGCGATCGTCGCCGAGTTGTTTAATGGCCGCGCGGATTTGCGGATCCGAAGGCGGCATGGGCGAGTCGGCGAATAGGTTCGCAGCGAGCAGCACCGCCGCCCCAGTTCCAAGTACCAGAAGGCAACCGTTCGTGGTGCCGCCTTTAGGCGGAAGGCAATTCCAAAGCCGCCTGAAGGCGGCACTACAAACAATCGCCACCGCTTTTCGAAACCGAAGTTCCATGGCTCGAACTCCCATCCGCAAACGGTCAATGTTGCCTATCGTAACTGGCTCGCCAGCAAGCTGCCAGAGTCTGCACTTTCAATCCGACCATATCCGCGAATCGGACCGAATATGCCAGCGCTGAAATTTTCCTTCCGGCATCTTTACCACGACACTGGCTTCAAACTGGTTTTCGGTGACCTGGAAATCCGGCGGCTCAAACAGGCTTTCGTGCTTGAGACCGTGAAGGCCCAGCTCGGCAAGCGAGCGCGCCCAGCGGCCATTTTTTTTCTTGTATTCGACTTGCGCGTAGTAGATGCGGTGTAAGTATTCGCGGGCTGGGCCGGCCGGATCGGGGTGGAACTCCGCTTTGCCGGGCGCGGCCGTGCTGAATTGTACATAGCCCCAATGCTCCGGCCGGTGCATGTCCACCACGCCCTGCGGCGACCAGACCCAGTTGTCTTCCTTGGTTCCTTCCACTTTCCGATACTTGCCAGCGACGATTTCGTGCTGCCATTCAACGCGTGAAAAGTTGATGCGCCATTGTTCGCCATCGCGCGGCGGCACCGGGACTTTCGTGAGTTCCTTCAGCCCCTTCCAGGGCCAGGCGATTTCGACAGTCCAGCCCTTATCGCTGTCGCTGGGATCATTGATCGTGCCATTCACCTTCACGGCCGTCTTCAAGCCCGCGATTTCCCACGCATTCACCGCCTGGCCGCCATCCTTATACGGAATCGGCAGCAGCAGATCCCAGGTGGTGTTAAGCGCATTCAATTCCAACTCACCATACATGTGGTTATCGCCGTCGGGATCGAGAAAGACTTCGAAATCGTTGTCGTGGAAAATGACGGAATCATGCTGTGTGAGGGTGGCCCAGACATGCGGCTCTTCGAGTTCCGCGGCGATGTACAGACATTGGTCATCCCAAGCCATCTTCATACGCGTGCGAAATCGCGGCTTCGGTTTGGCGTCGCCTTCGATATCAACGAAGTCTTCACTCCAGGGAATCGATTGCCAGACCGGCTTGTCGAGATTGCCGTCGATGCTGATCGGCTCGCTGGCCCGGTAACAGATGTAACCGCGCGGCGGAACATAGTCGAGACCGGCGCCATCGCCGGGAGAGTTGGACTTTGATGAGCGTAGCAACCCGCTAACAGCGGCTACAGCCACCAAGGCCACGATGAGCAAAATAAAATACGGTGCTTTTTGGTACATCAGCCGCCTCAAAACCTCGCTTTAATTCCAAGCAAACGGGATTTAAGGATTGTACTCGCTGCCCGTGCATTTGCGGAGTAGAATCGCTTGATTGTGACAAGTGCGAAGACCCGCGGGGCGCGAAGACTCGCCCCGCGGCTTCAGACGCCTCCAAGCCGCGGCGACAGTCTTCGAGCCCCACGGATCCATCGGAGAACCGATGCCTGAATTCAATGTTGAGGCCTGTCGCAAGCAATTCCCCGCTCTCAAGCGGCAACAGAATGGCCGGCCCGTGGTTTATTTCGATGGCCCGGCCGGCAGCCAAACGCCGCAATGCGTGATCGACGCGATCACCGATTATCTGGCAAATCGAAACGCCAATCACGGCGGCGTCTTCCCTACGAGCCGGGAGAATGACGAAGCGCTACACGAGGCGCAACAAGCCGCCGCGGACTTCGTCGGCGGCACCGATGAGAAGGAAATCGTTTTCGGCGCCAACATGACGACGCTGACGTTTGCCTTCAGCCGGTCGCTGGCACGCACCTGGAAGTCGGGCGATGAAATCATCGTCACGCAGCTAGACCATGATGCGAATGTCACGCCCTGGGTAATGGCCGCCCAGGAGCGCGGCGCCACGGTGCAGCGGATCCGCATTCATCCCGAAGATTGCACGCTTGATTTAAACGATTTTCGCCAGAAGCTCTCCAATAAGACGCGACTCGTGGCCGTGGGTTGCGCCTCGAATGCTGTCGGCACCATCAATCCCGTTCAAGAAATCTGCAATTTGGCGAAACAAGCCGGCGCGGAAACCTTCCTCGACGCCGTGCACTTTGCCCCGCATGGCCGGATCGACGTGCGGCAATGGGGCTGCACCTATTTGGTTTGCTCGGCCTACAAATTCTTCGGCCCGCACGTCGGCATTCTGTGGGGCCGGCGCGAGCGGCTGGAGGAATTAACGCCGTACAAAGTCCGGCCGGCCGACAACCACATGCCGGACCGCTGGATGACCGGCACACCGAATTTCGAAGGCATCGCCGGCGTGCGCGCAGCGATTGAATACTTGCAGCGAATCGATGCCGCGAATGATTTGACGAACTCGTTTGCGCGGATCAACGAGTATGAATCCGCGTTAGGAAAGTATCTAGTGGGCGGCCTGCCGGAGATACCCAGTATTCGCGTATTAGGGATAACTGTCCCGAAGCGATTAGCCGAGCGCGTTCCGACGGTTTCGATTGTGCATCGCAGGCATCCGGCCCGAAAAGTGGCCGAACACTTGGCCGAGCGCGGCATTTTCGTTTGGCATGGCAACTTCTACGCGCTGTCGCTGAGCGAAACATTGGGTCTGGAACCCGACGGCATGGTGCGCATTGGGTTATTGCATTACAATACGCAGGAAGAAATTGATCGCTTGCTGCTAGCGCTGCGTGAATTGGTCTAAAGAATTTGAACAGAAGAAAACAAAGGAAACGAAGTTCAAAAAAATAAGACTTGTCTCGTCCACTAACTCTTCGTTTTCTTCGTTTCCTTCTGTTCAAATTCTTAAGTACGCGGAGTCTCCAATGAAACGTGTGTTTCCGTTATTTGCATTCGCGCTCATCACTTCGCCGGTCTTCGCCCAAGAACCGCCGCGCTATGAGACCCGCGCGGATCATGACCCCAATGGCATCGGCAAGTTCTACATGGGCCGCGAGATTGCCATGGTCATGGGCCATCAGGCGGCCGGGTGGCTCGAACGGCCCGAACGCGAGAAGGAAGAGCAGCCGTCGAAGTTGATTGAGGAACTGAAGCTAAAACCCGGCGACGTGGTGGCCGATATCGGGGCCGGCAGCGGCTATTACACTTTCAAGTTCTCGCCATTCGTGGGCGATAAGGGCAAGATTTACGCCGTCGATATTCAGAAAGAGATGCTTGACATCATCCGCAAGAAGATGAAAGCGAGAAACATCAAGAACATTGAGCCCGTGCTGGGCGAGATCAAGGATCCGAAACTTCCCGAAGCCGGGGTCGATGTGCTCGTAATGATCGATGTTTATCACGAGTTTGATTTTCCGTACGAAATGACGCAGGCCATGATCAAGTCGCTGAAGCCGGGGGGACGGATGGTCTTCGTCGAGTTCCGCATGGAAGACGAGAAGGTGCCCATCAAGCTCGTGCACAAGATGAGCGAACAACAAGTGCTGAAAGAAATGTCGCCTTTCCCACAAATGAAGCATGCGCGCACGAGCGACGTCATGCCCTGGCAGCACATCATTATTTTCGAAAAGAAAGCGGAGGCGAAGCCGAACAAGTAGTGTAGCGGAATTCGCCAGAATTCCGCCTTTGACAACAGCGGAAGTCTGGCGAATTCCGCTACAAGCGATTGCGAGGGCGGTGGCCATGGCCCAGAGCAAAGAAGCCGAACCGGTTTTCGCCTATGCCCAGATCAATGCCAAGATCATGCCGATGGATCGCGGCGAGCAATTCGAAGACCCGCTCATGGAGGAATTCGAGAAGAACGGCTATGGAGCCGTGACCGGCGGCGGCACGCAATTGGGCAACCAGAACGAGATCGCCTACTGCGGCATCGACATCGACTTGTTCGACCTCGAGAAGGGCGTGCCCTTTGTGTGCCAGTTCCTCAGCGAGCGCGGCGCGCCGAAAGGCTCGAAACTTAGCTACGAGGCCGACGGCATGAAAATGGAGGTGCCATTTGGTTCAATCGAAGGCCTGGCCGTGTACTTGAACGGAACGGAACTGCCCGACGAAGTGTATCAGCAATGCGATGTGAATCACGTTGTCGATGAGATCAACCGCTTGCTGAGCGGCAAGGGCGCAATGTTCAGCCACTGGCAAGGGCCAAGTGAAACCGCCCTTTATCTTTACGGCGACTCCGCCGATGAGATGCGCCACCTGATCTCCGGCTTCCTGGCCGAGTATCCATTGTGCCAGAAGTCGCGCGTGGTGCGGATTGCTTAAGGTCAGCCCAAGGATAAACGGGGACGTTGTAACACGGATCAACACGGATAAGAAAAAAATTGTTCTTGTCCGTGTTCATCCGTGTTATGCTATCCGTGTTCATCTGTGGGCTCATTTGCTTTCCTCCGACGCCCAGTCCCTCGGCTTCAAATACACGTCATACAATTGTGCTTCCGGCGAGCCGGGTTCCGGCTGAAAGTCATATTCCCAGCGCACCGCCGGCGGCAATGACATCAGGATTGACTCGGTCCGCCCACCGGTCTTCAGGCCGAAGATGGTGCCGCGATCGTACAGTAGGTTGAATTCGACATACCGGCCACGGCGCAATGCCTGGAAATGCCGGTGCTTGTCGGTGAACGATAGATTCATTCGTCTTTGCACAATCGGCACATAGGATTCAAGGAACGCCATACCGGCGTCGCGCACGAAGGCGAAGACTGCATCCAGATCACCGCCCAGGTAATCGAAAAAGATGCCGCCCACGCCGCGCGGCTCATTGCGATGAGCCAAGAAAAAGTATTCATCGCAATCGCGCTTCATTTTCTGGTAATCAATCAACGGTGCATGCTTCTCGCAGACGCCCTTCCAGACTTTATGGAAGCCGATCACGTCTTCGCGAAAGGCGTAATACGGCGTAAGGTCGGCCCCGCCGCCGAACCAGGCTCGCTCGCCTTTCGTGAGAAAGCGAAAGTTCGCGTGCACCGTCGGTACAAAGGGATTCCGCGGATGTAGCACCAGCGAAACGCCCGTGGCGGTGAATTTGCGACCCTCGCCCGGAATCTGCCTGGCAAACTCCTCCGAGAATTCGCCGAAGACTTCGGAAAAGTTGACGCCGGCCTTTTCGAAGACGTCGCCCTCAGCCAACACGCGCGACCGGCCGCCGCCGCCGCCTTCGCGCTGCCACTGGTCTTCGCGGAACTGGCCGGCCCCGTCGGCCCTTTCCAATCCCGCACAAATATGGTCCTGGAGTATGCGGAAAAAGCTCGTGGCTTGCTGGTGCATCTTTTGTGGCGGCATCTCCATTTCTCCTCATTCCGCTGCATGTCGCGGCTAACCAATTCGGTCAATACAATCTTACGCAGCGATCTTGTTGAGTTCCGCAATCAGGATGCCACACCATGAAAATCACCGACGTCAAAGTCATACCCCTGCGCGGCGCCACGCATGACACTGGCTGGCCCGGCGGCACCGACCCGAACGAGCAGATGAACACGCTGCTCGAAATTCACACCGACGAAGGGCTCACCGGCCTCGGCAGTTGCTTCACGAGCCGGGTGTTTGTGGAGGCGTCGCTCACGGTGCTGAAGCCCATGCTCATCGGCGAAACAGTGTTCGAAGCCGAGCGCGTGAGCGAGAAGCTCCGGCAGAATACTTTTTGGTTCGGCCGCGGCGGGGCGGTGGAGCATACGATCAGTGGTCTCGACATCGCGCTTTGGGACCTGATGGGCAAGGCATTGAATCAGCCGGTGTCGCGGCTCCTCGGCGGCAATTATCGCGACCGCATGAAACCGTATGCATCGATCCTTTTCGACGGTCCGCCGATCCTGCGCGAAAAGCTGTTGCAACAGAAGGAACGCGGCTTTCGAGCCATCAAAATGGGCTGGCGGCCTTTTGGCCGGGTGAGCCGGCAATTCGACGAATTGCTGATCCGCACAGCGCGCGATGCCGTTGGGGAGGATATTGAGCTCATGGTAGATGCCGGGGGTTCCGAGCAGTATTGGCCGCACAGCGTATGCTGGGCGAAAGAAACGGCGAAAATGCTGGGCGATTACAAAGTCACGTGGTTCGAGGAAGCGCTGAAGCCGGACGACCTGGAAGGCTTCAAAGAACTTCGAGCCGCATCACCGGTGAAGATCGCGACCGGCGAAGTCTTTACCCGCCGGCAAACCTTTCAGCCGTACATCACGCAGCGGGCTCTCGACATTATCCAGCCTGACATGACCAAATGCGGCGGCCTGAGCGAAGGCCGGCGCATGGCCTGGATGGCCTACGACCACGGCGTGCTGCTGGTGCCGCACGGTTGGAACACGGCCATCGGCGTGGCCGCGGACTTGGCGTTGACTGCCGCGATGCCGGTGGCCGGTTGGGTCGAATACCAAACTGGCGTTCCCTATATCGAGGAACTCATCGACCCGCCGTTTCGGCTGGACAAAGATGGCATGTTGCCGGTGCCGAACGGGCCGGGGCTCGGCATCAAGCTGAATCCAGAGGCGATTGCGAAGTATTCGCGGGAAGGCCGCTAAACCACTAGCGGCCAAACAGCAGTTGCCAGCCCACCACCATAATCGCCGCGTCCACCAGGGCGTGGCTTACCCACACCGGGTAAATACTTCGGTACCGGTCCAACATCCACGCCCAGATCGCCCCGCCGCAGGCTACTGCAATTGAAAACGGTAATGTTGCCGTCCAGAAATGGCCGGGAAAGTACTCGTTCAGCACCACCACGTGATGCGCCATGAAGCCGATACTAGAGATGGCGATGGCACAAGGAAGCGGCAGGAGCTTCCGCAAGCCCGTGAAAAGGAAGGCACGCCAGTAGTATTCCTCCAGGCCGCTGTGAATGATGCACAAAAACACGCCGAAGATCAGGAACATCAGCGGCGATGTCAGGTCAAACGCCGTTACCTTGGTGCGAACTTGTTCGGCCAGTTGATCCAAAAACGGCTGATATTTATGTCGGCTCAAATATGCGAAAAGATTGTGCACGGCGAGAACGACCAATAGGCCGAATAGGATACCCGTTAACATACCGCGGCGCTTGGGCGAAGTGAAGCGAAAATGCGAACGGTCGGTGGCCAGCCAGAATAAGGCCGGCAATGAGAATTGGATGATTTTGCCGGCCGTGTAGATGAACTTCATCCGCGGGCCGGGGTGGGCCCCGACGAAATAGGTCCATGTCAAAACGGTCGGAAAGACCGAAGCGAACGCCAGCACTCCGACTTCCAGGCCCAGCCGCCGGCGGCTCACGCCAACTCTCCCACGACGCGGCGCACCAGAGTGCGCAGCTTCGGCTCGGCGGCGTTGGCGGTTTCGATGATCATTGCGAGGTTCGCGGGCTCCAGCGCGTCGGGCAGGCACATGTCAGTGATCACCGAAAGGCCGAGCACTTTCATTTTCGAATGCACGGCAACGATTACTTCTGGCACCGTGGACATGCCCACGACATCCGCTCCAATCATCCGCAGAAAGCGGTACTCGGCCCGCGTTTCGAGGTTTGGCCCAGGCACGGCCACGAACACGCCCTTTTGCAGCACGATCTTCTCTTCCAGGCCGATCTTGCGGGCCAGTGCGATCAGGCTCGCGTCATAAGGATGGCTCATGTCCGGAAAGCGCTCGCCGAGCCGCTCGTCGTTCGGCCCAATCAGCGGGTTGTCGCCGAGCAGGTTGATGTGATCCTCAATCACCATGATGTCGCCGAGGCTGTATTGCGGGTTCATGCCGCCGCAGGCGTTACTCACGATCAGCGTGTCGCAACCCAGCGCTTTCATGACGCGCACCGGGAAGGTGATTTGCTTGAGCGACCAGCCTTCGTAGAAGTGGAATCGGCCTTCCATCGCCAGCACGGCCTTGCCGCCGAGCGTGCCACAGACGAGTTGGCCCTTGTGCGAGGGCGCCGTGGAATGAGGGAAGTGTGGAATTTCTTCGTATGTCAACGTCACGTCGGCCGCGATATCGCGGGCCAACCCGCCAAGGCCAGTGCCGAGGATAATGCCGACGCGCGGCGATTTCTGCCAGCGCGCTTGCAGGAACTTCTTGGCATCTTGGATTTGGTCATAGAGGTCGGGCATGCGGGGCTCCAGGTTTAGCGGGGGACCCGCAGGGTCCCCCGCTAAACAAATTACAGCGTTGACTCCGCATCGGAAAGTTGTTACGCCCCGGCCTACACGCACGGAATAATCCGAACGGCAGGCACTCCTGTAATAAACGGGAGAGTTTATTATTTCGGTGGCCGATAATGCAAAGCGGGGCAAAGTGCAGTACGCCCGGAGGGATTCGAACCCCCAACCC
>DATGHS010000337.1:0-11870 GCA_035307785.1 Gemmataceae bacterium
CCGGGAACCACCGATTCGCAAACCGGATTGACTCCCGCCCCTTCCGGTTCCGCTCCCCCGCACGAGCGGCTCGGCCATTATGAAATCCGCGAAATAATTGGCCGCGGCGGCATGGGCATGGTGCTGAAAGCCTACGATGAAAAGCTTCAGCGCATCGTGGCAATCAAGATCATGGCCCCGGAATTGGCCGCTAATGCCACGGCCCGTACGCGCTTTATTCGCGAAGCCCGCGCGGCCGCCGCCGTGACCCACGACCATATCGTCACCATTCACGAAGTGCAGGAAGAGCATTCGCCACCGTATTTTGTAATGCAGTACATCGTCGGCATGTCGCTCCAAGAGCGACTCGAAAAGAAGGGCCCGCTCGAGCTTAAGCAGATTCTGCGTATCGGCATGCAGGCGGCGTACGGCCTGGCTGCCGCGCACGCTCAGGGTCATGTGCACCGCGACATTAAGCCCGCAAATATCCTGCTCGAAAACGGCGTCGAACGCGTAAAGATCACCGACTTTGGCCTGGCTCGGGCGGTGGACGATGCCAGCGTCACGCAATCGGGCGTGATCTCCGGCACGCCAATGTTCATGTCGCCGGAGCAAGCAGCCGGTGAAACCGTCGATCATCGCTCTGACCTCTTCAGCCTCGGCAGCGTGTTGTACATGCTCTGCACCGGCCGGCCGCCATTTCGGGCCACTGGCACGATGGCTGTGATGAAGCGCGTAATCGAAGATGCGCCGCGATCCATTCGGGAGATCAATCCCGAAATTCCCGATTGGCTCGAAGCCATCATCGCCAAGTTGCACGCCAAAAAGCCGGAAGATCGCTTCCAGAGCGCGAAGGAATTGGCGCAGCTGCTGGAGCAGCATCTGGCTCATTTGCAGCAGCCCGGCAAAGTGCCGCTGCCGGCGCCGGTGCCAGTTCCGCGCACCAATCAAGAAGCCACATTGCGGGTTTGGCGCTGGTGGTTAGCCGCGTTCCTCGCGCCGACGCTGCTCGTTCCGATGTTCTATGCGGCAACTCTCATATTCGGTGGGATGGAAGACCTCTTGTTCGGCCTAGTCGTGGTTGCCGGGGGGGGAATAATCCTGACCGGGCTTTCCGTACTCATCTTCATCGTTCGCCGGATGGTCGCGAAACCCGTAGCCACCTCTCCGGCGACGGCACGGTTGCGGTCGTTAATTGGCCCCGCTGCAATGGGCTTCCTTCTGTTAGTGGTGGTAATCGTGTTCATCCCATGGATGTCGCTTTATTTGGCCAACCACAGCCGCGTGGAGATCGAATCGCAAGATGGATTAACTGAAGTTATCATTCTCCAAAATGACGTGACGGTCCACGACTGGATGGACATGCGAACGCCGCAAACGGTCACGCTCGCACCTGGAAAGTATCACATCAATCCCGGGCTCAAGCCTGGCTACGATTACTGGACGATTGGCTGGGAATTGACCACATCAGGCCTCTTTAGCAGCCACACCGTGCGGCAAGCTGGCTCGGCTGGCTCCGGCTGCGATTTTGAAGTGCAGCGCGGGGAACGGGTCACGGTTCGGGCCATCATTCGGAAAACGAATGCTCCGCCGGCCGAAACCGATGATTCTCAAGGATGGGTGCAACTCTTCAATGGCAAAGACCTGACCGGTTGGAAGCGCGAAGGCGATGGCCGCGGATGGGTCGTTAACGGTGTCCTTCAAGAACCTGGCTTGGTGCGAACGGAAAAGGCATTCGAAAACTACATCGTTCACTGCCAGTTCCGATACCACGATGAGAAACAACCCGGCGAGCACTTGGAGGTTCTCTTGCACATGGATGCCGATCCGCCGAAAAAACGCTACATTTTGGCGCGATTGTGGCCAGACGGTCACGGCGACGTATTTGGATGCGAGGGCGCCAACTGCCGCGGCGAAAAGTTAGAGGGCAAGGCCAAGCCGCGAAATGAGTGGAGTGAATTAACGGTGACATCACGCGACGGAACATTGGATTTCGCGCTTAATGGCGAACGCGTCGGCAACACGACCGGTTGTGAGCCATCGTGGGGTAACATCGGCCTAATTGGAAATGTCGAAATTCGCAAAATCGAGATCAAAGAATTGCCGGTGGAGAAAAACCAGCGAGCCCTCGCAGCAGAAGTTGAACAGAAAGATTGGGTACAACTCTTCAACGGCAAGGATCTGACAGGCTGGAAGACGCAGCCGGAACAGCCGGGCAGTTGGAGCGTGGAGAACCAAGTTCTTGTTAGCCGCAACGGTCCGGGGCGCCTTTACACCTTTCGAGATGACTATCGGAACTTTCATCTTCGCGCCGAAGTGTCGATAAGCAAGGGAGCCGAAAGCGACATTTATTTCCGCGCCAAGATGCAGCTGCTGGGCCCGAAAGACTCCCCACGACATCCTTCGGGCTACGTGCTTGACCTGAACGAAGGTAAAGATACCTACACCGGCCCCATCTCGTACCTGAACCCGCAGAACAATTCCTGGACGACACAAGGCGCTTATTCGATCGTCAAACCCGATGAATGGTTTACGCTGGATCTCATTGCCGACGGCAATCATCTGGTGAGCCGGGTCAATGGCATCCATGCCGTGGATTTCATCGAGCCGCTCGATGCCTTTCCGAAAGGCCACATCGCGCTGGAAACCTGGAAACCGGATACCGTTGTGAAGTTCCGCAAGATCGAGATCAAGGAATTGCCGCCGCCCCAGGCCGTAATCGCGGATCAACGCAGCGACCAGGAAAAACTCCAGGGCACGTGGCGGGCGACAGCCTTCCAAGTCGACGCCCTCCGGTTCGACCTGACGAATCCCATATACAAAGATAACCTTCAAATCACCCTCGATATCATCGACGACCGGTTAAAGATGAAGCGTATTGATCCGCCCGGCGCGCCGCCCCTGCCCTGCCCGGAAATGGAAGGTGTCTTCCATCTCAATCCGCAGGCGAATCCAAAGCAGATCACTACGCTTTCCCCCAGTCCTAATAAAAGCTCTTACGGAATATATCGAATTGACGGCGACAACCTGACCATCTGCCAATTTGACAAAATGCCAAAAGACATTCGCTTCCCGACGAACTTTACGCCCAAGGATGGCAGCAATACCATGCTGCTGATTTTCCGGCGCGATTCTATGAAACTGATCGAATTTAAAGCGCCCAGCGTTCCCCAGCGCGCTGCTGATATCCTGCCGTTCAGCGTCGGCAGTTGGAAGACGGAAACCACGATTCTCGCACCCAAGGTTCCGGCCGAGTACGCACGCTCCACTGGAGTCAGCACCTTTGACCTTGTGGCGGGCGGAAAATTCTTGCGGGGTTATTCGACAGCCGACAATGGCCGATATGAGAACTTGGCCGTGGAATACTACGACAGGGACAAGGACACCGTTCGAGGTTGGTTTTTCACAGCCGTTGGCGAAGTCACCGGCCCCAGTGCCGGCAAGTTCGACGCGGAGAAGCATTCGCTACTGTGGATGGAGAAACTGCCGGACGGCGTTCAAAGAGTTCAGGAGTTCGATTTTTCCAGTGGAAATGCGATCAAATCGCGGCTGTTTCATCAGAGCTCGATGAATGAAATTGTGCTGGACGTGCGCAATACGTTCACTCGTTTGCAAAAGCCGGCAGTTCTGAAGCCTCAGCCGGTTGACCCCAAGCGCCCGCAGGAATTACGGGTGCTGGACCGGCTCGGCGGAGATTGGCGTGCTAACGTCTCCGTGAAGAATGCGATGGCGGGGAGCAATCCGGAAGTCAGCAAAGGGCAGCTGCAAATTCGCATGATCCTTGCCGGGCATTTCATTGAAATCGAGGAACAATACGAAACTGTTTATCGGAAGTCGCACTGGCTGGCGGGCTACGACGCTGGCAAGAAGCAGTATCGATGCTGGTGTTTCCGATCCGACGACCGTGTCTTCGAATTAACCGGAACCTGGGACGAAGCCAAGCGAACGATGAATTGGACAACACCCGACAACAGCGTAAGCGGCCATTGGACCTTCAAAAATAATGATTTGTGCGAACAGCAGTACACCTTCCGCGACAACGGCGGTAAACTATTGTATCAAATCGAGGCCACACTCAGGCGAGTGCCAGCAAACTGAGAAGATTGGCCGACGTTCGACCATTGATGAGGTATTGAACCGAAATATCGCGAAGCGATTTCCTTGCATGTGTCTCGCATGTTTGCTTCCCGCGGAACCGTCGCCATAGAAGGAGCAATACTGGGCTAAATACGGCATGATTGCATCTCAACGCGCAGTCGTGAAAACTCTCGGCGGCAAGCGAGCCATCTCGTTATTCGATCTTCTCAGGTTTTTCCATCTACCAGCCTTGCGAAACTCCCGATACCAGCGTAATCTCAACATCCCGGCGACAAACATTGCTCTTTTTTCACAGATCTTGGTTTGAGGAGATTGCTGCTATGATGATGCGCATCTTATCGGTTGCACTGATCTTTGGAATTGCCGCCTCCCTTGCTCGCGCCCAGGAAATTCCGAAGCCGGGTCCCGAGCACGACAAATTCAAGGACATGGTGGGCGACTGGGAAACCACGGTGAAAATGGCCGGGGCCGAAACCAAAGGCAAGGCGAGTTACAAAATCGGTTTCAATGGCTTCTTTATGATTGAAGAGTTCGAAGCCGACTTTGGCGGCTTCAAGTTTCACGGCCGCGGCCAAACGGGCTATTGTCCGGTGCGCAAGAAGTACATCACCACTTGGATCGACAACATGGATCCTTCGCCACTTGTCATGTCCGGCAACTTCGACAAAGAAGGGAAGACGTTGACCGAAAACGGCGAAGGTACGCGGGAAGGCAAGCTCGTCAAGCTCAAAAGCGTGGGCACAATGCCGGACAAGGATACGATGTTGTTTCACTTCTATGAAGTGAAAGATGGCAAGGACGTTGAAATGATGTCCATTACTTACAAGCGGAAGAGCTGATCGCCGCTTGACGGCCTCTCCGCAAAGGTAGGAGGAGAGGCCGTCGGGAATGGCTACTTTTGATCGCCGCGATTGCTGAAACAGACGGCCCGCGTATAGGAGAACCATTTCGCCAATTTTTGTTGCAGAATTGCTTGCGATCGCAGAACTGGATCGTCATTACCTTGTACCTGTCGCAGTTTTGGAGCAGCGCGATCTATATCCAGGTTGATCGCTTTGCGATTCGCTTCGTCATGCACGATCTGGCCATTTTCCAGCCAGACGGCAGAGCCCAACTCCAAACCATTCTGCTTTGGCAGGCCCGTGAATATCTCGTCCCAAGCGAATTCGGGCGGAAGGACTTCCTCGCGGGTCAGGAGAATCATCGACTCAATCCCAGGCGGACCGCCTTGCAGCTCAAGCACTTGGCCCGCCTTGCTTGGCATATGCAGGCTGCTTCGCATTTCTTCCTGCTTCGGACGTTGCTGCCAATCATTACCGGTCCAGGGATAAAGCGGCGTTACCACGCCTTCCGTGTCCAGCCACAAGACATATATGTAAGCCGGCCGATTGAGTTCGATATCGATCCATAAAAGGTCGCCAGGCTTTAGCGGCAACACACCGCGCTGATACAAAGGCACATCGCTTTCATTCCAAAAGCCGGCTCTGCGAACACGGACATCGATAAAGCCTTTGAGTGGTACCGGATTAGCCGGTACGAACGACCGGTCCGAGCCTGGCTGCGCTGGAACGCTTGTCAGTTGCTTCCGATGCTGGATAAGGTGTACTCCTAGATACCCGGCCGGGACCAAGACAGCCAATGCGCCCAAGGTCGCTAGAACGATGACAAAAGGCCAGTTCCGCCGCCTGGCCGACATCACTGGGCCGGTAATATACGGCGACGTCGTTTCCGGCGAGCGATGTGTTGTGGCGGTAAGCCAGGCCCGTAGTGCAGCCGCAAACGCAGCTGCATTGGCGAAACGGTTTTCTTGCTCTTGGGCGGTGGCTCTGGCCACCAAGTTATCCAATGCGGGGTCCAGATCCATCCGCAGCATGGACACGTGCGGCACCGGCTTCGAACTAAGCTGGCCGAGTATCTGGGAGGTTGTGCCTTCAAACGGCCGCCGCCCAGTGAGCATCTGGAAAAGCACGATACCGAGACTGAAAATGTCGCTGCGCGGCCCGACTGGACCCAGAGCCGAATCGGCTTGCTCTGGCGACATGTAGGCAGGCGTTCCCACCATGGCCCCTTCGTTCGTGAGATGTTCGCCATCCAATTCGATTTGCGCGAGGCCAAAATCCGTTAGCACGGCCTGACCATCCCGCTTGCGAATCAGGATATTTGCCGGCTTCAGATCGCGATGCGTGATCCCGTGAGCGTGAACGGCGCCGAGCGCCTCGGCAACCCGAGCGATGAGTTCCACGGCCGCACGCGGATCGTCAAAGCGGCCCTCCCGTCCCAGGCGGTCGGCCAGAGATTCTCCTTCCACGAATGCCATCACTACGAACGGCTGATCGTCGTGTTCGCCCACATCGTATATGGGACAAACATTGGGATGCTCCACGCGTGCGGCCGCGCGCGCCTCGCGAAGAAAGCGGGCGCGCGTCGCGGCCAGCTTTTCCGGCGGACCGGAGAAATGTGGAATCTTAAGAGCCACTTGGCGGCGTAGCTCGGGATCTTCGGCAGCGTACACCGTACCCATCCCGCCTTGACCGAGCTGCCGCAGAATCTGATATCGGCCAATCGCGTGCGGCGATTTGATGTTCGATTCCTTGGTTGAAGGCAATAGGCCGGTCTCCTCGGCATCGATCGTGTCGGTGTTGTCTCGACCCTTCCAGTCCATCGCTGCAGCTTCCAGTTCCCGTTCGATCTCTATCAAGCCCAAGGCCTCACTCGCCAACTCCGGAAGACTTCGGCTCAGGGAAACCGTGTCACAGTGGCCGGATCGCCTAATCTGGTCACGAATGCTGTCCAGCAAATTCGTGAGTTCTACCTCGCGATCATTCGACGACATGGCAGACTCTCCCACACAAAATGTTGGGGCAGCGCAGAGATTCGACAACGGCATTATCTTCGTCTAGTCCTACTGGTGCCGAAATAACGGCAAATGTTACATTAACACCGCTGTACGCTTACGATCGGAGCCTGCAACATTTTCGATTGGGCAGAAGTTGCCCTTTTCGTAGCCGAAATTTGGCCTGTTCGGATTTGCCACAAATGGGGAATTCGACTCGTAAACGCGAATTGCTATTTGCCCTGCCTTACCCAGAAGGCTGGGAAACGATTCTTTTCAACAACATTGCCCATTACCGCTTATTAGATGATCAAGAGCGAACAATTCTGCGCAACGACGCGCGCGTGCTCGTAGCCGAAAAAAGTTGGGAAGGTTGCGGCGGCCTGACCGTCTCTGACGAAATGAAAGTGACCATTGCGGCCCAGGCCGCCCTCATGCTGCTCGGCCGCGAACATGATTACTTTCGCCGAGTCTTATCCATTCTCGTATACCCGTCTTCATTCGTCGTCCCCTTGGGCGATGATTTGGATCAACCGGAATGGCAGATGGCGGCCAGCGGCCAAGCAGTAGAACACGGGCCCGTGATCCTGGCCTGGGACGCGGCGCTGGCGGGAGGCCGCGATCCTTCCTCTGGCTGCAACGTCGTCATTCACGAATTTGCACACCAGTTGGATTTCCTCATTGGTTCGATTGACGATCAGACTCTGGGCGATCCCGCCTTGGAGGAACGCTGGCGTCAGGTCATGCCGGCCGAGTATGCCGCCTTGATACGGGCACTCGATCATGGCCAGCAAACGCTCCTAGGAGATGATGCTGCCATCAACGAGCGCGAGTTTTTTGCTGTTACGTCCGAGGCTTTCTTCACGCTCCCGGAAGAGCTGCGACGGCGGCATCCCTTGCTCTATCATCTGCTCGCAGACTTCTATGCACTCGAACCCATCGCGTGGTTTCGTCGCGGCAGTTCAGGCGGAATCCAGCCTCAATAGTTTTCACTTCTTCGGCGGCTTGCTCTTATGCTCATGTTCAAGCGCTCTGATCTCCTCTTCCAGGCAATGAATGTGTTCGTGGTACACGTGCTTGACATGTTCGACATGCTCGTGTCTTTGCTTGCAGAAATGTTCGATTTTCTCAGCATCAAGATGAATGTCCTTCGACAAATAATGCCGCATCTCGTCAAACCGGGTGCGGATGGCGGCTTTCCGTTCCTCGGTTACGGCGTGGTCCAACAATTCCTTTTCTCGTTCGTGAATGGCGTGGCGTTCGCGCTCGAGTTCTGCCTCTGACATCTTGTCGCGGCGAATAATGTTGTCGTAATGTGCCTCAATGGCTTTGATCGCGGTCTTTTCCTGGTGCTTCAGCTCTTCGACCTGGTGCTTCAGTGCCTTGATCTTGGGGTTCGGCTGCCCCCAGTTTCGATGTTAGCCCAAGAAACAACGTGATGCCGACGCCAAGGAGCTACGAGTCATGCGCTGGTCCTCCGATACGGGTGTGGGTAGCGCTATTCGAGAGCAACGCGAGTACGCCCTCAACCCATCTATCGGGACCGTGATGGAGATCGGACAAAAAAGTGCAAAAAAGCGGAATTCTTGCGAATTCCGCAAAGGCAATTTCAGGTAAGCGCTAAATCATTGAACTCAAGCCGACTGGAAAGCCTTGCTGCGCGCGAGCCAGACCTCCAAGCGCGCGAACAGCCGATCCAACTCGTCCTGGGAAATGGCACCCATGTTTGCGATCTGCACGAGCCGTTGCTCGGCCAAGTAGCCGCTCTGACCACCAATGAGAAAGCCCCAGCTTTCGCAACGCGTTACGAAATCAAAAGCCGATTCGTCACCCGGCGGATAAAAACTGGTAATCACCGGGCTAGCGAAACTTTCGTCGGCCAGGGGCGGTAAGCCGATATCCCGCAACCGCGTGCGGACATGACGGCCAAGCTCCGCATAATGGTCGAAACGCGCCCGCGCCTTGGCCGGGGTCGAGTACACTTCCAACGCTACCGCCAGCGCCTTGAGCAACGGAGACGGCACCGTGAAGCGTGGTCCGCTGCTCGCCAACGTGGCCGGGATGTCGAGATATGCCGGAATGCGATCCGTGTCCAGATGCGCCACGCGTTCCGGATCCGCGAAGATAAGCGAAAGTCCGGCGTAGGAACTTAGCGCCTTGCCAGTAGCTCCGGAAGCAAGATAGACCTCGCTCAAATCCAGCGGCACCGCGCCTAGGCTGCTCACGCAATCGACGCATACACGAATGTCGCGCTCGCGGGCAACGGCTACTAGCCCGGGCAAGTCATTGATGACGCCGGTGCTCGATTCCTGGTGTACGCCCCAGACCCAGCCGCCCGGCGGAACGCGATCGAGGGCCTCGGCTACTTGATCCAAGTCCCACGGGTGTCCCCAAGGCCATTCGAGAACCGGCGGATTCATGCCAAAGCGCACCACCTGCTTGGCGATGCGGCGGCCAAATTCACCGTTGACCAGCATCAAGCCATGCTTGGCCATGGAATCCACGGCCAGCGATGCGGCAATCGCCTCATTGGCAAGGGTGCCGCTGCCCACAGTGAGCGCCAAGCCGGCCGCACCCGTTAATGCGGTTAGGGAATCGCGAACATCCTCGAACAAAGAAACAAACTGTGGCCCGCGATGATAGATCGGCGCTTCCTGAAAAGCTTGGCGCACCTCTGTGGAGAGCGGCACTGGCCCCGGCAAGAGGGAGACAGGCTCGTCCGCCGTCGAAGTCTCCCGCTGAATCCGCCGTTCCCAGTGCTTCATCGTTCGCTGCATCTGGCACTCCACACGGTCCAACGAAGCGATCATCGGAACGAATTGAGCCCCCGGCCGCCCCACCGGCGGCCCTATCGCCTCAAAACCAATATGTTTATAAAGTTCAGCTTGATCTGTCACCCCCGAAATGATGAAATGCGTGTGACCGTGCACGCGGCCGAAGCAGAATAACGAATATACCAGCCCAACGATCGTAGCCGTATTTCGTTCCTCTGGCTCGATGGCCAGCAACCGCACTTCGAGCGGCCGGATGCCCGGCTTTTCCAGAATCTTCGGATCCGGCAAACGCGACGTGACTGAAAAGGGCGCCTGGTCATGCGCGCTCAACATGCCCACCAACCGTTCGCCGCGAAAAACCAAGAAATAAGTGTTTTTGTCGTGGAATTTGTCAACGAGGTAGCCGTTGCCATTATCCGCGTGTTGAGGAATTTCTTGGACGAAGGTGCGGTAGTTCAAACGATGGACTTGCTCGAAGTCCGCAGGCGTTTCTGCTCGCTTGAATGTGTACCGGCCGAGGCGCAGCATGCGGCCACCTCCAGCAACTGCCTAACCCACCGGCCCGCAATCCTTTCGCCGGCCATCATCCCTAATCAGACAGGTTGGCATTCACGAATTTTGCACAAATTAACCGGTCGGGCCAAATTTGGCAAGCAATAGTTGCCCAAATTCTCGCGGCGCGACGTTATTCCACCCCTCCCAATACATATCGGCAAACTAAACCGCATTGTTCTTGGCAGAACAGGTTTTTCTTCCCACAATAGTCTCAGCGCGAAACCTGTCCTTTTGTTACTGAGGCCGCCATGACTGAGCCTGTTGCCATTGCCACCTGGAAATTCGGCCGGGACGCCGTCGAGATCGCTTGGGAGAAATTACAACAAGGCCAGCCAGCATTGGACGCGGCCATTGCAGGCGCTCAAGCAATCGAGGACGATCCTAAAGTCGATTCAGTCGGATTCGGCGGAATTGCCAATTCCATCGGCACTGTTTCCCTGGACGCTTGCGTTATGGACGGCCAATCCCTGGCTTGTGGGGCCGTTGCCGGCCTGGAAAACATTCGCCATGCCGCTGCCTTGGCACGACGCGTGATGGAAAAGACCCCCCATGTGTTGCTGGTAGGCGAGGGGGCCAAACTCTTCGCGCTCCAGCAGGGCTTTCCACTCGAAAGCCTGCTGACAGCTGAAAGTGTGGCAAAGTGGGAAAAAACCAAGCCCCGCGCCGATCGCCCAGCCGTTCCGCCCGCACCGCCCGGTTCTCCAACCAACCACGATACGGTCAACGTTTTGGCCCTCGATAAAAAAGGGCATCTCGGTGGCGTTTGCACCACTTCGGGTTTGCCTCATAAACTTCCGGGGCGCGTCGGCGACTCGCCGCTTATCGGCGCTGGGTTGTACGTCGACGATGCCGCCGGCGCGGCGGGGGCTACGGGTGTCGGCGAGGAGGTCATTCGCATCGCCGGTACTGTTTTTATCGTGGAATTGATGCGTTTTGGCAAGAGTCCGCAAGAGGCTTGTGAGCTGGCCATCCAGCGCATCAACGCCACCGCCATTCGCCGCGGCGTCCACCCGGCCGGCGTCGCCTTCATCGCCCTCGACCCCAAGGGCCGCACCGGCGCCGCCTGTACCGTCCCGGCCAAGTTCGAATACGCCGTCGCCAGGGCCGCCAAGATCGAGCTGCTGCCGGCCAAAGTCGTGGCTCCCGAAGCGCCGAAGTGAAGCTTTTTATAACTCTTCCAGCGCTGTGGCGCTCGCCACTCAACCCATAAGCGCTCGAATTGCCGCACCTTGCGCGCTACAGCATTAGCTCAAATCCGCTCAAGGTGCGCGCCAGCGCGCTCATTCGAGTCGACGTAAGCCCTTTGTAGAATTGGTGTTCCGCGTGTGCGCCTCGCGCCTTTATACAACTTGAGCTAATTGTGCGCTGAGCGGTACCTTGAGCGGTGCTCGGGGCGGTGCGTTGAGCGGTACCCAGTGCGGTGCGGTTGGTGGGATCGTAGTTGCTATGCACGAAAGGTCTCAACTTTTGGTTCATCTCGGAGCCCGCCGCGACACAGCGGCGCATGCCAAGCCGCAGAATTGTACGGTCCATCAAGCGAAAATCAAAACTTTGTGTGTGGCAAAAAAAATGCCGCCCTGTTCCAGCGAGGGAAACAGGGCGGCCTTCGCATTTGAACCCGTCTATTTCAG
>DATGHS010000338.1:0-6238 GCA_035307785.1 Gemmataceae bacterium
TCAACCGAAGGCGAGAATAGGAAAAGGAATTTCTTGGCCACGGTCCTGCCATCCACCTGGACGGTCAATTCGCCCATTTTTCCGTCCACCATTTCCACTTCGACCCCTGGTTCGTTCCGTAAAGCGCTCGCCACACGGACAGCACGTTCCCGGGTGCCGGTTCAGGTCGGACATTGTCGAATGGTCACTTTTTTCATGGCTGATCTCGTTCAATTGTGAGAATGCTTTGCACTGGCTGGGCAGATCTCCGATCATTCTATCTTTCCGCGAGATCAAGAAGGCAATCACGGGCTTGTTGAAACGCACTGCTACCAACGGAAAAACCGGTAGGGGTCATCCCATTCTTCCGGTGAATCAAGGTAGAATCCTTCCAGCCATCGTTTTTCGGCGGTAGAAGGAGTGTTGCGAATTCGGGCCAACAGTGGCGTTGAGCCCGCCAGCCCCATATTCGCGCTCAACCGCGCAATAACGTAGGCCGCGCGCCGGAAAGTGCGCTTCTGGTTCATCGGCGTACGCGCATCGAATTGCCAGGGGACGAATTGACAAATGACGAATCTGCCGTTTTCCGCGACGGCGAGGACGCCGTCGCCCTTCGCGCTCTCCCCACCTGAAACAAGCCACAACTCGCGTGGATCCCGGTTCAGCAAGTCGGCCGGCCCAATTCCCGCCAAAGGCGATTGCTTATCTGGCCGCTTGAAAGATGAGGCAATATACTCGCCCTTCTTCATAGCGACTCGGCTGCCCAGAGCAGCATTGCCATCGCTTGCTTCAATTCCGAGCGCCAATATGTGCCCACCCGCGTTGAGCCATTGTTGGACCGGGCCATCCACGTACTTACCGCCGCCGGCGCCAACGATCAACACACTGTTGGCGGTTAGATTCTCGCGATTGAGGTCTTGCACAGGGAGGCCGGCTTCCTGCAAATAGCGCTTGCCGGCTGGATCGCCGACGTATTGTGCGGCGCGAATCGGCTTTGGCTTCCAGGTTGCGACGTGATTGAAGATGTTTCTCATCAGTGTTTCGGCGGCAGGGTCGGCTTCAGAGCGACCAGTCACGTCCAATTGGCAGAACAACACCATGCCTTTGCCTTCGTGGTACTCCAATAGCGGGCTGTACTGGAGAGCGTAACCGCAATCGAGAATGGGCAGGAAGTCGCCGCGTGCCGGCTTCTCGATCACGACCGAGGCAACATTTCCCCGGCAGCCGCAGCGCCAGGCCCGCGGAACATCGAGACCACACCATTGGACCGTGGGGCCATATCGGGGTCGCAGAGCGTACTCCAGCCGCGGCGACGAGAGCGTGGCCGTGCCGCGCCAGTCATGCCAATGATCTTCCTCTAACCTGGCCAAGAGCGGGTGGTCCGGCACGCGCTCGAAGACCTGCCGCAAGCCGTACTCCGCCACGCGAAAGCCGAAGCGCTGCTCGAGCACGGCGGCGCTTTGCTCAAACTGCACGACCTTCAGGCCATCGCGTACGCGGTCAAGATTCGGCCCTGGTCCGTCCAGGGAAAGGGCTTGTTTGCCGATGACCAAGGTATCAAAGCCGGTCAAATCGGTAGTTGCAGCAACCTCTTTGCAATTGATGCCCAACGCAGCAAGCTGTTTGCGAGTTTCACCTTTGGGATCAAACAGTGCGATGTTCTCTGCGGTAGGAGGATTTGCCGGACGCGTTAACACGTGAGTCTCGAAATTATCGTTTTGCACTTCACCGTTGCTGAATCGAAAAGTCGCTGTAGTTCGATACGCGCCGGCATACACCTTATCAGGCAGGGTCAATCTGAACGGAATTCTTTCCTGCTCGCCCGTCCGAACGGAGATTGTCTTGTGTACAGAAGCGGCGGGTATTCGAAGCCCGAACTTCCATTCGCATTCGCACGACACCGTTTCCCGCGAGTTGTTGATAACAATGAGTTGTTTCTCGACCGTCTCGCCGGGGAAGAAGTTGTGATCCTTGTTGGTGAAATGTTCCGCCTTGCCGGCGATATACGCCAGCAGCGGCCGGTTGTTGCGGCAAAGCGCCTGCGCGGCCGGCGTGGGAATCCAATCGGCGCGTTCGCCATCGACGCTCATCCAGCCCTGGCGCGGCGGCACAAAGTCGGGGCTGAATCCCGGCTTCTGCAGATTCTCCCAGTCCACCTTCAAGTCGCGCTTGCTTTTACCTACGCCGTCGCGCTGTTTCCAGTAGGCCGCGTATTCCCAGGGCGAAATGGCGGAAACGCCCCAGGTCCGGAAGGCGCGCCAGTTGTCGGTCAAGTAATTCGCAATGACCGTCTGCCGGTCATCGAAGTCGCTTGAACCCACGCTGACCGGGTAATCCCAGCGATGCCACAGATTGCCGGAGCGGAATTGGCCGGCCTCCCACCGGAGATTTCGCTTCTCCGCCTCGCCGATGCGATAAGCCTTATCTCCCAGGAATTGCGCATTCCACTCGGCCAGGCAAAACTCCCAGGGAACGCGTGCGCTGCCCCAGGCTCGTTCGCCCTTGTACCAACCGCGGTACATGGTCCAATCCCAGGTAAACGGCACGCCGTATTCGCAGGTGAACACCGGCTTCACGCCCTTCGTCGCCCAATGTTCAAACCAATCGGAAAGTTCCTGGCTCGGCACGAAGTTCAGGTAGAAATTCATCGTGTGCATGGAGCCGAGATTGCCGGAGGAATGGTGATACACAACGCGCGTGGAATCGAAGCGTTTCACGATGGCCTCGGCGCGCAGTGCCAGCGCGGCGTTATTGCGGCTCCAGTTGTCGCCGCGCGGATTGTCGATTCCGTCGATGTGGTCGGGGTTCATGTCTTCGTCGTAGCCCGTGGCATTGTGGCTCATGCTGTACGCGATGATAGACGGGTGGTTTTGGGCCGCGTGCACGTAGAACTCGGCGTGCCGTGCGTAGCCGTTGGTGCGGTCAGCATCGGCCGCCTTCCAGTCGTAGTGCCCAAAATGGGGCTGCGAAAAGGCCACCAGCATGCCGGTATCGTCGGCCGCCCGCAACAATTCCGCGAAGCTTACGTGTGTTCCCGGTTCGCAGCCGTAATTGTGCGTGTACACGAAATTAATGCCGAAGCTCTGCAGCCGCTTCATCGTCTCACAACAAGCGGAGTAGGTGGCGGTGCGAGCGCCGATTTGTGCGTTGTCGATAGGGACCGCCGAGAGAAAGATGCGTGAACCGTTTAGATAGAAGTCCCGGCCGGCGATCCAAAACTCCCGAAAGCCAAAGCGCACCGGATGAAACTGGTCGGCCAGCTTGTCGTCCGGCTCGTTCAATGAGACTTCAGCCGTAAACATGTTTTGCGGCGTATTCAAATCCCACAGTTTTTCCGGCAGCCAAGTGTCCGAGAATTGCAATCGGCTCTGTTCGATATCGCCCGCTCGGAACGGTTTGCTGGCAAATTCGTGGATCGAGCGAGCACCATCCTTGATGCGCACGCTCAGTGTGTAAGGAGTGCTTTCAACCAAGCCATCGAGCGCAACGCTCGCGCTGATCTGTTTTTTGCGCACCGATGTATCGATCTTCACATCGCTGATCCGAGCCCCGCGCGGACCAAGGCTAAGGTAGACGTCGCCGCACAGGCCGCGCCGTTCCACCATTCCCTTCACTTCCTTGGCCGAGTTGGTGTCGGCATAGGAAAGCAAAACGCCCTTGAGCGGTAAGGCAGCGACAAGCAGGCTAAGCACGTGATTGGTGTCCGGCTGAATAGCTTCGGTGATGTCTATTTCCCTCGCGGGAAATCGTATTTCACCTACTCTTCGACCGTCGATGAAAACAATGGCAAGTGAATTGACGTATTCCGCGCTCACGGCAATGCGCCGACCAGCCCAAAGCTTTGGAATCTTGATCTCGCGTTCATACCACGCTGACGTCAGGTTTCGAAAGTTTGAATCTTTCCAATCTGCATGGGCGAACAACGTTTGGCAATCCTCTTGAATGTAGTTGTTGTTCCCCGGCCAAAAGCCAGGAACTTTGAAGTATCCCCATTGTCCGACCGGCGGCGTGGTATCGCTCGATCTGGCCGGCTGCCAGCGCCACAGGCCGTTGAGGCAAATCCGGTCCCGGGAGTTGGTGTTTTCGCGGCTGGCCTTAGACAGATCCCAGACCGCCGTCACGCCGGAAGGCAACGGTGTGTCCGGCGGCCCGGCCTGTACGCTGGACAACGCCCAAAGCAACGAAGCAGCAACGATCAGGAGCGTCCACAATTTAGGATTCACGGCAACCTCGCCGGCAGAAGTTACTGCGCCACGATAATCCGAAAACGCTGCGTGGCGCTGCCCACTTGCTCAACGCCCGTTTCCTTGACCTGTTCCTGGCCCCAACTCAGGCGGACCTCGTCCAGCTTTCGGACCGGCCTTTCCACAGTGACCTTCACCTCCACGTCGGCATACCCGGCAGTGTCGGGCATGCCGTGAAGCAGGCCGGTAGCTTCGTCGATGCGCAACCAGGCCGGTCCCTTTACCAATGCAAACCGGGGCTTCTCGATATCCCAGAAATTCGCCACTTCCTTGCCGTCCACCATGTGCAAGCGCAGGTCTCCTAGTGAGCGAATCGTGGCGACCTGATAGCGGAACTCCGCGCCCACCTTTGCTGCCGCAGGCGTCTTGCTGCAGATGAGCGGCCGCGGCGCCGCGGCGTAGTCCGACGGTCCGCTGCGCTTACCTCCCTCATCGACCGCCACCACTCGGTAGAAAGCTCTGTTGGCGTTAGGCACATCCACGCCCGCGCCGATTACAACCAATTCGGTGTTGGTCGTTTCGGCCACGAAATTGGCCGGTGCTTCTGCGGCAACGTCTTTGGACTGGCCGACGTTCCTTCGATACGGTTTGTCGGCGACCGAAAAGCCCTTCTCATCGCTGCCATATATACGATATTTTTCCGGCGCCGAACCTTTGGAATTGGGTTTCCAGCGAAGAACTAACTTGTTGTCTTTTTCTTTCGTGGGCTCCAATCTAACTTCCACCGGCTGTGCCGGACCACCCGCAAAGAAACTCCATTCGCTGCTCCAATCCCCCCAGACACCTTTGGAGTTCTTGGCCCGAACCCGCCAGAGATATTCGCGCTCCGGAGACAGCAATCCGGGACCGGGGAGGGTATAGCGCGGCTGACCCCGGTCGGAGGTATTGCTTACCAGCTTCGAGAAGTTCGAAGACATCGGCCAGCGCTTGTAGTACCAGACGTCCGCAAGCTCGAATTGGTAATCAACAATGGTATCTCCGTCGAATGCTTGGGCCGGCCGCCATTGGAAGACAATATCCGTGCCGTCCGTCCGCAACCCATCCGGCGGATATACCGGGAAGCGCGACATCTCCGGCGGACGGGAAAGTGACCGCTCGACCCAATCATGGGTGATACGCACCCGACGCGGGCCAGGTGATTGGTCGGAATACGTGAGCCAATTCTCTCCGACCGTCATGGCAGGTAGAGCAAGCGGCGCCATCTGAAGGTCGTTGATAATGGCTAGCCGCTTGAGAACGCCGCCGGCGGGCAGTTCACAGCGCAGCTCGTACTCGTAACGAGCGGGGCCATCGCGCGGAAACAGCCCATCCAGGTTCGTGCCAACTTCCTGCCACGATTTGCCGTCCCAGGAGAGCGCGAATTTCGCCCCATCGCCCTCCGCTTCCAACCTACCGCCGACAAAGACATAGGGGCTGCGCATTTTCCAAACGACAACACCGCTTTTGCCGGCCGCGCCGCGCAGTTCACCATCCTTCACCTCGACGTTTTCGACCGTCTCAGCGCCGCGGCGCCACACTTCGCGCTTAAAGTCCGGCCGGTATTCCCATAGCCCGTTGCAAATGCGCTCCGCCGCCCGCTTGCCCCAGACCGTGATGTCGGTGCGGCCGTGATATTTCAATGGCACCACATGGCCCCAGCGCCAGACCAGCGCTTCGTTGGGCCGCAGGACCATGTTCATGGTGGTGTCGCGCGCGCTATTGCGGTCAGCCGGAGTGTTGCCTTCATACACGAACAGTGCCGCGGACCACTCGCCTTCGGCTCGGCTATCGGGATCCAGGATGCCGTGGGTGTGCGCGCGTTTCAGCAAATCGTGGTCGCGCACGAGATCCTGTTCATTGGCGATAGTACGGTTGTCACGCAAGAGGAAAAACGGGCCCATGTCGCCATCGAGAAGGTTCCAGCGGCCATCAAAACGAACCTGGGTGATGCAGTGGCCGACGACGCGGGCCGGGCGGACCTGGAATCCCGCCGTCTTCCACAACCCGGCCATGCAGATCGAATCGTCGCCGCACGT
>DATGHS010000339.1:0-8602 GCA_035307785.1 Gemmataceae bacterium
GCCGACGGAATCGGCCCGCTGCTGGCAAGGCGCATTTCCACTTGGTACTTCCCCGGCTTCAGCCCCTTCTTGCGGAACTCGATAACCTGGCTTTGACCCACATCGAGAGTGACCGGCTGGCGCTCTGTTGTTGCCGGCTGATCGCTGAGCAGTTTGCACTCTAACTCGGTGTCGCACTTCTGGCCGGTCGCCATGACCGTGGCCTTGATGACCACTTCCTGGTTGGCCGGCACTGCCTGCGGCTTGATTTCCATCTGCGTGATCGCCACGTCGATCGGCTTGTCCACGCCCACGTCGATGAAAATGTGCCGGACCTGCGGCGGCGGCAGCCGGTCGCGCTGGGCGCTGAGATCATTGACCCGGCCCGGATCCCACGATGCGACCGTACGGTCCGAAATAGCGTACAGGATGCGCGGCAGCGCTTCGCCCTCGGCGGCCAGAGCGCTCTTGTCCAACTCGTCGAACTTCTGGTAAGCGGCGGAGAGGCCGTTGGTCACCGGCGCATTGCCGGCTTTCGGCGTGAGGTTGCGAACCTGCTCCCGCGCTTCGGCGACGCTGGCCCACTCCTGAAGCTTGCCGCCGGTATCGATGATGACCACGCGGCTGCCGTCGCCCACTTCATCGAGCACTTCCAGCGCGCGTTGCTTCGCTTCCTCCAACCGCGACTTGCCGGCCACCGTGTATTCCATGCTCGGGCTGGTATCGATGACCATGGCCACGGCGGCGTTCTGATTCGCGATGTGGAAGCGGTCGCTGAAAACGCGCGGCCGAACCAGCGCCAGCACGATCAGCGCAATCAGCAGCATGCGTAGCAACAGGAGCAGCAGATGCCGCAAGCGGATTTTGCGCTGGTTGGTCTTGGCCCGCTGCTGCAAAAAGCGAAAGGCCGGAAACATGAGATGCTTCGGCTTCTGCCGCATCATCAGGTGCAGCAGCACCGGCACTCCCATGAGCGCGAGTCCGCCAAGCAATAGGGGATGAAGAAGGAACATGAGGGGGATCTTGGATGCTATTCTGGCTCGGGAATCGGTTCGTTAGGAGCCGGGAGCGCAAGCGACCGGATGAAGAACGCCGCTCAATCCGGTTGCTTGCGCTCCCGGCTCAATCCAGTGACCTAATTGTTTCATTTCAACCTTCTTATCTTGCGGCACTTGGGTCGTGTCCGCAAGTGAAATTGGCGTTGTCACACCTCCAGCAGCATCCGCTCCGGCTTTTCGATGCATTCCTTCACGCGCACCAGGAAGAGCACCGCCTCGCGCCCGTCAATCAGCCGATGATCGTACGTTAGCGCCAGGTACATCATCGGCCGGATCGCGATCTGGTCGTTGATCACGACCGGCCGCTTCTGAATAGCGTGCATGCCGAGGATAGCGCTTTGTGGCGGGTTCAGGATCGGCGTAGACATCATGGAGCCGAAGACGCCGCCGTTCGTGATGGTGAAGGTGCCGCCGGCCAGGTCATCGGGTCGAATCTTACCGTCGCGGGCACGCTTCGCCACGTCGGTGATTCGCTTTTCGATGTCGGCAAATGATAAGTGATCGCAATCGCGAATCACGGGCACCATGAGGCCTTTTTCGGTGCTTACGGCGACACCGAAGTCGAAATAATGCGGCGTGACAATGTCTTCGCCATCGATACGCGACTGAATGACCGGGTACGCCCGGATCGCTTCCATGCAAGCCTTTAGGAAGAAGCCCATGAACCCGAGGCTCACGCCATATTTTTTCTCGAATTTTTCCTTGAATTGCGCTCGAAGTTCCATCACGGCCGACATGTCGGCCTCATTGAACGTCGTCAGTGCCGCCGTGGTTTGCCGCGATTGCAGCAGCCGCTCGGCGATGCGCTTGCGCACGGCCGTCATGCGCACGCGGGTTTCGCGCTCCGGCGTCGGCGGGCCACCGGTGGACGGAAGCACCACGGCAGGTGCAGGTTTTTCGGCATGGTGGGCAAGCACGTCTTCCTTCATTACCACTCCGCCACGGCCCGATGGACTCAATTCGCGCGGGTCGATTCCCTTCTCTTGCACCATGACCCGTGCGGCGGGGGACAAGGGCGGCACTTGCCGGCCATCGGCTGCTGTAGCAACGGCCGGCTTCGCCGGCTCCAGCTTGGCGACCGCCGACGTGTGCTTGGGGGCCTCGGTCTTGGCTGGCGCCGCCGGTATGTTTTTCTCCTCGATATTGGCAACAGTCGAGCCGACGCGCACCGTCTTCCCTTCGGGAATGGAAATGGTCAGGATTCCGGTAGCCGGCGCGGGAAGCTCCGTCGTCGCCTTCTCGGTTTCCAATTCGAGAAGCGGCTCGTCGCGCCGCACCAGGTCGCCGTTCTTCTTCAGCCAGCGGGCGATCACGCCCTCCTGGATCGACTCCCCGATCTGCGGAACCTTTACTTCGATGGGCATAGCGAAACACCTTGCCAAAAAGCTTCTGCGAAGCGTCGCAAACCCGGGTCACTTTTGCATCGCCGCCACCTTATCACTGCCGGGCGGCGGCGCTTCGGGCACGCGCACGGCGCGCACCACATGGGGCACTGGGCCGTCGAGCGCCACTTCCACAATCTCTTTCTGTTCGCGCACATGAATGCGGTGCGAGCCCGTGGCCGGGCTGCTGCTGGCGTCGCGGCCGACAAATTGCACGTTAATCTCCAGCGCGCGCAGCCGCGGCTCCATGAAGGCCCAGCCACCCATGTTCTGCGGCTCCTCTTGCGCCCACACGTATTCCGTCGCCTTGCGATAGCGCCGCAACACCTGCTGCAACTGCTCTTCCGGGAACGGATAAAACTGCTCGACGCGAACAATGGCCACGTCAGCCGGTATTTTGCGGCGCGCTTTTTCCGCGTCTTTCTGCTCGGCATCGAACAGGAAGTCGTAGTAGATCTTGCCGCTGCACAAAACCACCCGGCGAACCTTGTTCGCATCGGCCGTCGGGTCATCGAGCACTTCACGGAAATGGCCCGTGGTGAATTCGTTCAACGCCGATTTTGCCAGCGGATGCCGCAGCAGACTCTTCGGCGTCATGATAATGAGCGGCTTGCGGAAGTTGCGTTTCACTTGCCGCCGCAGCAGATGGAAATATTGGGCCGGCGCCGTGGTATTGACCACCTGGATGTTATCATCCGCGCACAGTTGCAGAAAACGCTCTAAGCGAGCGCTGGAGTGCTCGGGTCCCTGGCCTTCATATCCATGTGGCAGCAGCAGCACTAGCCCGCTGGAGCGCTGCCATTTCGATTCGCTGGAAGCAATGAATTGATCGACAATCACCTGTCCGCCATTGGCGAAATCGCCAAACTGTGCCTCCCAAAGCACCAGAGTATTCGGCGAGTCGAGCGTGTAACCAAATTCGAAGCCGAGCAACGCGAATTCTGACAGCGGGCTGTCGTAAACCGCAAAGGGCGCCTGCTCCGGGCCCAAGTGATCCAAGGGCACGTAACATTCGCCGGTTTCTTGATCGACCAGCACGGCGTGCCGCTGTGAAAACGTGCCGCGGCCCGAATCCTGCCCGCTCAGACGGATTGGGATCTTCTCGACCAGCAGCGAGCCGAACGCCAGCGCTTCGGCAAAGCCCCAATCCACTTTTTCACGCCCCTGAACCATATCGAGATGGCGGCCGAAAAGTGATTTGCGCTCACTGGGTCCGTCGCTCTTCGTGTCCGGATCGAAGATCTTCCGATGCAGCGTCAGGTTCTCGGGCTTGTGGCAAAGCGCTTCGCCAATCTGGCGCAGCGTTTCCAGGGGCACACCGGTGGCTACCGGATCGTGCGCATAGCGTAATTGCAATCCCTTCCAGCGCCCTTCAAAGCGCGGCATGCCGCGCGGGCGCGGCGGCTGGCTTTTCAACTCCTTCTGGGTCCGATCCAGTTTCATCTCGAAGACCTGGTCGATCAACTGGCTCTCTTCCTCGTTCAGCACTTCGTCGTGAATGAGCTTGTCGGTATAGACCTTGGTCGCCGAGGGCCGGCTCGCGATCTTGCGGTACATGAGCGGTTGGGTGAACGACGGCTCGTCGCCTTCGTTGTGGCCGCGCTTCCGGTAGCAGTACATGTCGATGAAGACGTCGCAGCCAAACGTCTGGCGGAATTCCAGGGCCAGCTCGGCGATGAAAACCACTGTCTCCGGATCTTCGGCATTCACGTGAAAAATCGGCGCCTGAATAGTCTTGGCCACATCAGTGCAATACTGGCTCGACCGGCCATTGTGGGGCGAAGTTGTGAAGCCGATTTGATTGTTGATGACTACGTGCAGGGTGCCGCCGGTGGTATAACCGTCGAGATTGGAAAGATTCAACGTTTCGTAGACGGAGCCCTGGCCGGAAAATGCGGCGTCGCCGTGGATCAGCAGCGGAATGCCGCGCTTGCGCTGAGAATCGTGGAACTGCTCCTGCTTGGCCCGCGTTCGGCCTTCGACCACGGAATTCACGGCTTCGAGGTGGCTGGGGTTGGGCGTGAGCGTGAGGTGCAACAAATGCCCGCGCACCATGACGTCGCTGGCGAAGCCCAGGTGATACTTCACATCGCCGTCGCCGTCGGCCGTGTCGTCGCGAAAATAATCTTCAAACTCGGCAAACACGTCCACGAGCGGCTTGTGCAGCACATTGGCGAGCACATTCAACCGGCCCCGGTGGGCCATGCCCAGCACATACTCGGAGACGCCGAAATCCGGGGCTCGATCCACAAAGGCATTGAGCAGGGGAATGAGCGTTTCCGCCCCTTCGAGCGAAAAGCGCTTTTGGCCCAGGAAGCGGTTGTGCAGGAACTTTTCGAACAATTCGGAATCGTGCAGGTCGTGCAGGATTTTGATCTTCTGCTCGCGGGTCATGTTCGGCTGGCTGCGGCGCGGCTCGATGCGTTCCTGCAGCCAGCCGCGAATCTTCGGGTCCTGAATGTGCATGTACTCGTAGCCGATCATGCCGCAGTAGGACTGCCGCAGTGCGGCCAGAATTTCACGCAGCGTCGCGTGTTGCAGGCTCTTGAAGTTGGAACCGAATTGCTGGTCCAGGTGCGCTTCTGTCAGACCGTTGAATTCTAGCGTCAGTTCCGGAATGACGGGCGGCGGCCCGTTCAGGGGATCAAGGTGGGCCGAGCGATGACCCAAATCGCGATGGGCAAACACGAGCCGCAGCACGCCCACCTGGGCGTTGGTATGCTGTTCATCCGGCTTGCCCCCACCGCCGAAGTTGAAACCTTGAAAAAACGCCCGCCAAACCTCCGGCACGGAGGCTGGGTCTTTCTGCCACTGGGCGTGGTATTGCTCCAATAGGACCAAATTGGCGGGATCGGAAAAGCTCATGCGACAAGCTCCGTGCACCCCGGACGACATGCCGGCCGGGCATAACTCCTGTTAATAACCTTAATGGGGTTTTGACCGAAGGGCAACAGACGCTCGTTATCTCGTAGCTGCCTGCCGTGATACCGCCAAATTGAACTGAATAGCTCACTGAGCCTCGACGAAAAAGGCGGGCTGCGGAAGCCCGCCTTTCGCGGTTGAAGCCGATTTCACATGAATTGACGTAAGTCCTTACGCTGTATAGTGCCGAAGGTGGGACTTGAACCCACACCACCTTGCGGTGACCGGATTTTGAGTCCGGCGCGTCTGCCATTCCGCCACTTCGGCTGCCCTTCGCTAACAAGCAGTTTAGCAAGTCACGGCGCTGGAGAAAACCCTTGAAGCGGTTCAGGCTTTCCAGGCTGGCTTGCCGGCGCCACTTCATTGCAATGTGACTTGCGTTCTTGTGCAAACCTGATTATAAGCCGCTCCTTTGGTGGAAGCATGCACACTCTGGCGACAAATGGTCAAATAACGTGTAAGACGGGAGGCAAATATGAAGGACGCTAGCCAATTTCGCCCGCATTTGGAATCGCTGGAATTGCGCTTGCCGCTGAGCGGTGTGCCCGTTTACCCGAACTCGCATCACTTGGCGCTCGACGGCCAACTAAGCGGAACCTGGTTCACGCAACCTTCCATCCCCGACGTTGGGACGACGCAAACTCTTGGCGGCTCCGGCCACATCGAGCACATGGGCAATGTGCAACTCAGCGGCAAACTCAGGACACCGGGAAACATCGCCATGGGCCGTACCACCGGCGAGTTTACGCTTACCGATGAGCACGGCAGCGTTACGTTTCGCCTGGTTGGCGCACAGTTGCAGCCCGGCATGAGCGGCCCAGTTAGCAAGTACTATTTCGCCATCGAAGGCGGCACGGGCATATACACGCACATCTGGGGCGGCGGAGTCGCCATGCTGCAAGAGCAGCCCGGGGGCCATCCGGATTGGCCGCCCGGTCCGCATCCCGATTTCATTATCGCACCTTCCTTCACACTGATGCTACAAGCTTACAAGTGAGGCGGAATACGTGCGCGATGACATGAATGCACCGCCGGCAATGCGCTTCGTGACACATTGTCGGCAGTGCAGCTTCTTTCATTCGCAATTCCAACATTGCTCCTTTTTCAACCGGCATCCATTCCTTCGAGCAAATCCAATAGTTGTTCGGAGTTGTGCATTGACGGAAGGTGAAGGTGGACGCCTGCGTCGGCGTGCTCGTCGTGCGCGAAATTGACTTCAGCACGCACCAGGTTAATAAAGTCATTTTGGAGAGTTTGTAGATCTTGTTGCAGCTGAGCCGCCGGCGCGCCGCTGGAAATATCTTTTTGTTCGGTGGCAAGGTCGTTCTCAAACACGTCTAGATCCGCCATGACCAACTGTGCTTCGGCCGAGCCATCCGGTGAGCCGGGCGCTGCCGTGGAGAGCGAGCCGAAGAGGCCGTGCGTCTCGCCGAACAAACCTGCCGTGAAGTACAAGGTGCCGGCAGCACCGCCGGCTCCGCCGTTGCCGAATTTCAACCCCCACAAGCCGTCGATTTGAATCGGTTCGCCATCGGGGTCCATCAATTGGCCAAGGAAATGGCCCGTGCTGGCATCGAAAGCATTGATGAAGCCGTTGCCGAAGTTGCCCACCAGCAGCACCGAGTCGCCGTTGGGGGCGGAAAGGCCAGCGAAGCCGGTCGGAGCCATCGCCAGGCCCCACGGTGAATCGAGTGGACCGCGCGAGATGAGCCGCTCTTGGCCGCCTGCCAGGCCTGGCGTGCCGTCGAGGTTAAAGACATCGACAAAGCCATGGCCTGGGCCGGCCACGTCGTCATGTTTCTCCGCATTTTGCTTGGCATAGGTAACATAGACCTTGCCGTTCAGCACTTGCACGTCGAAGGGAGCGTAGCCTTTGGGAATCTTCGGATCGTTGAAGGCGCTCATCGACAGATTCACGCGCTCGAAGTTGCTGCCGTAAACCTCAATCTGCCCGGAGCGGAAGTTGGCGACATACAGCACCGACGTGGTATTTGGGTCCGAAGCGAAAATTGGGGCGGAGCTGCTGGCGATGCTCATGCCCTTGTAAACCGCACCGGTTTGCTTGGCGGGATCGGGTTCCGTGAAGTTGTTGCCGGAGTTGTCCACGGCGATGATGCCGTATTTGCCGGCCTTCGTCGGCTCGAAATTCATGGGGTTTACACCGGGGTTCCAGCCCACGATGGTGCCGTCTTCGGTCACGAACAAAAAGATGGCTGATGCGGAAGTGGCTGCGCCTGACTTTGAAAAGCCGCTGACTTTGAAGCCACCCGCAGCGCCGCCATCGATGTTGAACACGGTGCCCGTAGGCGTTCCGCTGGCGCCCAATGGATCGCCCGGTGTGGGGATGCTTACGACGAGGGAGTTTACTGAAACTGGAGTTTTATTTGCGCCGGGGACATTGTAGAGCGTCGACACGCCGGCATTATTATCGGAAATCCAAAATGGGCTGCCTGAGCTTTCCGAAATGCCCCAGGGATTGACCAGATTCGGGTCTTGAACGGCCGCCACTCCAGGCAGGTCCGACACCAGATTTGTCTGGAGCACATTTCCCGAGAGCAGGCAGCGATCATCGAGGCGCTCCAGGTTCAGGCTGGTTTGCAAACGGCGACTGGCGCGACTTTTCCTCAAGAGCGTCATGGTTAATCTCCGGGCAAGAGTGAAAGCCAAAGACAGCACGCACGGCCTAGCTAGCGACGGCTCGGCCATAAAGATACTGCCGAAAAAGGCGCGTCCAAATGAAGAAACTGATGTGAAGGGAAATGTGTCGCGGACAGTAAGTTAGTGAGGCGAGCCGCGCGAGCGGCCGGGTGAAGCGCTACCGCAACACCTGGCCGCGCACGCGGCTCGGCTCGCCTTCGCTAGCTTGAGCTTACCAATCCGAGCCTAGCACCTGACCGCCCGCGGCGTCGCCTTCGCGGTTCTTGGCCATCACTTGCCAGTGAATGGGATGGCCGTTGTAATGCGTGGTGCACTGGAATCGGCTATTGCTGAGTTCGCACACCTGGACGTCGTTGTGCGCGTCGAGCGTCTTTTTCTTTTCCGACTTGGCGTTCTTTGCTTGCACAAATTGGACCACGGCAGCTTGCGTTACCGGTTCGGCTTTTTTCGCTTGATCCTTGAGCAACGCAGCCTGCACCGCGTAAGCACGAATCAACCTTGGAAATAGCTTTCGGAACAAATCGCGATTTGGGTAAAGATCGACCTCTTCAATCTGCCCATTGAAGACGATGGCCATCCCAACCGCGTTCGCATTTTCCGCCT
>DATGHS010000340.1:0-13329 GCA_035307785.1 Gemmataceae bacterium
AAAAGCTATATGGCCTCAATGCGAGCGGCCGGTCGCCGTACAAGGCCACGCGCGCTTACTTCGCCGAGAATGGCCTTGAGGATATTCCTGAAACCGGCCCATTGAGTTGGTCGGTCCCCGGTTGCGTGGATGGCTGGGAGGAACTGCGGAAAAGATTCGGCACCCGCTCTTTCGCACAATTGCTCGAGCCGTCGATTCGCTACGCTGAAGCCGGCACGCCTGTACCGGAGGTAATTACCGGATACTGGCGGGCCAGCCAAAAGAAGCTCGCCGCCGATTCTGGCTCGCGGCAGGTGTATTTGATCGATGGCCGCCCCCCGGCTAAGGGCGAAGTCTTCAAGAATCCGGCCCTTGCCCAGACCTACCGGCTAATCGCCAAGCAGGACCGCGATGCGTTTTACAAGGGCGCGATCGCGGAACAATTGGTGGCCTATTCGGCCAAATCCGGCGGTTTGTTTTCCCTGCGCGATTTCACCGAGCACATGTCGAGCTGGGTGGATCCGGTCAGCGTGAATTATCGCGGTTACGATGTCTACGAATTGCCGCCCAACAGCCAGGGCATTGCGGCATTGCAAATGCTGAACCTGCTCGAAGGCTACGATCTCAAGAAATTGGGCCCGACGTCTGCCGATTATTGGCATTTATTCCTGGAATCCAAGAAGCTCGCCTTTGCCGACCGGGCGAAATACTACACTGACCCGGATTTCGCGAAAGTTCCGGTCGCCGAACTCGTGTCCAAGAAATACGCCGACGAACGGCGAAAGCTAATCCGTATGGATTCAGCACTCGACAAAATTGATGCCGGCGACCCGAAACTGAGCCACGGCGACACCACCTACCTCTGTGTCGTGGACAAGGACCGCAATTGCGTGTCGCTCATTCAGAGCAACTACATGGGCTTCGGTTCGGGCAACACACCGCCGGAGCTCGGCTTCGCGATTCAAAACCGCGGTTGCCTCTTTGCCTTGGATGAAAAGCATGCTAACCGCCTGGAACCGCATAAGCGGCCCTTTCACACGATCATTCCCGCCATGGTGCTGAAAGACGGCAAACCGTGGCTGGTCTTCGGCGTAATGGGCGGTGACATGCAGCCGCAAGGCCACGTCGAGGTGCTGGTGAATCTCATCGACTTCGGCATGGACGTGCAGGCGGCCGGCGAGGCGCCGCGCCTTGAGCATCGCGGCTCGGCCACGCCGACCGGTCACCCGGCAAACGGCAGCGGCACGGTCCTGGCCGAGCGCGGCATCCCCGAAAGTGTTATTGCCGAATTGGAAAAACGCGGGCATCATGTGACGCTCGTCCGCGTCAACGGCGGCGGCTACCAGGCAATCTTGATCGATCCGAAAACCAACATGCTGCACGGCGGCAGCGAGTACCGCAAAGACGGCTGTGCGCTGGGGTATTGAACCGCAATCCCTCCCCCATCAAGGGGGAGGGGATCGGAAACTCGCAAGGAACGACATGTCCGAATTCGCACAGGAAGTGATCCTCATCACCGGTGCTGCGAGTGGCATCGGACGCGAATTGAGTCGGCAGTTGTTGCAAGAAGGCGCCCGCATCGCTGCCGTTGATCGCCAGGCCGAAGCGCTGAAAGCATTGGAGCGCGAGTGGAAACCGCCGAACCTCGCCTGGGCGGTTGCCGATGTGACTGATCGCGCCGCGCTGAACCAGGCCGTTCAGGATTTGGAGCAGCGCCTCGGGCCCGTGGACCGGCTGATTGTCTGCGCCGGCATCGGCCAGGCAACTCCTGCGGAAGCGTTCCCCGGCGAAGTCTTTGAAGCGGTGGTTCGCGTCAACCTCATCGGCGCGGCCAATTCCATCCAAGCTGTGCTGCCGGGCATGATTCGACGCCGCCGGGGCCACTTGGTGGCGCTCTCCAGCCTGGCCTCGTTTCGCGGCATCCCACTTTTGTCCGGCTATTCCGCGAGCAAGGCCGGGGTCAATGCGCTCATGGATTCGCTTTGCGTTGAGTTGAAGCCGCATGGCATTCATGTAAGCACAATCTGCCCCGGCTGGATTCGCACGCCGATGACGGCGCCGATTGCAAACTTCTTACCGCGCCTGCTCACGGTGGAGGAGGCGGCACGGCGCATCCTGACTGCCGTACGGCGGCGCAAGCGCTTCACCGCCTTTCCGCCACGCGATTCATTCACGTTGCGCTTGCTGCGAATGCTCCCGCCGTCGGCCGGGGATTGGTTCTTTGGCCGCATCAAACTTCCCAAGGTGGAATCGCCGGCTAGCGTTTGAGCACCTCAAGCCGCGAGGCGAGTCTTCGAGACTCGCGGGTTCGGCCATCGCAATTTGGTATTGCCCCGCCCTGTTCATACATTTCCCGAATGCTGCCACAAAGTTCGGAGTGAAGAATGAGGCTTCTCGTTTTGGGAAAGGGTGGGCGCGAGCACGCCCTCGTCTGGAAATTGGCGCAATCGCCGCGGGTGGAGCGCATCGTTTGCACGCCGGGCAATGCCGGGACCGCGCTGGAGCCGAAAACGAGCAACGTCCCCATCGAAACGACGCCGCAAGATTTCGAGCGCCTGGTCAAGTTCGCGAAAAAAGAATCCATTGATCTCACGGTCGTCGGCCCCGAAGATCCGCTGGCCAACGGCATCGTCGATGCGTTCCAGGCGCAGGGACTACACGTCTTCGGCCCAACTCGTGCGGCCGCGCGGCTGGAAGCCAGCAAGGTCTTCGCCAAGAACCTGATGCGCCATGCCGACGTCCCCACGGCCGAGTTCCGCGTGTTCGACCATCCAGACCCCGCGAAGTATTACATCGAAAGCCGGGAGTACCCGCTGGTCGTAAAGGCCGACGGACTGGCGGCGGGCAAAGGCGTTATCGTTTGCTCGACAACGGACGAAGCTCTGCAAGCAGTGGATCGGATCATGGTAAAAGAAGAATTCGGCCGTGTGACCGGCCGGCAAGTCGTGGTTGAAAAGCGCATGGAGGGCCAGGAACTCAGTCTTTTTGCCCTCGTCAGCGGGCGCGCGATTGTGCCGCTGCCCGCCACACAAGATCACAAGGCCGTGTTCGACGGGGACCAAGGGCCCAACACCGGCGGCATGGGCGCCTATTGCCCAGCTCCGCTGGCTACCCCGGAGATGCTCCAGGAGATCGAAGAGAAAGTGCTCGTGCCAACAGTGCATGCGCTGAAGCGAGCTCGCACGCCGTTTCGCGGCCTGCTCTTTACCGGGCTCATGAACACCAGCCAGGGGCTGAGAGTGCTGGAATTCAACGTCCGCTTCGGCGACCCGGAAACGCAGCCGCTGCTGATGCGACTGAAATCCGATCTCGTCGATTTGCTCGAAGCGGTCGCGAACGACACGCTCGGCGACTTCGACGAGAGCCGGATTGCGTGGGACCCGCGCCCGACAGTCTGCGTGGTATTGGCTAGCCAGGGTTACCCCGGGTCCTATCCGAAAGGGCGCGTCGTCTCCGGCCTGGCGGAAGCCGCGAAGTTGCCGGAGGTGAAGGTCTTTCACGCCGGCACGAAAGCGGAGGGAAACGAAATCGTCACCGACGGCGGCCGCGTCCTCGGCGTGACTGCCCTCGGCGATACGCTCGCCGACGCCAAGAGGCGCGCTTACGAAGCCGTGAGTTTAATTCACTTCCAGGGCATGCATTATCGGAAAGACATTGCGGACAAAGCGCTGAAATAGGAATTGCATACTCTGGCTCCCGCGCTCAAGTGTTGGAACTGCTCCATGCCGGCGTTCGGTTCCGCCGGAACAATGTCCCATGCTCGTGGCGGTCGACTCAGACGAGTTTCCACAGAAATTGCAGTAAATCTTGGAAAAGGTTGCGCCCGCGACCAGTTTCAAGCACCTGGGACACAGTTCTCCGGTAGGGTTCTCTGCGATGGCCCGCCTCGGCGTGTCAGGTGGATTGCGAGCGCGGAAGCAGAGTCTGAACAACATCCAGCTGTATACGATCGGGCACTCTCTGAGTTCCCCAACAAAAAACTCTTGACCGAATGATGTCGATTTCCACGCGATTCCGGCGCTATCTAGTCCGCTAAACTGCGCACGCAGTTGACTTTCACACGTTTTTCCGCGAGTGGGAAAACGAGGGAAGTGGCCCTTAAATCTTTGAGCCGCACGAATACGCCGTATGCCGCGTGTCACCCCGTCACCGCGCCTTCCGAGGCCGAATGCACGGTCCGCGCATACTTCGCCAGCACGCCGCGTTCCACGCGGAGCGCCGGCCTGTTCCAGGCTTTCTTCCGCTTGGCCCACTCGTCGTCGCTGAGCTGGGCGTCGAGACGTTTGTGTTCGGCATCAATCGTGATGCGGTCGCCGTCTTGCAAGAGCGCGATGGGGCCGCCGGTCCACGCTTCGGGGGCGACGTGGCCCACCACCAGGCCGTGCGTGCCGCCGCTGAAGCGGCCATCGGTGATCAGGCCCACCGATTCGCCCAGACCCTGGCCGACCAGCGCCGCGGTTACGGCCAACATTTCGCGCATGCCCGGGCCGCCGACCGGCCCTTCGCCGCGCACCACCACCACGTCGCCGGCCTTGATCTTCCGTTCCTGGATGGCGTGGAAACATTCCTCTTCGCAGTTGAAGACCTTGGCCGGTCCGGTGAGCTTGGTTTGGGTCAGGCCCGCGATCTTCGCCACTGCTCCTTCTGGGGCCAGGTTGCCGTGCAGCACCACGATGTGGCCGGTGGCGTGCATCGGCTTCTCGAACGGCAAGATCACATCTTGATGACGCGCATACACGCTCTTCACTTCGCGCAGGTTCTCGGCCATCGTTTGCCCGGTAACGGTGAGGCAATCGCCGTGGAGCAAGCCCCGCTCGAGCAGCGCCTTCAGCACGGCCGGCGTGCCGCCGACCTTGTGCAGGTCGAACATCACGTACTTACCACCCGGCTTCAGGTCGGCCAGGTGCGGAATCTTGCCGCCCAGCCGGTCAAAGTCGGCAAGGGTCCATTCCACCTGTGCCTCGCGGGCAATGGCCATCAGATGGAGCACCGCATTGGTCGAACCGCCGAGAGCCAGCACCAGCGTGTAAGCATTCTCGAGCGACTTGCGATTGATGATTTCGCGCGGCCGAATGTTCTGCTGAATAAGATCGACGAGCGCCACGCCCGCCTGGTAAGTCTCGCGCTCCTTGGCGGCCGACACGGCCGGGTAACTCGCGTCATACGGCAACGACATGCCCATTGCTTCAATGGCGGAACTCATGGTGTTGGCCGTGTACATGCCGCCACAAGAGCCGGCCCCAGGGCACGATTCGCATTCGATCTTGTGAACCGCTTTGGCATCGAGTTTACCGGCCTGATGGCGACCCACGGCTTCGAAGATCGAAACGATGTCAAGCGTTTCCCCCTCTTCGCCGATGCCAGGTAGAATGCTGCCGCCGTAGACGAAGATGCTGGGAACGTTGAGCCGGGCCATGGCCATCAGGCAGCCGGGCATGTTCTTATCACAGCCGCCGATGGCGATCAGGCCGTCGTGGTTCATGCCGCCGGAAACGACTTCGAGCGAGTCGGCAATCACTTCGCGCGAAACCAGGCTATAACGCATGCCCAGGTGGCCCATCATGATGCCGTCGGATGCAGTGGGCGCGCCATAAATCTGCGGCACGCCGCCGGCTGCCCGCACCCCTTCAATGGCTTTCCGAGCCAGCCGGTCGAGATGGGCATTGCATGGGGTGATATCGCTGAAGAGGCTCGCCACGCCGACCATCGGCCGCTTGAAATCTTCGTCATGAAAGCCCACGGCCCGCAGCATGGCGCGATTGGGGGCGCGCCCCGGGCCGCCCGTGGTGAGCAAACTCCTGCGTTCGTCAGAAGAGGACATGATGTTCAAACTCCAGTTCTAATTTCCCAATACAGCCATCACATGCATTTTCTATTAACTCCGCCGGTACCAATGCAACACCAGCCTGAAGCGCAAGCGAAGGCGAGCCTCGCCTTCGCTTGCGCTTCAGGCTGGTGCCGAAAAGGCCGTTGCGTGAGTTACTTCCTTTCCCAAACGCATTGCCCGCGAAGCCGCAAGCGGCAGGGCTTCTTCCCCTTGCAGAATCGCGGCGAAACAGCTAATCTGCGGCCAAATACGTTTAGAAGGAGTGAAGCAATGAAAGCGTTGGCGAGCGTTGGCGTGTTATTGACTTTGTGCACTGTCGGGCTGGCTGAGCCGCAGAAAAAGCCGCCGGAGCCGAAGCCGGAAGCGAAGGGCATCGAGGTGAAGCTCGACGGCATGACTTCCACCACGCCGGCCAGTTGGGTGCCGGAGAAGCCGGCCAATCTCCTGCGGCCGTACCAGTTCCGCGTGCCGCATGCCGAGGGCGACAAGTTCGATGCCGAGGTTTATGTTCTGAAGAACGTCACCGGCTCCACGGAAGACAACGTGAGTCGCCTGAAAGACATGTTCGTGTTGCCAACCGACATGCCGAAGGAAAAAGCGGTGCAGCAATCGTCCCTAAAAGTCAGCAAAGCCACGCTCACCATCGTCGATATTCAGGGTACCTTCCTGCTCAAGCACATTCCCATCGACAAGTCGGCCAAGGAAACGCGGCCCGACTACCGCATGATTGCCGCGATCTGGCAATCCATGGATGACAGCCTGGCAATCCGCCTGATCGGACCGAAGAAAACCGTGGAATGGCACGCCAAGGAATTTCAGGAGTGGCTGAAGAATTTCAAGTAACGTAGAACGGAATTTATTCCGTTCGCCAAGCCCTGGGAACGGAATTTATTCCGTTCTACGTGGCAAGCTGCTAGGTTGGCCGCGCTGCGAAGCCGACCAGGAATTGGCGCAATCCCAGCGCCGCCCAGCGCGCGGTTTGATTATCGCGGTCAAAGCTCGGATTCACTTCCACCAGTTCCAGGCTTTTCACGCGGGGATCCTGCCCGGCAAGTTCCGCAATCATCGGCCAGACAGTGCCGGGCAAGCCCGAAGGATTGGGGGCGCTGACGCCCGGCACATCGGCTTCGCGGAAGGCATCGGCATCCACGGTGACCATCACGGCCCCGCCGCCACTGCCGAGTTCATCCAACTCAGCCAGGAACAGGTCCCGGCACTCCAGGTCTTCGCGCCACCAATGAATGCGATGCAACAGCGGCTGAATGAATTCACAATGCGCCTTGGCGACCGCTTGCCGCTGAGCGCCGATCACGGCATATTGCCCCGGCGACAATTGCTGCTCGCGATGTTCAATGATTTGCCGAAACGGGCTCCCGCTATGCCCGCCCTTGGCATAGGGCCGCACATCCAGGTGCGCATCGATGTTGAGGATGCCGCATTTGATGCCGGCGTTCACGTAGCCGAGGTAATGGCCGAAGGCAGATTCGTGGCCGCCGCCCAGGATGACGGGCACGGCTTTCAATTGCAGCAAGGCCTCGACCACCAGGCCAAGATATTCTTGCATCTGTTCCAGCGAGGTCTGGACGCGGATGTTGCCGAGGTCGAGTAACCGCACGGACGCCAAGTCGACCGGCTTGCGGCCGGCCCCGTCCCAACTGGTAAGGCGATACAGTTGCTGACGAATGGCCCGCGGCGCCGCCCCGGCGCCGGGCCGACCAAGGTTGCGGCGCACGCCTTCATCGCAAGGAAAGCCCAGCAGCACCGGTTGCCGTGCGCTGATCTTGCACGGCTTGCCGTCCCAGCGCTGGACCACATCACCCAGGCGCGGGTCGTCGTGGTCGGCGGAATGAAAGAACAACTCTTCTTCGGCCGGCTCAAGCGCCAACCACCACGCGTCCCGATTTGATGACCTTCCAGGCATGGTTCACACCGAAATGATACGGGAGATACGAATAGCTGGGTGCGTCGAAAATCACCAGGTCGGCCTGCTTGCCGGGCTCGATCGAACCGATCCGCTCGCTGCGGCCAAGGGCCGCGGCGGCATTCAGCGTCGTGGCCGCGATCACTTCTGCCGGCAGCATTTTCATCTGCGTGCAGGCGATTGTGCCCATGAGCGGCAAATTCTCGCTCATGCAACTGCCGGGGTTGCAATCGGTGGCCAGGGCGACCGGCAGCCCGCGGTCAATCAGCTTCCGAGCCGGGGCGTAATGCAGTCCTAACGAAAACGCGGTGCCGGGCAAGAGCGTGGCCACGGTACCGGCTTCGTTCAAGGCTTCGATGCCGGCATCGGTGACGTGCAACAGATGATCGGCCGAAACGGCGCCGAGGCGCGCCGCGAGTTCGGCCCCACCGAGCGGCGTGAACTCGTCCGCATGGATCTTGAGTTTGAGGCCATGATCCTTTGCGGTTCCGAGAATGCGCTCCGATTCCGCCACGCTGAAGACGCCTTGCTCGCAAAAGACATCGCAGAATTCCGCGAGGCCCTCAGCAGCGACCGTCGGAATCATTTCATGGCAAAGCAAGCGCACATATTCATCGCGATTGTGGCGATACTCCGGCGGTATTTCATGGGCGCCCATCAATGTCGGTGCCAATTCGCAGGGCTGGGTCTGGTTCAGTTCAGCAATTACACGCAGACATTTCAATTCGTCAATGGGCGTCAAACCATAGCCGCTCTTCACCTCGACCGTGGTGATGCCGAATGCCAGCATGCGCTGCAAGCGCCGGCTTGCTTGTTCCTTCAACTCCGCGGCCGACGCCTGCCGGACGTGACGCACCGTCGAGTTGATGCCACCGCCCTTGGCCGCGATCTCCTGGTAGCTCATGCCTTGCAAGCGCTGTTCAAACTCATCAGCGCGATGGCCGGCAAAAATTAGGTGGGTGTGGCTATCGACGAGGCCAGGCAGCACGATCTTGCCGCTGGCATCGATGACGCGCGAGCCATCGGGCAGACTCGGAAGGCGCGATGTAGGCCCGGTCCAAATGATGTTGTCGTCTTCCATCACAACCGCGCCGTCTTCGATGACAGCCAGATCCCGCATCGCATGCCCGCGCTTGAGCCGCTCGCCACTTTGCGAGACGCAGACGACCTGATTCGCGTGGATGATTGCGAGGGACATGGCAACGCCCGCTTGGCTCGACGGATGGAGCTTTTTTATCGCGTTTCACAATCGTGTTGCGAACCGGCATGGCCGTAGGCCGTAGCCGCAGGCTTCAGCCTGCGTGTTGGGCTCCCGCGCAGGCCGAAGCCTGCGGCTACAGCCAAAAAAGCCGGTGCTTTTTCCCCTCACCCCTCACATGTGACACGGACCGCCGCGCTCTCGCACGCAGTCACTTTTGTATCGGTTTATCGCCCCAGACCTCTTTCATAAGTGCATATCCACCTGGATCGTGTTTGCGCAGGTCTTTGGCGGTGTGAGGATATGTGCAATTGCGGCCGAGATAAGCGACGGATAGCTCTGCAAAATACTCCTTATGATTAGTCCGGGCATACGCAGGCATCTTTGTGTTCCAGACCAGCCCATTCGGACCGATCGTCGTTCTCTCGACTTCATCGTAGAGCCTGCTCTTCTTTGCCGATTCATACGATGCTTTGACCGTTTTGTCATCGAAACCCAAAACCCGGTCATGGTACGCATGGGCCAGTTCATGCATTAACCAGAAGGGATAAGACTTGTCGGTGGAATCATTGTAAGGAGGGAGCAAAAAGGCAAAGACCGGCACCTCGATGCCGCCATCCTTTTCCGGAATCAGTCGGGCGTCCTTTGTACCGATCGGGATGTAACACGCGGCATTGGCTAGTTTCCAGTCCTCACTCGAGGCATAGAACTGGTTTTTCCATTCCACCCAAAAATGAATTTTCTGCAGGCGCTTGCAACAGTTCTTGGGAATTACCTTGAGCGCATCACCCAATCGGTCTTCGAGCGTATCGAGTGCGATGTTGACCTTTTCTTTTCCCTGCGCGTCAACATCTTTGCTGACGTGGACATAGTAACCGTGTACTTCATAGGTCGTGTAGCGCTCCTTGAACGGCACTTCGGCCTGCTTGGCCGGCGGTTGCGCTGCGCCGGGAACAGCGATGATGAAAGCGACGGGAATGGCCAGTGGTAAAGGCAGATTACGAGCCATACGGGCCTCGAATCCGTTGGAAGCGGAACGCTAGCAATTCTCCACAGCTTGGCGACACCCGTCAAGGGTGGTTGCCCGATGCTCTATACCGAGAGACGGCTTCTTTCGCACATCGACTTGACCTTCCCCAAAGGGATCGTATGTTTCGGCGGTCAACATGCGCTGCCGGCGAGGCAGCGCGCCCAAACGATGCGCCCCTGCGAGCGCACAAAAGTTAGGAACCGCCATGAGTACCGCCCCACGCACCACTCAACGCCCCGCGCGCCGCCCCGCTCAGCGCATTTTTAGCTCAAATTGTGCGAAGGCATCGTCCGCACGGCCCGAACAGTCAACCCGCCAACGACTTGCGTCTTTCCAAATTAGCGCGCTCGCGCGCACCTTGAGCGGATTTGAGCGGTTCGCAATCCTTCCCGTCTGCCGTATAAATAAATGGTGGCTCCCGTGCCCACCCCGTAACGCTCCGTTCTCTCTGGAACTCACGAATATGCGCTGGCTCTACGCCGAGTACATGCTGAAGGGCGTCTTCTTCGGGCTTCTGGTCTTCGTGGCCCTGCAGCAGCCCGATTGGCGGCAGACCGGCATGGTGGGCGCGTGCCTGGGTATCGGGCTGGGGGCTGGGTTGTTGATCGCGGCGGTCTCGTGGCTCATGCGCGGCATCCGCGTCGGCGGCAAAATTCTGTCGCTGATTCTGTTCCTGATTCTGGAAAGCCCCACGCTGGTTTATCTCGGCGTGATCGGCGGCATGGCGGCGGGCGTCTGGATGCTCATTCATCCGTTGCCGGAAGATACGGAAGCGAAGACTCGGCTCATCCGCGCGCTGGTCTACCTGGCCGGCGGCGGCGGCGTGCTCGGTTTCGCCATCGGCGAGCTGCGCAGCATCGGCGCACGCATGTGGCGGCTCGGCGTCGCACTTGGCGGGGCCACGATTATCGTGGCCGGGGCGCTCTGGTGCCTGGAAAACCCCGAAAAGCTCGGCGCGCAGCCGATTGCCAACCCCCAACTGCTGGGCATTCACATTCTGCTCGGCCTGCCGTTCTTCTACCTGCTCACGTTCACCGGCATGGCCGAGGAATCGGAAGCGGAAATCGGCCTGCTTTGCGCCGGCCTGGCGGTCGGGTTCTACCTCGTTACACTGGGGCCGAGCGGGCAGGGCGTTCCGATGCTCACGGGGCTGGCGCTGCTGGCGCCGATTGCGCTTTTCGGTGTCTACACCTGGTACATCATGCCGGGGTTGCGCATTTTCAAGCACACCCTGCGCGGCTTTAGCTACTTCCAGATGGGCCGCATTCGCCATGCTTTGCGTTCTTTCCGCCGGGCCCTCGCACTGGATCCGACGAACCAAATGGCCCTCGACGGTCTGGCCCGCGTCCACAGCGGCATCGATCCCAAGCAACTGGCTAATGACCCCGAGACATTGGCGCTGCTCGATTTGGATTTGTGCCTGAATCGAGCCGGAAATCTGCTCTTCCGACAGCACATCAGCCGCGGCCAGCTGGACGAAGTTCACAATCTGCTCGATCTCGTGGTCACGCAACAGCCGAACCGGACCGCCGAAGGCGAATACTGGCGGATCGTGGCCGCGATGCGCGACCACAAGATCGATGAAGCCGCGCCGCGGCTCGAAAAGCTGCTCGATCCTTCGGCCTGGTCGGCGGCCGACGTGCCTTCACGAAGTTCAATTCTTCTGCCGGCCTGGCAGATCGCGCTGCTGCGCTCGCAAGAGTTGGCGAATCGCGTTGGCCGGCAGCAACTCGCCCTTCCTGGCCGGCGGATGGAAGCAATTGCGGCCGTGGAACGCGAACTGGCCCAGGCGAAAGACAATGCCGATGCCTGGGAGTTGAAGCGAATCCTGTACGAGGGGGTGACCGAGACTGATTTTTACGAGCGCCCGCCCACGCCGGAAGAGTTTGATGCCGGCTATGCTCGCGAAATCGGCCAGGCGCGCCTGCGCGACCCGGGCCAATGGCGGCGCGGCCTCGAATACCTGCGCATGGCCGCCGGCGCGCGGCCTGAGCATGCGCCGAGCATCTATCAGCAGGTCGCCCAGGTATACGAGCAGGCCGGCGAGCAGGGGAATGCCCGCAAGGCGAATGAGTACATCAAGACGCTGGGCCAGGAATTCGGCCCCAAGAATTTCAACCCCGAAGAGAGGGCGATTTACTTCGGCACCATCAAGCGTTTGGCGGAGGAAGCCGCGGCTAAGGGCGACGCGCGCGGCGCGATCGCCAACCTCACGATTTATGCCGACTACGAGCGGGCCGGGCTGGAAACGCTTCGGCAGTTGGCCCAAATGCACGAGCAGCTGAAAGAGGTGGTGCCCGCGTTGCAATTCACCGATCGCGGTCTGGTCTACAATCCGGCCGACCGCGACTTGCTGGCGCGCAAAGATCGCTACTACTATTCGCTCATGCCGGAAGAAGTGCAGCGCTTGCCAGATAAAGTCCGCGACAGTCTCGACTTCGACTATTGCCGGAACAAAGCCAGGCAGATCATGGCGAATCGCAATGCGGATCTCGACAGCGTGGAATGGGCCGAGCATCTGGCAGCGCTCGCTCATGCATTGCGACCCCGGCTCATCGAGCCGCAGTTCCTGCTGGCGCGCACAAAACTTTGGCGAGGCGAGCGTGAAGAAGCGCTGAAGATTCTCGAAGATTTGCATGAAAAGAAGCCGGAGAAATTCGAGAGCAGCGAGGAAGAAGATGCTTGGTTTCGCGTCAACCAGCTGTTGGGCGATTTGTACCTGAACGAATTCAGCCGGCCAGATCTCGCGGTGCCCTGCTATCTGGAATTTCGCAATAGCTCCAAAAGCGGGGCAGACACGTCGTACAAACTGGGCCAGGCGTTTGAGAATCTAGGTGATCCGGCGAAGGCGGTCCAGTTCTACGAGCACGTTACAAGCTTCCCAGAGCACCCACGTTACTATGAGGCGCAGGAAGCACTAAGGAGGGTAAAGTCTGACGCTTCTGCCAGTTAGCGGCGCTTGGCAGAACCGTCTGCGGAAGAATGAAATCGATACCTTTCCCTCAAACATTGGTTTAATACATTGCCAACGGCGGGCGAGCAGCAGGTTCGCCGCTGAGGTTGATTCGGGTTTCAAGGGCTAATCGACTCGCCCTTCCTGATTCCCAGCGAGGTTCCGGCAGTGTGCCGGGCCCGGAAGTTTTGAGCCGTTTTCCAGGGAGATGACATGTTGCGGAAGATCATCGGAACGACGGTTGTCGCCCTTCTCTTCGTAAGCTTCGCGTTTGCGGATGAGATTCGGGCCGTGATTACAGAAGTCAAAGACGGCAAGGTGACGTTTGCCAAGTTGGAAGGCAAGGGCAAGGACGCGAAGAAGGGAGAATCGCAAACGCTGCCGGTCGCCGACGACGTTAAGGTCGTAAAGGGCATGTTCA
>DATGHS010000341.1:0-3653 GCA_035307785.1 Gemmataceae bacterium
TCATGGAAATGGCCGCCGGTGAAGCCGAAGCCCCGGCCACCGTCGGGCCGCTCCACCGCCCACATCATCGCCTCCGGCCGGCCCTTCTCTTTCTGAATGTGCGGGTATGGGCCCTTCGGGTATACGTACGGCCCGTCACGCACCTGATCCGACGGTTTGGCCACCAAGAGCGGCGTGAATTTCGTTGAGCCTTCCGAGACAGCGTGATCGGCCGAGAAGCCGTCGGCGAAGCGCATATTGAAATACCATTCATCCTTCACATCGAATGGCTTCACGCCGCGAGCGATCGGATGATCCGGGAACTTCTCGATCTTCGGCGTCCAAATTGGGTTGCAGGAAAATGCGTTTTCGTAATAGCCGCCAATCCAGGCCAGGAACTCTGGTCCGCCCGTCTTGTCCGGAATTTCCACGCCATAATGCATACAGCCGAAGCCGACGCCCTTTTGGATGAGTCTCCGCAATGTTTGCAAATGATTGCCCTGAATGGCTGGATGCCCGCCACCGCCGTCGGCATAGATGACGACGGCGTCGGCATCATCGAAGGTCTTTTCGTCCTTCACCCAGCCGTTGTCGTGAACTTCGACCTTCAGGCCTTTCACATTGGCCAGGCATTTCTCAAGCAGCAGGCAGCCGGCGTGGAATTCATGCATCCGCGGCGGATGGCTCGGCTTGCCGGCAATGAGGACAAGCTTCTTGGGCTTCTCAGGCTCATCGGCGAGCGAATTGCCCATCGCGAAGAATCCTAGCAGCGAAACGACAATCCCAAATCTGGATAGCAACGACAACATGGCGCAAATCCTGAAGCACAAGGATAATGGTCCGTTTGGGGCATCATATTCCGAAGAAAGCCGGAATTCACTGGCCTTGGCGTCATTCATTATGCATGATGGAGAAAAGACCTGCCTGATTTACTCGTCCCGGCATTCAGCCGCTTTTCGTAAGTTTGGGAAGTAAATGAGCATGCTTCACCGTCGTGATGCGATGATCCGGCTAGGACAGCTCGGCCTTGGCACATTGACGCTGCCGTCACTGTTGCGCGGCCAGGCCTTGGCCAGCACACGCCATTCTCCCGTGCAGCGTGCCGGTGCCGATTCCTGCATTTTCGTCTTCCTGTGGGGCGGGCCGCCGCAGCAGGATTTGTGGGACATGAAGCCCGAGGCGCCGCAGGGCATTCGCAGCCAATTCTCGGCCATCAATACGAAAGTGCCCGGCATCCAGATTTGCGACCAGATGCCACAATTTGCCAAGCATACCGACAAAGTGGCGATCATTCGCTCGGTGTCGCATGGCAGCAATAACCACGAGCCGTCGGTCTATCACATGCTCACGGGCCGGCAAAATCCGTCGTTGGTCGTGCCCCGCAATCAACGCAACCGGCGCGATTTTCCGAATTTCGCCTCGATACTAGCCAGCTTTCAGCCGCCGAGTGACATGCCGGTCAATGTGACGGTTCCGCGTCCCATCGGCCACGACGGCGTGACCTATTCCGGGACCTATGCCGGCTTTCTCGGGCCGCGCTACGACCCGCTGGAAAAATCTGCGGCTAAAGGCTCGCGCGAGGAAGCCCTGCACCCCACCACGATGCTGCCCGATTTGAACGAAACGCGGCTGCAAGCCCGAAACGGTTTGCTCCGGCTGCTTGAAGAGCAAGACCACCGGCTGCAAAGCCGCGGCATGCAGGAACTCGATGAATTCCGGAGCCAGGCGTTGCGGATGATTACCTCGCCCGCTGCGCGCCGGGCCTTCGACTTGGATAAAGAGTCGCCGCGCGTACGCGATCGCTATGGCCGAAATGAATACGGCGAGAGCTTCCTTCTCGCTCGCCGTCTGGTTGAAGCCGGTGTGAAGTGCGTGAGCATCATTTGGATGTACATCATGCCCAATGGCGGCGTATCGAATGTGTGGGATAATCATGGCGGCACAGCGGGCCTCGGCGCAATAACCGGGTACGCCATGCTAAAAGAGAAGTACTGCATTCCGCCGCTCGACTTGGGCCTGTCGGCGTTGCTCGAAGACTTGTCCGACCGTGGCTTGTTGGAGCGAACGCTAGTGGCCGCCGTAGGCGAATTTGGCCGCACACCAAAAATCAACAACAACCAAGGCCGGGATCATTGGGGCGCCGTGCAATCGGCCATCCTCGCCGGCGGCGGCATTCGCGGCGGTCAAATCTATGGCGCTAGTGACAAGATCGCCGCTTACCCCAAGGAAAACCCTGTCTCGCCAGAGGACTTCCTGGCCACCATCTATCACGCCATGGGCCTGTCGCCGGAAATGGAAATCCACGACCGCGAAGGCCGCCCGCATCGGTTGGTGGACGGCAAGCCGGTGCTGGGATTGTTTGGGTGATGAAACGAAGAAGGACCCGAAGAGCACAAAGGAGGCACAAAGACCACAAAGAAAATACTCGATCTCTTTGTGGTCTTTGTGCGCTTTGTGTCCTTTTTTCACTTCAACCCAAAATGCTTGATTCCGACAGTCACCGACTTTTTTCCCTTGAAAAGGTCATACGTCGCTTCCATCTCTTTGATGTTATCGAACCAGCCCACTATATACGCGGCCCCGAAGCTTTCGCCGGCTTTCACTTTGTGGCCATGCAGTTCCTCGATCATGCAGACGTAGCCGCGCTGGTGGCACCAGGCTTCGTACACCGCCGTCGGGTCCAGCGTCATGCCGGCCAGCCACGGACCGGGCTTGCCGTCTTGCTTCACCTGATAGGCTCGAATCATGCGCTCCGGGATTTTGCCCTCTTTGCGCTGATACAGAAATTTCTCGTCGGGACTGAAATCGTTGGCAAACTCCTTGGCCGGAATCATACCCACGTAGCTCAGGTAGACTTGCTCGAAGCTATCGTCTTGTTTGTGCTTGATGTGGCCGGGCATGTCGATGCGGTAGAAGAGATCGTCCACGTCGTTGGCGCTCGTGATGCGCTCGCTACTGAGGAAGTAGCGCCGTCCGGGTTGGAAGACAAGCGTCTGTTCCCACTGTGAGCCGGCCTTCAACCCTTGAGCCGGCTGCGTGAACGTGAATTTGAGGCGAACCGCGACGAAATCCTTGCCTTCGATTACTTCCGGTACCAACTTCTTAGCCTGCGTGCAAATTTGCGGGCCTTCGACGTAATGCTTCGGCAAGTTGCCGTGAACGCCACCACGGCCGTAGCCGTCATCGCGCCAGCCGGGGGCGAGCAGAAAGTCCATGATGTGGAGACCGAAGCCCAGGTCTTTGGCGCCGGTTTTCTTGTCGAGCAGCGAACCAGCTGCAATACCGCTGACGTAGTCTTTCTTGTTGATACGGGCTTTCAGCGAGGCGGTTTCGATCTCGATAGCATCGTCGGTTTGGCGGACCTGGATCTTCGGCGGCTCGGCGGAGGAGGTCCCAGCTATTGCAAGCACGGTGCAAGTGGAAATCAGCCAGCGCATGGGGCATTCCTCTTAACAGGTCCTATTCGGCCTATAGGACCTATACGTGTGGTTTGCCCACTTGGGTAGAATAAAAGTGCACCTATTTAAAACTCCCTATGCGTTATCTTGTCACCGCCCGTGTGAAGCCCGGCAAAGAAGCGGAGCTTCTGCGCGCCATTGAAAAACGCTCCCTCGGCGCCGGTTCCGTGGCCGGCGATGAGTATCTGCGCAACATGCAAGACGCCCGGCTCTGCG
>DATGHS010000342.1:0-6315 GCA_035307785.1 Gemmataceae bacterium
CCACCTGCTCGCCAGTTCGAAGCTCGCGACCAATCACCATAATCTTGCCGTCACGCTGGCTGGGGAGATCGACCTTGTCCATTACCGAGATATGGCCGGGCATCACGATCGGATCGACCGTGGTAGTGGAGACGACATAGCTGGGCCACTGGCCCGCCGGATAGAGTGCCGGGCCGATTTCGGCGGGAGCGCTCGCGGCGGGTTCCCGGCCGTTCTTCGCGTCGACGGCGGTTGCCGTCCGTTGCTCACAGGCAACGCCGCCCACGATGATCACAGCGCCAATAACGAGCAGTACGGAAATCCTTCGGATCATGGTAGGTCCTCGATGTGTGCCTTTTGTCCCAGCGCAGCGTAGAACGGAATTCATTCCGTTCACACAAATTGAATGGAGCGGAATGAATTCCGCTCTACGTCACGAGCGGTTTTTTTCCCGCCTTAAAACAGATAGAAAATCTTCTCGCACAGGTATTCCCACACGCCGTAGAAGAGCGAGTAACCCATGGCGTGCGGGCCGCAGCGGATCTTGGCTTTCACTTCCACGCCGGCAAGCTGATTGCCAATTGGAATGCGATCTTCTTCGGGAATGTCGTCGCCGGAGACGCGAACATAAGCGTAAACCACCGGGTCCGACTCGCTGTGTTCGTCCTTATTGGGAACCGCTTCCTGGGTAACGTCGCGGCGAGCCAGCTTGCCGCGATAGGTCTTCGTTACCTGGTTTTCGAGTTTCAGGTCGACATCGAGTTTCTCGTCGGGATCCTTGGTCTTGAAAGCAGCCAAGACCTGGCCGATGTGCTTCTGCGGAATCTTCAGTTCGATTTCCCACTGGCCGCTGACCTGGCCGATGCGGAGGATGGGATCGCTCGGCTTCACATATTTGCCTTTAAGGTCGCGAATGTCGCTGCCGCTCAAGACCAGCCAATCGGGTTCGCCGGGCGTGACTTGCCGATTCGCCAGGTTTTGCGGCGCCATCACTTGAAAAGCGCCCAAGCGCCCACCCTTCGGATACAACTTGTTGAGCACGTTCAGTTGAAACTCGGCCTGAGCCAGCGCAGCTTCCGATTCGGATAGCTCCGTCGTCAGCTTGTCTCGGCTTGCTTGATCGAGATTCAAGCCTTGCAATTGCGCGCGCCGAATTCGAATCCTCTGCGAAGCCGTCTCGATCTTGCCGTTCAAATCGCCGAGATCTTTCTGCAACAGGGGGTCGAACATTTCGATCAGCACCTGGTTGCGGCTGACGACCGAATTGGGCTCCACATCGAATTGCTCGATCTTGCCTTCGCGCGGCGCATAGATCCACAGGCGGTTCTCGGGCACGAGTTGGCCCTTGGCGTCCATCTTGAGTTCCCAAGGCACAAGGACCATGGCCAGGAGGAGGACGATCACCGCCGTGGAAATCAAGAAGGTGATAAAGCGCGTCTTGCCGCCGAGGCCTTCCTGCACGGCCATAATTGGTTTCCACAGAAAGCGCAGCGGGATGTTGCGCATCTCGGTCGAGTTGTAGAGCGCGCTGGCAGCATGCCGGCCGACCACGTCGAGCCGGGCGATGATCGGCTCCGGCTGGGCCGGCGGTTCGTAGCATTCCATGAGCAAAGCCGAGCGCGCCTTGCCCGGCTTATATTCCTTGGTCTGCGGATCTTTTTCGCGCTGATCGCGCAGCGGCTGGCAGACGAGAAGCTTGGCGGCGCTTTCCGCAAGGTACTTGTCCAGCGCTTCATAAACGTCGGGCGGCAGGCCGTCGTCCTTCACGCCTCGGAACACGAGTTTCTCATCCCACTGAAGCACGGCCTGGCAGAGCTTGCGCATCAGCTTGATTTGGGCCGAGCGCTTTTCGACGACATCGGCCCCGCTGACGGCTTCGATGCGCGCTTTTTTGCCTTCACGCACGGCCACGCTAATGCGGTCCGAGCCAACCAGCCGGCGGCCTTCATTGGCGATGTGGTACGAAACGGTCGTGATGTCCAAAGTAGAATGAATCTGGCAAGAAAACGATTCCAACTGGCTCCACAGCTGCTCCTGGTTGAGCATCTGTCGGCTTTGCTGATTGCGCACATAGCCGGATGCATAGGCCGCCATCTGCACCAGGTAATTCAAATGGGCGCGCTTGGTGCGCGCATCCCAGCGCGGCTCTTCCCAAACTTCGACAAGCCCAAGAGCCGTCTTTTCGTCGAGCAAGATCGGTACGAGCAGGACGACGAAGTCGGTCGGGTTGCCGGCCGGAATGCCTTCGAGGATGCCAGTGCTGCCGTACGGCTCAAGCAGAATCGGCTTGGCAGTCTGAATCGCCTGGCGGAGCAACTCGTTGTGACTTTGCCGGCCATTCTTGTGGTTGTCGAGACCGACGCTGTCGATCTGCGACTGGTACTGCAACTGCAGGAAGCCTTGCGGATTGCGAATCCATACCGCGCCGGCTTGTGCTTCAATCCCTGCCAACACGCGCATCAGAAACTCTTGAAAGAAGGCGCCGGGCGGCATATCAGCGGCCGCCAGCTGCGCTACTTCTTCAACGATCTGATCGATTCGGCGATTGGGCGAAGATTGGTCGGAAGCTTCGGTCGTGTCGGTTGGGGGGTTGGGGTTCACGAGATTACCTCAACATAGCCGTGGAAAGCGCCTTTTTCCTAAAGTCCAACGAGTGCAGCATATCCTTTACATTGCGATGAAGCAAGCGCACCGAACAACTCATTAGCGCCATTTTCGCGTCAATAGGCGCGAAACACGTTAACGTCTGACGGTGCTATCGCCTGAAGGATTTAGGCAAGATGGGCAGCCGGCCCCTCCGGTAAGGCTTTCCAGCCTGACCGCAGTATTGGGCGTCAGGCGGGAAAGCCTGACCAACTCTCAACGCTGTTATAATTTAACCGAATCTACGCTTGGACTTCAAGCGGCGTGCAGGCGGTGGTCTTCCCAATCGAGAATGCGGTGCATGAGTTCCCAGGGGTCGGCATCGGCTTCATCGGGAAGCGGCCAATGGAATCGTTCCGATGCCGCTAGCTGCGTCGCGGCGCCGCAATCCTGCTGGTGACACCAAAGTTCGATGAACGAACGGATCGCCCGGCCACGCCGGCGCAATTGTTCCACGCGGGTAGTCGCCAACGTTTCATCGGCCGAGTCAGTAATGATAAGCTCAGCCCAGCCGGCCAGCCATTCCACCAGGATACGCGCTTCGGCATCGCCCAGACCCCGCGTAAGAGCTTCATCATGAAGAACCAGGTTCAACAACGGTCGCGTCCGCATGAATTTCCCCCTGAAATTGCGGAACGATGATTTGCTGGCCATTTCGAGTGGGCGGTCTATAGCGAAACAGTGTGGCCTGAACAACGCCAACTGCGGCCCAACGGAATGGTTTCGGTAGACTGCGAAAAGTGGAAAAAGGAGACTCGTGTTCACCATGCCTTTCGCCTGGATAACCGGCCAAGCGACTCCCGAGTGGCTCGATCTGCTTTTGATTCCTAGCGCTGTGGTCTTGTATCTCGGCCTGGCGTTCGTCTTTCCGATCATAACCGGTCCGCTATTTCGGGTTGCCTCTGCACTGTTCTGGCCAATCAAGGTGCTCGGCCGGGAGAATATACCCGCCCAGGGCGGGGCGCTGTTGGTAAGCAATCACGTCAGCTATATTGATTGGCTTCTCATCTTTGTGGCGGCGCGGCGACGGGTGCGCATCTTGATTTGGTCGGGTTACCGGCGCAATCCGATCTTGTGGTTCTTCACCACCACGGTCCGGACCATTCCCATCGAAGGCCGGAAGGTCGCGCCCGGGAAGATCAATCGAGCTCTTGAAGGAGCGAAAAAGGCATTAGAAAATGGGGACCTGGTTTGCATCTTTGCCGAGGGCCGGTTGACCCGCACCAGCTTCATGCGGCCGTTTCAGCGTGGGCTAGAGCTGCTGGAAAAGAAAATGCAGGTGCCGATCATTCCCGTCGCGCTCACCAACGTGTGGGGCAGCATTTTCAGCTACCGGCGCGGACGGACAATTTGGAAGTGGCCGGAGCGCTTTCCACTGCGCGTGGCAGTAGGCTTCGGTAAGCCGTTGCCACCCGACACGCCGGCCTGGAAAGTGCGCCTGGCGATTCAGCGCGTATCCGCCGAATGTGCGAAGCATGCCAATCACTGGAGCGTGCCGGTGCACCGGCGTTTTGTGCGGCAGGCCGCGCGCCATCCGTTGCGCTCCTGTTTTATCGACCCGGCCACCAAGCGCGAACTGAATTACGGCAAGGCGCTGGCCGGTGCCATGTGCCTGCGCGATTGGCTGCGGCCGCGACTCGGTCCGGAGCCAATGGTAGGCATCTGGTTGCCATCGAGCATGGGCGGTGCGCTAGCGAACATTGTCCTGGCATTGCTCGGCAAAACGTCGGTGAACTTGAATTACACCTCTTCCAAGGAATCGGTCCTCTCGTCGGTGCGGCAGACGGGGATGAAGCAGATTCTCACTTCGCGATTGTTTTTGGCGAGGATGCCGCTCGATATTCCGGCCCACGAAGAAGCGCCGGATGACGAGCGCGTACAACTGATCTATCTCGAGAACGCGGCCAAACAAATTGGCAAGCGGCAACAACTTCTGGCCTTCCTGAAGGTGCTGTTGCTGCCCGGCATCATTTTGGAGCGATGGGTTTTGGGCTTAGGGAAACATTCGCTCGACAGTCTGGCCACCATCATCTTCACGAGCGGAAGCACGGGCGAGCCGAAGGGCGTGATGCTCGGCCATCGCAATATTGCCACCAATGCCGAGTCGATGATTCAGGCCGTCGATTTCACCGAAAAGGACCGGATCCTCGGCTGCTTGCCGTTTTTCCACAGCTTCGGCTACACCGTCACGCTCTGGGCGCCGATTCAGGTCGGTGGCTCGGTGGTGTACTATCCGGACCCCCGACAAGCGAAGGAAATCGGCGAGCTTTGCAAAAAGCATCAGTGCACGATCATGGTCACGACGGCCACGTTCTTGCGCTTCTACCTGAGGCGCGCGGCGTCCGAGGATTTCAAGAGCGTGCGCATGCTGTTCTGCGGCGCGGAAAAGCTGCCCCCGAGCCTGGCCGACGAGTTCCATCGCAAATTTGGTATTCTTCCCCTGGAAGGCTACGGCTGCACGGAGCTTTCACCGGTAGTGTCAGCAAACGTGCCGGACCGCGAGGTGAAAGGCGTGAAACAGATTGGGAACAAGGTGGGCACCGTCGGCCAGCCGTTGCCGGGCGTTGCGGCAAAAATCGTCGATCCCGAGACTTGGGAGGAAGTGCGGGTTGGCCAGGACGGCATGTTGCTCGTCACCGGCGCGAACGTCATGGTCGGCTACCTGAACAAGCCGGAGTTAACTCGCGAAGTCATCCGCGAGGGCTGGTACGTCACGGGCGACATGGGGCACATTGATGAAAACGGATTCATTACCTTGACCGGCCGGCTTTCGCGCTTCGCCAAGATCGGCGGCGAAATGGTGCCGCTGCAAAAGGTAGAAGACGAACTGCACGAAGCGCTGAACGTGACCGATCGCGTGGCAGCCGTAACATCAGTTCCGGACGAAGCGAAGGGCGAGCGCGTGGTGATTGTCCACATCGCACTCGACCCCCGCCAGGTCTGCCAGAAGCTTGCGGAACGCAACTTGCCGAATCTGTGGCTGCCGAAGGAGCGCGATTTTATCCAGGTGCCCGAGCTGCCCGTGCTAGGAACCGGGAAAGTCGATCTGAAGCGCGTGAAGCAGATTGCCTTGGAGAAGGCCGGAGGGAAAAATTGAGGCCGGAGAGCCCGGAGCGCAAGCGACGGGACGAGGGACCACGTCTCTCATCCGGTCGCTTGCGCTCTGGGCTCAGCGGATAGCAATGCGATGACTCCCGATCTCCACAACTGTCGCGTCGTTCTGGTTCGGCCGCATTATGCCGGCAACCTGGGCGCGACCGCGCGGGTGATGCACAACTTCGGGCTGACGCAACTGGTTCTCGTCGATGGGATTGCAAACCCGATTGATGACGAAGCAAGGCGCTTGAGCACGCACGGTGAATTTATTTTGCAGGCAGCACGCAGCATTCAGAATATGGACGAAGCGGTGGCCGATTGCGTGCTGGTGGTCGCGACCTCGGCTCGCAGTGCCGGCGTGTTTCGCAGCACTTCGTCGTTGCCATTGCGCCAGATCGCTCCCATCATGCGTTGCGCCATGAGGAAGGGCCCAGTCGCCTTCGTGTTTGGCCCCGAGCCAAGCGGGTTGAGCAACCAGGAAATCGATCGCTGGCACTATTTGCTGCACATTGCCGGCAATCCGGAGTATGAGGCGCTCAATTTGGCCCAAGCCGTCGGCATTTGCCTCTACGAGTTGAATGCATGCATGCTGCCCGA
>DATGHS010000343.1:0-5171 GCA_035307785.1 Gemmataceae bacterium
CATAGCACAAGACCCGCGTCCGCGGCCCACGCTGCGCCATGGGCCGGCCCACCCTGGCCGCTAACCAACGCGGCCCACCTCGCGCGCCCTGGGCCCGGCCCACCCCGCGATTTTGGGCCCAGCCGAAACCGCTGCTAACATCGGACAAAATCAAAGGTTTCAGCCGGGGCATAGGTCACCTCCGGCCAAGACTATAACAAAGACCAACCGATGGCGCAAGCCAAATTCAACGAATTTCTAACTCAGGACACTAGCATAGGTCCATGGCATCAGCGACTGCGCTACGTTCGGGACCATTGCTCGCCAAGTAGTGCAGACCACGTGGGAAGTGCTACCCGCGACAAGACGTTGTGTTGGATCGTCTGCGTCTAGTGCATACCACTCGAGCGCTAACTGGTGCCGACCAATAACGTTTGGGAGGGGGTGGCTAAAGGCAAAATCTACCGGTGGACACAGTCCACTTGTTGGATCGAAAGCCAATTCTACCCGTTGCTCCGCCAAATCCGAATGAGTTCCGCCCGCCCCAATGGTGTATGACCCATCCGCTGCTGGTGTTCCACGAAACACAGCTCGGAGCGAAGGACTCGCCCCACGTACGTAGGCGGCCAACTCGTTTCGGCCTCCGGCATCCCATTCCGGCGTCGTTCCGATAACCGAATCTGTGTTGTGGTCCCGCAAAGAAATCGCCTGACTGCCCGGGAAATCGAAATGGACGCTATGTATTTGAAATGGCGCGACGTGCGGTTGGCCAGTTGGCATCGGTGAACTCATGAACCGCCTCAGTGGTTTTCGTCGCCAGAAAGGATGTCTCTTTTTGGGCAAAGTACTGAGCATCAGTTGTGTGTTCAAGCCCGGCAATGGACACTTTCAGAAAACTGGTAGAGTCGAGCAGTGGAGTAGCGATATTCTGGGGTCCGGATCCGGGGGGATCCGCGACATCTTAACTTAACTAGCAAGCTCGCAGCGGAGCACGAAGACAGGTGAACCTGAACTTGGCCGGCCCGCACACGGATGGTAGATTGCCGTACGAGCGAGGGCGGTGACTCATGGCAAGGCGATCGTACACGGTGATTTACGAACCGGCCGAAAAAAGCGGTTTTTATGCACATATCCCGGCCCTGGATGTTACCATCGAAGGCGAAACGCACAAGGACGCCAAGGAAATGGCGAGAAATTCGGGCCATCTGAAGATTCCTATCCGAACAGGCCTGGATCGGTTGGCACATCCGCCGGATTGGCTGTCGCTTTCCGGCTTAGACCACCCCCGGCACGCAGCGCTGCGGAATGGTGGAGGCCGAAGCGCAGCGAGGCGCGAAGTCAGGCGCCTCGCTGCGCTTCGGCCTCCGAGTAAAAGGCGGCAGCGCGAATTACTATGACGTCTGTCAGATTAATTTGCGCCGTCCATTTTTTCGCGATGAATTGCAGGGATTTGCCAAGATCAATCCTTTGGCGAGAGCGTCCGATTGGCTTCTTTTCAATTCGAAATCGATTGCTGCGCCTCTTCGCTTCCCTCATAAACAGCCAGCTCCTCGTGAAGGCGGGCGATCATTTTTCGAATGCCCGCTTTCGTGAATCCTTTGGCCCCGATTCGGTGGCTTCGCTGCAACGTTTCCAGCCGCTCCTCGAGGATGCGAAGCTCTTCTTTCGCCTTCTCATATTCGGTCGGATTCACCTCGTTCCCAAACTCCGTTTGGGGACGCTCTTTCGCGAAACTCTGTTTCGCGAAACAGAGTTTCGCAGCAGCCCGTTCCCAAACAGGAGTTTGGGAACGAGGGGAAACAGGAGTTTGGGAACGAGGGGAGTTTGGGAACGAGGGGAAACTCACCTCCACCAGCCCTTTGCGCCGCCCGTCTGCTTGTCGTGTACGGCTAAAGAACTCGATCCATTCGTTCCAGTCCGCATCATCCTCTGCGGCAAAGATGTCTTCCGGCCGTCGGGTTAAGAGCATCTCCTCTAATTCCACTGCCAATTGGTGACCCGAAGTTTCAGGAACCGTTACCACCAGCAGCGGGCCGGCGAGTCCCGGCGCGCCGCGATAAGCCCGGCGGGGAAGTCGTGCCGCGCGGGTGCCCGCTCCCCTCCACGTCGGCCTGATCCCGGCGCGCCGGGACTCGCCAAATCCGCAGGACCCGTTCGTAGTACCGCCTTTAGGCGGTGCTTGGACGTCCAAGTTCAGGATCCGTTCGTAGTACCGCCTTTAGGCGGTGCTTGGACGTCCAAGTTCCGCCTGATGAAGATTGACAAAATAATCGGACTTTGGGGATCGGTTTTTACGCCGAAGGCGTTTCATCCCATAGCCCAGGGTTGCGGCGCTTCGCCGCTACCCTGGGGAAGACGATGCAACCCTTTCAGGGTTGGTGTTTGTACACGGCGTTCACCCAGGGTAGTCCCGGCGCGCCGGGGCAACCCTGGGCTGTGATATCGAACCCTTTCAGGGTTCAGTCATCGCGCGTTTACCACCATAAGCCCAACTTATTTGTCAAAGATCGTAAGGCGGTACTACGAACCCAACCTACCATTTGCATTTCACAAACCGGATCGTACTCTTGGCGGGGCTGTTTCGGCCGCCCGGCGTGGAGCGCGAGCCGGCACGGAGGGTGGAGTCGGCGCAAAACTGCAAAAAACCGACACCCCCACCCGGTTGCTGGACAATCGGTGGCAGTTCAATTTTTCGGCAAACTGGGATATCGCAAGTGCCGTTTTTCATTTGCCCTTCCGCAACCGGATCGTACACTTCTGCGGCTAAGTTTGCGCTGCTTTGTAGCAGCGCGCCGAACGAATAGCGCAAAAGCTCGGAACCACCATGCGCACCAGCAAGAGCCCCGCTCCACGCACCGCCCCGAGCACCGCTCCAGGTACCGCCCCGGGCACCGCTCAACGCACAATTAGCTCAAGTTGTGTGAAGGCGTCATGCCCCCGCTCCGAATATCCTCTCCGAAAAGGACTTACGTCTATTCGGATTAGCGCGCGAGCGCGCACCTTGAGCGGATTTGGGCGCTTTCGCCGATTCGGGGACAGCCGAGCTTCCATGGGCCTGGGCACCTGGGTCGAGCGCGATCATCCACAGATCAAGGTGAGTCAATGGCCAAAAATGCCATGGCTAAAAAATGAAAAGAGCGGTCATTTTGTGTCGCGCCGGCCGTGCCAGCGCCCGGGAAGTCTTACCGATGGGACCATCATGTGAACCGATGAACCAATGAATCAATCAATGAATCAACCCACCCATCAACCCATGAAACCACCAACCCATCAACCATGCAACACTCAATTTGTATCAATATGTGCGAGGGCGCGTTGCGCACGCCGCAAGCAGCGGCAGATAAATAACTTACGGCGACGGCCACAGTGGCGCGCCTTGTCACCTGGTTACAAAAAGACACAATTCGCCGGGCCTTGCCTGGCTGAAAAATCACGGTGCCGCCGGCAATTGGACTTGAGCGCGCCTTGGAAATGGAAGAACGAATTGGTGACGACCTCGGTCTTGTTCGCCATTGACCAATCGGTCCGCTTCGACTACCAATTCAGTCGCGAATGCCATGTCGATGCAGCGCGCGAGACTATCCAGTTCCGGATTGTGAAGGAGATGTCCCATGCAAGTTGAATCGAAACCGCTGGCCGCCATGCACATGCCCAGCTTTGCCCTGCCAAAGCCGGTGGGTCCACGGCGGTTGTGGATCCCCGTGGCACTGCTTGCGCTCTTCTGGGTTGCGTTTGTGCTGCTCGGCCGCATCGACAAGCCATACTTCGTTGCTTTCATTTACAGCATGGCTTCGCTGGTGCCGCTCGTCATTGGCTTTTCGATCTGGTGGTGGACGAACCTGAGCCTGCGGCTGTCGCAGCGGGTCATCGGTTGCGTCATGGTGCTAGGCTTCCTCGCGGTGGCCGTGGCAGTGGGCCATCACAGCATGTGGTTCGCCATCGTCACGCTTGGCTTGCCGGCCGCACTGGCCACATGGACGCTCTGGATGGTGTTCGTCCATCTCACCGGCATCCCGGGGGACCGGCTCGGGGCCGTGATCGTGGTGGCGCTTAGCTTCGGCTTTTTCGACCTGCTGCGCAACGACGGCGCCTGGTCGGACCTCAACATCGACTATCACTGGCGCTGGCAACTAACCGAGGAGCAGAAATTCCTCGCGACCCACCGGCGTGGCAATGCCGACGTGGCGGCCGAGGCGCCAACGCCGGCTCTGCGTCAAGGCTCCGGCGATTGGGTCGCCTTCCGTGGGCCGGAGCGCGACGGGGTCATGCAAGGCGTCACCATCCCCACCGATTGGAATGCACATCCGCCGAAGGAACGATGGCGGCAGCGCGTGGGGCCGGGCTGGTCGTCGGTGATCGTGATTGGCGACCGGCTCTTCACGCAGGAACAGCGCGGCTCGGAAGAGACGGTTGTTTGTTACCAAGCCGAAACGGGTGACGAGCTTTGGGTTCACGAAGACACGGTCCGCTTCGACGATAGTGTTTCCGGCGCCGGGCCGCGGGCCACGCCCACGTTTGCCAACGGCCGGCTGTACACGCAGGGCGGCACCGGCATCTTGAATTGCCTCGATGCCGCGACGGGCAAAGCAATTTGGAAGAAAGACCTGACGGAGATTGCCGGGGCCAAGCCGCCCATGTGGGGCTATTCGAGTTCGCCGCTGGTGGTCAACGACCTGGTGGTCGCGTGGGCCGGCGGGCCGAACGGCAAAGGGCTGCTCGCGTTTCATAGCGACAGCGGAGAGCCGGCCTGGACTGCCGATGCCGGGACCGACAGTTACAGCTCGCCGCAATTGACGACGCTGGCCGGCAAGCCGCAAGTGCTGATGCTCAGCGACCGCGGCCTGTTCGCCGTTGATCCGGCCGATGGAAAAGCTTTGTGGCAGCACGGTCAGGCCATGCCCGGCGCTCCGCGTACGGGCCAGCCGCACCTGGTCGGCGATTCGCAATTGGCAGTGGCGACTCTGGACGGCAGCGGTTTGGCTATGATTCGCGTCACTCAGGAAGGGCCGGCGTGGAAGGCCGAAACGCTCTGGGACTCGTCGCAGATGAAGACCGAGTTCCCCGACTTCGTGATTTACGATGGCCACATCTACGGTTTCGATGTGGCCATGTTTTGTTGCATCGATGCGGCCAATGGTAAGCGTGCCTGGAAGGAAGGCCGATATGGCCGCGGGCAAGTGGTGTTGCTGGCC
>DATGHS010000344.1:0-4784 GCA_035307785.1 Gemmataceae bacterium
CGTTCTCACCGTCCTCAGCGCTAAGCCATTGGTGCCAGCGACGCCGGCCAAGGATGCCAAGACCAGCGGCCGGCGCACGGCCTTTGCCGAATGGCTCACCCAGCCCGACCACCCGCTCACGGCCCGCGTGTGGGTCAACCGCATGTGGCTGCACCATTTCGGCGAAGGCCTGGTTGCGACGCCGGATAACTTCGGCCACTCGGGCTCAGCGCCGTCGCATCCGGAGCTGCTCGATTGGCTGGCGTGTGAATTCGCATCACCGGCCAAGCCGCAAGCGGCTTGGAGCGTGAAAAACATGCATCGGCTAATCCTGACCTCGCGGACCTATCGCCAGTCCTCCCGGATTGCCGAAACCACAGCGAAAGCAGCCGACCCCGAGGACCGTTTGCTCTGGCGGCAACGCATGCGCCGGCTTGAGGCCGAACCGTTGCGCGATGCGGTGCTGGCAGTTGCCGGCAACCTGAATCCGCAAGCGTTTGGTCCGCCCGTGGCCATGGTGCGACAGGGGAATGGCGAAGTGGTCGTTCCCGGCGACGCCGACGGCCACCGCCGCTCGATTTACCTGCAAGTGCGGCGTTCGCAACCGCTGACCTTGCTGCAAGTGTTCGATCAGCCGGTGATGGAAACGAACTGCACCCGCCGCGGCGTTTCCACCGTGGCTTCCCAGGCGCTGACGCTGCTCAACAGCGATTTCCTTATCCGCCAGGCCGAAGTATTAGCGGCGAGGGTCCAGCGGGAAGAACCGAACGATGTGGTTGACCACGCCATTTATCTCGCCTTTGGCCGGCCGGCGACCACGACGGAGAAAACGAAAATGACAGCGTTTTTGAGCGAACAGAAGGCGCGCTATGGCACCGCGCCCGATGCTGCCAACAAGGCTCTGGCCGACCTGTGCCAGATGCTGCTGAGTTCCAATGAATTCGCGTATGTCGATTAACCGGGGATTCGTCATGTTTCCATTACTCTCGCGCCGACAAATGCTTTCCCGCCTGGGCGGCGGCTTCGGCAGCATGGCGCTTGCGGCATTGCTGGGCGATAAGGCCCGTGCTGAGACCGCTCGCTTCGACCTCGCTCCGAAGCAGCCACCGTACCCGGCGAAGGCCAAGGCCGTCATTCAGCTATTCATGCACGGCGGGCCGAGCCACGTGGATTTGTACGACCCCAAGCCGATGCTGGAAAAATATGACGGCCAGCCGCCGCCGAAGGAAGTGGCCGACGATGAAAAGATCACCGGCAACTTGCTCAAGAGCCCGTACAAGTTTCAGCAGCACGGCCAGTGCGGCATGCCGTTTGCCGAGGTGTTGCCGCACATCGCCAAACATGCCGACGAACTGGCCGTGATTCGCTCGATGTTCACCGAGCACCGCAACCATGAGCAAGCGCTGTGGATGATGCACACCGGCCTGACCATGGCCGGCCGGCCGACCATCGGCGCCTGGGTGGCCTACGGGCTGGGTAGCGAGAACCAGAACCTGCCAGCGTATGTGGTGCTGCCCGATCCCGGCGGGTTGCCGGTGGACGGCATCCGCAACTGGTCGAGCGGCTGGATGCCGCCGCTGTTCCAGGGCACGCAGTTCCGCAGCGAAGGGATGCCGGTGCTAAACCTGAAACCGAAGGCGCCGCGGGCGGCAACCATTGAGGAAGGCCGATTCCAATTGCTGGCCGAGTTGAACGCCGACCACATGGCCCGCCATCCGGATGAACTCGAACTCGATGCCCGCATTTCCAGTTTCGAACTGGCAGCACGCATGCAGCTTTCTGCCACCGATGCCCTCGATTTGTCGCGCGAATCGGAGCACACCCACAAGCTCTACGGTCTCGACAAGCCGGCCACGCAGCGCTACGGGGCCCGCTGCCTGATGGCCCGCCGGCTCGTGGAGCGCGGCGTGCGCTTCGTGCAGATCTTCATGGCCGGCCAGCCGTGGGACACCCACAACAACAATTCCGCCGGCACCCGCCACTGTTGCGAACAAACGGATTTGCCTGTGGCCGGCCTGCTTACCGACTTGAAGGCTCGTGGTTTGCTCGATTCGACGCTGGTTTTCTGGGGCGGCGAGTTCGGCCGGACTCCCGGCGCGCAAAACAAGGATGGCCGCGATCACCATCCGTATGGATTCAGCGTCTGGCTGGCCGGCGGCGGCATCAAGGGCGGCCAGGCGTATGGCGCCACTGACGATTTCGGCTACCGGGCCGTTGCCGACCGCTGCAGCACTGCCGACCTGCATGCCACCATGCTGCACTTGCTCGGCATCGACGCCAAGACGCTCATCTATTCTCACCACGGCCGCGACGAGCGCTTGATCGATGTGCGCGAAGCAAACGTGCTGAAGCCGCTGCTGGCGTAAGTTATGTCGCCTTTCTTGACGGCGATACGGACCGGATTGTGCGCATCGGTAACGGCGACAAAGAAGCGAAGAAGTCTTTGGCCGCTTCACGCTACGGTAATACATGCCCGGCTAGGCGAGAAGACCGGTGACGAGCTTGCCGGGTTGGCCGTCCAGCAGCGAAAGTTCCGTGCTGCCGCGGGTGTAGACCAGCCGTTTTGGATCCAGTCCGAACAGGTGCAGGAGCGTGGCGTGAAAGTCGTGCTGCGTGATCTTGTCGGTAACGGCGTGGTGGCCGAACTCATCGGTCGCGCCGTACACGCTGCCAGCCTTGAACCCGCCGCCGGCGAACCACCAGGTGAAGCCGTAGGTATTGTGGTCGCGGCCGACCTTGTCCGGTCCGGCGTCGTTTTGGATCACCGGTAGCCGGCCCATTTCCCCGCCCCAGGCCACGATGGTGGAGTCCAGAAGACCGCGCTGCTTCAGGTCGCGCACCAGCGCCGCGGACGGCTTGTCGGTCTTCTTGCACGCAGCGGGAAGGGCCGTGCGGATCGAGCCATGGTGGTCCCAGAACTGGTTGCTGGTGAACACTTGCACGAAGCGGACGCCGCGCTCGACCAGGCGCCGGGCAATCAGGCATCGCGCGCCATACTCGGCCGTGGCGGGATCGTCGAGGCCGTACATCGCCTTGGTCTTTTCAGTTTCTCGCGACAGGTCGAGCGCCTCCTTCGCCGCGGTCTGCATTTTGGCCGCCAGTTCATAGGAAGCAATGCGGGCGTCGAGGTCCTGCTCCCCCGGATGTGCGGCCTGGTGGTCGCGATTCAGGGCGTCGAGATAATGCAGTAGCCGCGCCTGCGGATCGCCCTTCATTTGTGGCGGCGGGTCGAGATTGGCAATGCGCGGCTCGCGCGAGCGAATGACCGTGCCCTGGAATATCGACGGCAGCCAGCCGTTCGACCAGTGTTCAACGCCGCTGACGGGGTGGCTCACCGGATCGGGCAGAGCGACGAAGGCGGGCAAATCCTGCGACTCCGCACCAAGGCCGTAGCAAAGCCAGCTGCCCACCACCGGGTGCCCGGAGAGAATGCGCCCGGTATTCAGCGCGTGAATGGCCTGCACATGGTTGTTGACGCCGCTGGTCATCGATCGGACCATAGTAATGTCATCCACCACTCCAGCGAGGTGCGGCAATAGTTCCGATAATTCGATCCCGGACTTCCCGTGCTTGGCAAACTTCCATGGCGAGCCAAGGACCTTGGAACTGGCCTGGGCCGCGTTGTCGTACTTGATTTGGCCGGGGAACGGCTTGCCGTCGAGTTCGGTGAGCTTCGGCTTGCGGTCGAAAAGATCGACGTGGCTTGGCCCGCCCTGCATGAAGAGCGAGATCATGGCCTTGGCCTTTGGCGCGAAGTGCGGCGCCTTCGGCTTCAAGTCGAAGTGCTTCTTCTCCATGTCTGGCTTTGCCGGCTCGGCAAGCAACCGCTGCTGATTCAGCAACCATGCCAGCGCGACGGAGCCGATCCCAAAAGTTCCGTGTTGGAGAAGCTGGCGGCGGGACAATCGGAATGCGGAATGCGGAATGTGGAATTCGGAATCTAGAGGCATAGATCGATACTCCGCTTCGGGCTAACTTCTAGTCCACATACAAAAACCGGTTACTGCTCAACAGCGCCTGGCAGAATGTCGCCAGCGCTCGGGCCTCGGGTGTCGGCACTTCGGTAGCTTTGATTTCCGCTGGCTTCTTAGCTCCGCCCTTGGAAGCGGAGCCGCCCTTTGGGCCGGTCGATGTCGCAGGCGCGGGTGCCTTGCGGAATGCCTCGGTCGTGTCTTTCAGAAAGGCGACCGCTTCAGCCAGGTCCTTCTCGTTCGGCTCGCGGCCGTAGGCCAGCATCCACGCGCGCAGCACTTGGGCTTTGACGTCCGTCCCCACTTCAACGCGCACCCGGCTCGCAAACGCCTCCGCTTGCGCGATCACGAAGTCGCCGTTCAGCAGCATCAGCGATTGCGGCGTCGAGGTGGAACTGTTGCGGACCTCACAGTTTGGCTCGATAGTCGCCCAGTCAAACGTGTCGAGCACGCCGAGCGGCTTCGACCGGCGGACCTGGACATAGACGCTCCGCCGCGACTCCTCGCCCGCCGGCACCGATTCGTCGCCAAGCTTGTAATTGGCCCCATCACGGTTCGCCATGCCGATCACGATCAATCCGGCGTCGTCTTCCATCACTGGAATGGGCGGACCGAACGGCTTCGAGTTGAGCTTGCCGCTGACGGCCAACATCCCATCGCGGATTGCCTCAGCATCGAGCCGCCGCAGCGGGAACCGGCCAAGCAAGTGGTTGCCCGGGTCGGCGGATTCCTTCGCAGACTCGCGGATCGATGATTGGCGGTACACGGACGAGGTGAGGATGAGGCGGTGCAGTTTTTTCACGCTCCAACCGCCGGCCACGAACTCCGACGCCA
>DATGHS010000345.1:0-7829 GCA_035307785.1 Gemmataceae bacterium
GACGACCGATCCCAAGGGTGTTGCTTTCAATACTTTTTTGGTCAGCAAGAAATCATACAGGAACTTCGAGCTGCGGTTTCAAGTGCGCCTCAAGGGAGAACAGGGCAACAGCGGCTTACAATTCCGCAGCAAATTGGTCAATCGTGACACATTTGATGTACATGGGCCGCAAATCGATATTGGCCGAGGAGTCTGGAGCTATCTCTACGAGGAAGGCCCTAACGGGCGCTTTTTAGCCAAAGCACCCTCTGAAGTAGTAGCGCGAACCATCAAGCCGCTTGGATTTAACGAATTCTATGTGCGATGCGTTGGCAAGCACCTTACGGTCAAGTTCAACGGTGACATCACCCTTGACCGCGATTTTCCCGATCTGCCGGACAATGGCGTGCTTGCTTTGCAAATCCACCGCGACATGCCCATCGAAGCAACATTCCGCAAGATGGAGATTCGCGAATTGCCGCCAGGTGAAGGCGAGCCGACTATTAAGCCCTGGCCCTTTGATGCCAGCGGAGCCAAGGATCTGCAACAGCGGTGGGCCGAGAAACTCGGCGTGCCGGTGGAAGAGCCGAATTCCATTGGCATGAAAATGCGACTTATCCCGCCGGGCACATTCCCGATGACGCCGGATTACAATGTCACCATCTCTAAACCGTTTCGCATTGGCATCTACGAAGTAACCGTGGGCCAATTTCGGCAATTCGCTCAGGAAACCGGTTATCAGACCGATGCCGAGATGTCGCATCGCGGAGGAATCATGAAAACCCGCCGCAGCGATGAGGGTGATCGCGATCCGAAATTCACGTGGAAGCATCCCGACATTTCCCAGGGCGACAACTATCCGGTGGCCCAGTTGAGCTGGAATGACGCCGTGCAGTTCTGTAAATGGCTGAGCGACAAAGAAACGAGGACCTATCGTTTGCCGACCGAAGCCGAATGGACCTGGGCTTGCCGGGCTGGCAACGCCGGTAAGTATCACTTCGGCGACGATGACTCGTTGCTCGGAGATTATGCCTGGTATGACGCCAACTCTGGCGGTCGCACTCATCCGGTGGGTCAAAAGAAGGCGAATGCCTGGGGCTTGTTCGACATGCACGGTAACGTGTGCGAGTATTGCCAGGACTGGGTCGAGCCATTGCCCAATGGCGATTTTACCGATCCCCAAGGCCCCAAGAGCGGGAAGTTCCGAGCCATCCGCAGCAGCGGCTTTTATGACAACGGCAGCGGCGTGAATCGGCGTGGGGCTTATGGCCAGCGCCAGTCGATGAATCACTATGGCTTTCGCGTTGTATGCGAAGCCATTCCGGTGGAAAGGCTGAAGGAAATGCCGATGCTTCTGGACAAATGATGCGTTCACCCGCCGGCGCTCTCTTCGCAATTCGCCGGGCTTCGCGTTCCTTTTTGCCAACATGCTATAATCACCGTAATGCCAGCAGATTCGAGTATTGCCGCATGAGTGCCAATCATTATCGCCATTTGCCATCCGTGAATCAGATTTTGGAGTCGCCAGCCGTGCAGTCGCTGCTGGGCACGCACGCGCATGACGTGGTGGTTGATTCCATTCGCCAGGAACTTGACCAGCTGCGCGCAGAAATCAGCAAAGGCGTCGGGTTCAATGGTGTAGCGGGACTGGAAATACTCACGGGCCGCGTGGTCGAGCGCGTGGCCCGAGAGCAGCGGCCCAATCTGCGGACCGTCATCAACGCCACCGGCATTGTCCTGCACACGAACTTGGGCCGCGCGCCTATGGCGGAGGAGGCTGCCCGGGCCGCTCATGAAGCATCCCGAGCGTATCTGAATTTGGAACTTGATCTGGGCACCGGCCAGCGCTCGTCGCGGCAAATCGCGATCCGCAACTGGCTCTGCCGGCTCACCGGGGCAGAGTCGGCCACGGCGGTCAACAACTGTGCGGCCGCCACGGTCATCACGCTGCGCACGCTTGCCGCTGGACGCGAGGCTATCGTCTCCCGTGGCCAACTTATCGAAATCGGCGGCAGCTTCCGCATTCCCGAAATCATGGCCGTCAGTGGCGCCACGCTCCGCGAGGTGGGCACCACGAACATTACGCGGATTGCCGACTATGAAAAGGCAATCAATCCGAATACGGCGCTGCTGATGCGGGTGCATCACAGCAACTACCGCGTGATCGGCTTCACGGAAAGCGCCAGCCTGGAAGAACTCGTGGCCCTCGGCCGAAAGCACAATCTGCCAGTGATTGACGATGTAGGCAGCGGCCAATTGGCCGATCTTAGCGGGCTGGGATTCCAGGACGAACCGATGATCCGCACCAGCGTCGCGGCCGGGGCGGACCTGGTGCTCTTCAGCGGCGACAAACTGTTGGGCGGCCCGCAAGCTGGAATCATCGTCGGCCGCAAGGACCTCATTCAACGGATCGAACGCGACCCGCTGATGCGCGCTTTTCGCCTCGATAAGATGACGCTGGCCGCGTTGGAAGCCACGCTTCGACTGTATCTGGATGAACAGCGCGCTTGGCGCGATGTGCCGGTGCTGCGCATGCTGGCCATGCCGCTGGAAGAATTGCGAAATCGTGCAAAGGCTGTAGCGACACAGCTAGGAAGCATTTCCGGCGTGAAGGCCAGCGTTCAGGAAACGCAGACTTTCGTCGGCGGCGGCTCACTGCCGGCCCAGGCGATGCCGTCAATCGCCGTGGCCATTGCCGCGAAAGGCCGCAGCGACGACGTTCTGGCCGAACGGCTGCGCACGGGAACGCCGGCGGTTTTGGGCCGTATTCAAGACGGACATCTGCTGCTCGATCTGCGCACGGTGTTTCCAGAGCAAGAAGCGGAGCTGGTCGCGTCGGTAACGGCGGCGATTGGATAAGGTTCTTGGCGAACATCGGGCCGCAAGGCCGACGTGTGAGAGGCGAACACGGCGGCCTTGCGGCTCGACGCTCGCCATTTTTCGCTCTTCTGCCTACTACTACTTCAACGCCCTATTTCCTCTCCTTCTCTTCGGAGCACCCTCATGCCTGCTCGCAAAATGACTCGGCGCACTTTTCATACTGCCGCTGCCGGCGCTTTGGGCCTCACGGCCGTTTCCTACCAGCGCGTGCTCGGCGCCAACGAGCGCGTGAAGCTCGGTTTCATCGGCGTTAGCAACCGCGGCGGCCAGTTGCTCGACGCCTTCACGAAACTCAACGACATTCAGGTCACCGCACTCTGCGACGTGTGGAAACCTTCACTCGAAAAAGCTAGCGCGCGCTTCGACGGCAAGGCCGCGACACATGGGGACTTCCGCAAGCTGATCGACTCGAAAGACGTGGATGCAGTCGTGATCGCCACGCCAGACCACTGGCACGCCATCATGACCATCACCGCTTGTAAAGCCGACAAGGACGTGTACTGTGAGAAACCATTGTCGATCACCATCCGCGAAGGGCGGCGCATGGTCGAAGTGGCCCGTGAGACCAAGCGCGTGGTGCAGGTGGGCACGCATCGCCGTTCCTCACGGCTATATGCGAAGCTCGCCAACGAAATGCAGGGCGGCAAGATTGGCAAAGTGACCGTGAGCCGCTGCTACCGGCTCAGCGACATGTACCCAGACGGCATCGGCAAGGCGGAGCCGACCGATTCGCCCAAGAACCTGAACTGGGACATGTGGCTCGGCCCCCGGCCAGAGCGCAAATTCCAGGCCACGATTCATCCGTACAAGTTCCGCTGGCACGAACTCTATTCGTCGCAAATGGGTAACTGGGGCGTGCATTATCTCGACGCCATCCGTTGGCTGACGGGCGAAGAAGCGCCGTCGGCCGTGGTCGCCGTAGGCGGCCGCTACGCCATCGACGACGACCGCACCATCCCCGACACGATGGAGGCCGTCTTCGAATTTGCCTCCGGCCGCATGGCTATCTTCGGCCAGTACGAAGCGAGTCAGTTGCCGGCCCTTACGAAAGGCGAAGTTGAACTGCGCGGCACGCTCGGTGCCCTGTACATCAGCGAGCGGGAATATGAAGTCATGCCCGAAAAGCTGGGCCAGTTCCAGACTCCCAAGTCGCCGCGCGCGAAGGCCGAGAAAGGCACGGCCGACGACGGCGACCTCACCGTGCAGCATGCCCGCAACTTCATCGACTGCGTAAAGAGCCGCGAAAAGCCCAATGCTGACGTCGAAATCGGCCACCGCAGCACCACCATGAGCCTGCTGGCCAACATCGCGCTGAAAACGAAGATGCGGCTAGAGTGGGACGCAAAGAAGGAGATGGTCACGAATTGCCCGCAAGCGAATGAGTTGCTGCACTACGAATACCGCAAGCCGTGGAAATTGGGGTGAGACTTGGCGAGCCGAGCGCCGTAAGGCGCCGGGCCGCGGCGCCGCAACCCGGTCGCTTACGCAGCTCGGCTCCCCGAGAACATGCAATAAAGCTCCTATTTTGTGGCTGCTAGCCCGAAGCGCAAACGAGAACAAAGGGAAATGCCCTCGCTTGCGCTTCGGGCTAACCCACCCTTTTGTTGGAGTTTTTAGAACCGCACCTCAAGTCACGGTTTCACTTGCACAAGCTTCGCTTGCGCCTTTTCGCGCACCAGTAACGAAAGTAATTCTTCCGCCTGGCCACGGGTGCGCGGTTTGCCCAGGCGCAACGGCAATTTTTCGAGTGCCTTTTCCGCATCTACGGCGGAGCAGCCATTTTCGGTGCGGACCAGCAGCGCCACCTGAGCCCGCGCGGGAATGGGGATAGCGGTCACTTCCAGGCTCCATTCGGCTGGGGCCGGCTCGCGGCGGAAGATGCGCTCCAGGTCTGGCAGTACCCCGACAGCGGTAAACCGGTCGCCTTCCTGCAGGCGATAGCCGAGTTGCGCCTCGGTAATGATTCCGTGATGCATCGGGACTGCCAGCGGGACTAATCCGTAGTCCACTTCCAGGGTGCGGATGAACTGATCTTTTAAGCACGGATCGTTGGGCTGGACGAGTAGCTCCACCGCGCCGAGCATCTCGTGGCCGATGCGGAAAATGCTCTGCACACGATCGCCGTAGAGTGCCGCCACGAATGCCGGGGCCGCTAGTGCCGGCAGCGACAATGCCAGGCGAATATTGGCCGCGTCGCGAACAGTCTCGGCCAACTGCGCATCCACGAGCCGCACAACCACGCGCTGTTTTGGATTGATCTCACGGGCTAGCAGTGCGATCTCCAAGTTGATCAGGTCATTGGTCGTGGCCGCAACCACGGCCCGCGTGGCGCCGGCCCGAGCCTGCTTGAGCACGTCCAGCAGCGTGGCATCGCCAATAATGACGGCAGCTCCGAGCCGCCGGCAGGTGCCAATGAACGGATTGTCGCGCGAGCGCTCAATAACCACAACTTGCTCGTCGCAATCGAGCAACTCCTTGACCACGCGAAAGCCCACATTGCCCAGACCGCAGACGACAATGTGGCCGCTATCGGGAATGCGGCGAATCTCGAGCGCTCCGCCGAGCCGCGCGCGCAACAGATAGTTGGTGAAGATGGCGGTAAACGCCGCCGTCAGCACGGCGCCGGTGATCCGCAGGAAGCTGACGAAAATCTTCTGCCAGCCTTCGTAGGTATCCGCCTTCATGTCCGCCCCGGTGGCAATGATGCTGATGGTCCGATACAAACCGTCGGGCAAGGAAGTGGAGAGGCCGAAGCGCCAGTAAATGATCGTGCTGCAAACGACCACCACGAATAACACGGAACCGCAGATTTTGAGTGCGAGGTCCACTTCCACCAGGGCTCGCCACAGCATACGGCCATAGCGGCGAATGCGGCCGGCAAAACGGACCCCGGCCAGCAGCGATTCCCATTCTTCGCCTTCGCCTAATGGCATCAATTTGGAGAGGTGGTGAGGTTCGCCGCAGACGACGAGCGAGTCGCCAACTTTCAATTGTGCTTCACTATTGACGTGGAGCAGTAACCGAGGCGCCGGTTCGTCGTGGCCGTGCTGGGCCAGCACCTGCACTTCGAAATGAGCAGCCAGCTCCGCTATGCGGTGGCCAATGAGCGGCGAATTCGGCCCCACGGCAAGCCGGACAATTTGCCAACGCTCGTCTTGGATGGTAAACGCGCCGAGCCCTTCGCCCGTAAGAGCGGAAAGGGCCAGAAGCGGCGCGGTCAGTGCCGACACCGATTGGGCATAAATGTTGGAGACCGCTTTGCCCAGGCGTGGGATCAAGTTCTGGTTGAACATGCGCACGACAATGCGCACGTTCGCGTTGAGCCGCCGAGCTGCCAGGGCCGCAGCAATGTTTACCAGATCGTCGCTCGCCACGATCAGCACACCGCGGGCGTTCTCGATACCCGCCTGGCTCAGCACGGCTGGCTCCCGGAAGTCGCCGCGCACCACCCGTACTTGCTGCAAGCGCGGATCGTCGGCGCGAGCGTGCGTATCTACCACGACCACTGGCATCCCCGCGGCGCGCAAGAATTCCAGAACGCGCCAACCCACGCGCCCCAGCCCGCACAAAATTACTGGCTGTTCCACAACTCACATCCTTTGCGGTAATATACCAATATGCCGCTTGCGGCTTTGCGCTCGAGAAATCCAAAGGTCAGCGCTAAGTCGCTAGCGGCGACCGCCCCGCGCGAGACCGCCATGAACCTTGATGACAAGATATGCTACTGCTTCCACGTGTCGCGTCGCAAGCTCATGAATTACGCGCGAATTCACCAGCCCAAGGTGGCGAGCCAGCTTTCCGAATGCGGCGGCGCCGGCACCGGCTGCGGCTGGTGCATTCCATTCCTGGAACAGATTTTTCGGCAGCAAGCAAAGAAGGAAACCGTGGAACTGGATCTGATTACGCCGGAAGAGTATGAGCGCCAGCGCGCGGAGTATATTCGCGCGGGAAAGGGGACGCCCCCGGAAGATCAGAGGTCGGAAGTCAGAGATCAGAAGTCAGAAAGGTAAATTCGCGCTATTCTGAATTCTTACTTCTGGTTTTTCAATCCACATGCAAATCCGCGCCCAATTCTTTCAGGATCTCTTCGCGCTGCCTGTGCCACATCATGAGGTCGATGCGCTGACGACGATGTTTGCGCTCGAGGCGGCGCTGGGCGGCGCGGAATCTGGGAAAGTAGCTTTGCCAGTCGCCGTCGCCGCCTTTCCGGCCGGTTTCCTTTAACCTTTCAAATCGGTCTTCGCCCAGGCCTTCGAGCAAATCGTCTTCCAACGAGAGGAAGAATTGCGCGCTGCCGACATCGCCCTGGCGGCCGGCACGGCCGACGAGCTGACGGTCGATGCGCAGCGACTCGTGCCGCTCGGTGCCGAGCACGTGCAGCCCGCCGACTTCGAGCACTTTTGGCTCCGGCTTGATGTCGGTACCGCGACCGGCCATGTTTGTGGCCACGGTTACCTTCCCCAACTGACCGGCTCGTTTCACGATTTCGGCTTCCTGAGCGTGATAACGGGCGTTCAGAACGTCATGATCGATGCCGATTTCTTTGAGGCGACGGCTCACCTCTTCGGACTTGTCCACTGAGCGCGTGCCAATGAGCACCGGCCTGCCCAGAGCGTTCAACCGCTGGACCTCCTTGACTACCGCGTCGAATTTCGCGCTCTCGTTGGCGAAGACCACGTCGGGCCAATGCTCGCGAATGCACGGCTTATTCGTGGGCACGCACACCACCCAGGTCCAGTACACGCGGAAGATTTCAAACCAGTTCTGAGCGCAGGTTCCGGTCATGCCGGCCAGCTTTTTGTAGAGCCGGTAATAGCTCTGGTACGTGATCTGGGCGGCGTGCTCAGTTGCTTTCGTGATCGGCACGCCCTCCTTAGTTTCCACCGCCTGGTGCAAACCGTCGCGCCAGTGACGGTCGGGCTGAGCGCGGCCGGTGCCTTCATCGATCAACACCACCTTGTTTTCATGCA
>DATGHS010000346.1:0-4122 GCA_035307785.1 Gemmataceae bacterium
AAAGAGAATATTCAGGAAGCCGTGGCGAATGAGCCGGCACACCAGTTCGCTGCCGCCGGTATGGACCACTGCGGGGCCGAGTACGGCCAGAATCTTTTCGTTCGCTTGCTTCGTTCGCCGCATCTCGTTGGCAATTTCCCGCACCGTCACGCCCTTGGGCTTTTCACTGGAAACCGGGCTGGCCATGAATTCGAACAGGCTTCGGCGAGCCTGCGTTTCCGCTGCCAGAACGCGCACGCCTTGATGGCCCACGACGATCTTGTCGCCCTTGCGGACCGAGATCATGGGAATGCAGCGGGCGGCCGCGCCTTCCGGGTCGATCAAGATGCCGCAATCCATTTCCTGATCTTCCACGTCGATCCATTCGCCGCCGAGGCGGACCTGCGTGCGGAAGTTCGTGGTGCTGTAGAAATTTTCCGGGAAGGCGCTGTCCATGTCGGCCGGCACGGTTTGGCAATCGCCGGTGTCGGTGGGCACGGCGCCATGGTCGTGAATCTCGTCGAGGATTTCCTGCAATTGTTCCTGCGTGCGAGCGCGCACCGCGAGCTTGGCGTAGCTGGGGTCGGCTTGCTGCCGGCCAATGCGAATGTCTTTGAGTTCATACGAGCCGCCGCGAGTGAGGATTTCATCCAGCACTTTGGGCAGCAGCAAAGAATCGATGATGTGCCCCTGGAGTTCGACTTCTTCGACGTAGGGGAAAGATTCGCTCATGATACGGCTTCCTGTTGGGCGAAATCGGACGGGCTCACGACCGCGATCTTGTTATACTGCCGCAACGACAACAAATCCTTGTCGCCGGTTATGATACGCTCGCAGCCGCCCGCGAGGGCGGTCGCCAGAAGGATATCGTCATCTGAATCCCGGCAGACGGGCGACGGCAACGCTACCGGCACGACCAATTTGATTTTGGATTGCAGCAGGCCGACTACTTCGTCGGCCGCTTCGCTGGCATAGTGGAACTTGGCAATCAGTTTCTCCCGAAGCTCTTCGAGAATGAACTGCGAAAGAACAACAGTGTGATGAAGAACACAATGCTCCAGCACACGATGAGATTTGCCGGTGGCAATGAAGGCGGAGATGAGGACATTCGTGTCAACTACGACTCTCATGAGATCCGCTCAAAGACATCTTCATCGGTAAGTTTTTCCGGCGCTTGCGACATCATCTTCTCGCGCAGACGCCGGAATTTGCGAATGAAGAAATAGTCCTTCAGAGCAGACGTAACCAATTCATTTGGCGACACGCCTTCTTCGCGCGAAAGCTCGGTCAGTTGGGCTTTTACCTCGTCTGGTAATTCAATTGATATGCTGCTCATTTCCCACGTCTCCTTGAAGCCGACGATTGCGCATTACCTGCTCTATTCTATCCCCGCTCCGCATTGGCGGGTTCCGCACTTTCGCTCTTCGCCTTGTGATTGCCATTCTGCAACCTACCGGTGCGATACAGCTCCGCCAGCGACTTCTTTGCCAATTCCGGCAGCGGGCTGGCTGCCAGCGCGGCCAGCGTGCGCTCGACCGGATACTCCACGCGGTGCAGCGAAATATGGCCGAATTCCAGAATGGCATAGGCGGCGCGCCAGTCGCCGTCGCGCGGCAGGCCGACGCTGCCGGGGTTGAGGATGCGCGTGCGACCCGCGTCGAGCAAATATTGGTAATGCGTGTGGCCCACGCAGACCAGATCGACGTTGAGTCCTTCGATGCGGCGTTTCCAGAATTCAACATCGGGCAGAGCGAATTCATCGAGCGGATCGCGCGGCGTGGCATGCACCAGCATGACATTCATGCCGCCAATGTTCAGGAATTGCGTGACGGGCAGCCCGGCCAGATAGCGGCGTTGCTGCGGGGTTGTGCGTTCACGCGAAAGGCCGCGCGTGACGCCGGAAAGATAGCGAAAGCCACCGATTCCATTCGTGACCACGTTTTGGGCCACCATGTGATCGTGGTTGCCGCGAATGCACACTTTCGCATGCTTGCAGACCCAGTCGATGACCGGCCCCGGCTCGCAGCCGTAATCGACCAGGTCGCCCAGGCACAGGCACTGGTCGAACGGCTCGCGAATCGCCTCCAGCGCCGGCCAGTTCGCGTGAATGTCGGAAATCAGGAGGGTGCGCATGGTGGGAACCGGCCAACGTTGCGAGTTAGCGCCAGATAAACAAGCGGAATATATCCAGGCCAACGGTAAAGATCATCAAGCCGATGACTGCAACCGCACCGAGCAGAGTGAGCACCACGCGCACTCTTTCCGACGGCGGCTTCCGGCGCACTCCTTCGTAAGCGAGGAACACCATGTGCCCGCCATCCAAAATCGGAATTGGCAAAAAGTTGACAACCGCCAAGTTCACGCTGATGAGCGCAATGAAAAGGATTAACTCGACTGTGTTCCTGCCCGCGAAGTCGAATGCCAGCGTGAAGATACTAAATGGCCCGGCGAACGTTTTCACAGAAACCCGACCAGTGCCCACCGATTTCAAGTTGCCGTAAATGAGCGTGATTTGACTAAATAGTCGCTTCGAGCCAAGCACGAAAGCGTCCCCGATTGAATCGGCCTTTTGGTATTGTGTTTCGGACTGGAAGATGAAGCCGCGATTGTAACGCGGCCAAGTGGGATCTTCCTGTGGCTTGAGGGTAACTTTTTGACCATTGCTCGTGGTCAGCGTCACCTCCGCGTCAACGGTATCTTGAAGCGACGAAAGCAACACGCCCCACTGAATCTTGTCGGCCTCATAGGCTTCGGTCTTTTCCTTTTTGCCGTTCGATGCTTTGATCTCGACGCGGGTAATTACGTCGTTTGGTTTCAAACTCGTGGCCGCTGCGGGGGAGTTCGGTTCGATGCCTTCGATCGTTGGTTCAATGGTGTACGCCAAGCCCAGGCCGGGCAACGGTAGCGGCGACGTAGTGAGCATCGTGTCCGAATCGAACAAATCCCATCCTTTCTCCCAGGAAGCATCGACCTTCGCCGGAGCCTGCCCCTGATGACCTTCCGGCCGCAACACAGTTAACGTGATGGGAAAACCCTCCTGCTGCCGCGCTGCTTCCATAGCCAGCTGGGTCGGTAAGCGGGATGGATCGAGTGCTTCTTCGTCTGGGCCGGGAACCGTGGAAAACTTGCGGTGCTTGCCTGTTGAGTCGGTGAATTCGATTGCGGTCAGAACATCGCCCGGCTCCTTGCCGCGCGCCGCCCGAATTCCCGCCTTCGCAGCGGGCGAGTTTTCGCGGATGGCCGTGATCGGCCCCATCTTCATGCGCAAGCCGAGCATCTTTGTGAATGCCGCTGCAACGCTAATGTCAATAGGTGACGAGGCGCCGGCTCGCCGAACGCGCAGGACAATGGGTTTGCCCGCCAGGCGCTGCAAGCGCATGTTCAAATCGTAAAAGTCGTACTGCTTCAGGCTGGGAAAGCGCGGATCTTCACGCAATGGTGTGACCTGTTGCGGATTGTCGGGATCGGTGGCCGCAATGACTTCGTCGCCGGGAGCCAGCGGCGGCGTGGCATGATCGGCGGCACTGCCCGGAAGGCACGGCCGTTCGAATCCGAAAATTCGCTTGGTTTCTGGCTCCAACACGGCCAGTCGCGAATTCCCAATGAGCAACATGGGTGCAAGCACCTGGTCATCGCGCAACGGCGTGATATCCGTCTCCAAGCGCTGCATCTTACCGTTCCCATAGCGCTCGTAGACGAGGGGCAGGGCCTCGCCACGTTTTGAATGTTGCACCACGCGACGAAGGTCTTCGAAATATGGATCATGCTGCGATCCGATTTGCACAATCCGGTCTCCAGGACGTAATCCTTTTTCCCAAGCCGGACCGCCCGGTTCAGTAGTGCCAATAACGCCGGGCTGCCGGGGTACTCCCGACGTGGCATAGATTCCGATGTAACATATCCAGGCCAGCACGAGGTTCATGAACACGCCGGCCGAGATAATGATCATCCGCTGCCAGACCGGCTTGTTCTTGTACGAGCGCGGATCATCTTCGCCTTCTTCGCTTTCATTCCCCTCGCCCACCATGCGCACGAAGCCACCGAGAGGCACCCACCCAATCTTGTAAGTGGTCTCACCCCATTTGAATTTGCAGATGCCGAACAACGACCCGAAGAAGCCGATGCTAAAGTGGGTCACGTGCA
>DATGHS010000347.1:0-16681 GCA_035307785.1 Gemmataceae bacterium
GGGCCGCTGCCGCTTAGACCGGTGACAGCGTCGAGCAAATGCTCGCCAAGGCGATACGCCTTGCCCACGGCGTTGAAGAGACGATCCACCAGCGCGATGTCTTCCGGCGTGGCATTCGGGCCGGGGCAATAACCGGCTGCGCTAGCGCCGATCAGACAGGGCGTATTCGGCATCACGCGGATGAGCCGGCAAGCGCCGCCCGATTCGTCGCCGAGCTTTTGCAGTGGAACTCCGGCGGCAATGGAGATCAGTAAGTGTTTTGGTTTGAGCAAAGGCCGAACGTCATGCAGTAGCCCGGAAACGACTTGCGGCTTCACGGCGAGAATCAGAATGTCATAATCCACAACGACGTCGCGATTGGAAGGAATGGCTCGCCAGTCGGTGCGGTTCTGGAATTGCGTGCGCGCTTCGGGACTGGGGTCGCTGGCCAGGCCGTCTTCGGCACTAAGCAGGCCCGCGTTGGTCCAGCCACGGGCGAGTGCGGCCGCCATCTGGCCGGCCCCCAAGAAGCCAATGCGCGGGCGAATTACTTCGGCCATGGTGCGTTCTCCTTCCGCTGAGAAGTTGCTCATTATAGCAGAAGGAGCGGTGCTGGATGGGAAAAGATATTGGTCTGGCTTCGTAAGAGGAATTCGCAGTGAACGCGTGACAAGGTGAGGGGGTGACAAGGTAACAAGGTCTTTTAGAGACACTTTTTGTGCTTCGTTGAGACAGACGCGCTCTACTCCAAACTGGTCACCCTGTCACCCTGTCACCCCCTCACCTTGTCACCCCCTCAAGTGGCCGCACAGGCCTCTTCCGCGTCCTCTTCGCCACTGCTCACAAAGCTCGGGGCCGGCAGCGGCGTCAGGCCGAGGAAGGCGCGGGTCTGCAGGCATGCTTGCATCAAATAGCGCCGGGTCGCCCGGTGATCGGCCAACAACTCCGGCTTCAAAATCTCCGGCGCCGAAATGCCAACTCGAATGCGCCGCCAGAAATCCATGCGCTTGTTTTTGGTGGGCGGGCCCTTCCAGTACGATGCAAAGCTCTTCCACCCGCCTTCGATCCAGCACACCATGACCGGTGTCTGCGGATGCGCTTTCAACAGCTGGTGGATGCCTTGCCCGAAGCGCCGCAAGGAGTGATCCTCTTTGCGCCGCAACCAACCTTCGGGGAAGATCATGATTGCGTCGCCATCGGCTAACCCAGCAATCGCTTCTTGTACTTCCGGCAGCTCGCGCCGAAAGCTGGGTTCCGACACGCGAATGGTGCGGACCACGTGCTTCATCAGCCAGCGGACTCCGGGCAGATCGTAAAAGCGCGCGGTCATCATCGGCCGAATGCGGAACGGCACCACCTTGCACAACCAGAGCGGATCAAACCATGCCGAATGATTGGCCAGCACAATCATCGGGCCGCGCATGGGCGGCAGGTTTGCCCCCGGCCCATACGCTTTGATCCGGTACAGCGGCCAAAGAACGACTTCAAGGATTTGCTCAAACATCTCTCGAAATAATAACCGGATAGTAACTGTCACAACCGCAACGGCCACCAAGAACCAAATCCATGGCGGCGCGATTTGAAGCATCGCAAATCCGGTAACGGCACCGATCAATTGCATCCCGCCAAATAAAGCGAGCCCTAGCCCGCGTTGCGCTGGCGGAACGCTGATGAGCAGGTAATTGCGCGCCGGAACGTGCATGAGACCGAGAGCCATGCCGAGGAAGCCAACCGGCCAACGTAAGGCGGGCGCGGCCCAATGAATGGCCAGGCAGACCATAGCCACCAAGGCGCCAATGGCGACAAAGCCAGACTGGCGGATTGGGAATCTCTGAATAGCCGTGATTAAGATTCCCACAGCAAAGCCGGCCAGCAGCCACACCACTTGCGGCGGCGCCGTGCTACCGAATTCCACGTTCCGGCCAGTCCATCCCGCGGCCAACACCAGAAGCAGCCCCTGGCCGAAGGCGGCCGCCAGTGCTCGTCGCGCGTCCCAGTTAGCCGAATGGGAACGATCCCAAAGAAAGAAGCGTGCTTTCGTCGTCGCTCCTGGGGGCACTAGAAGAAGGGAGGCAGCCAGCACGATTCCCGCACCGACCTGGAGCCAGCGCCAGACCGCCGGCGCCGGCAATTCAAGCGTAAAAACCGGTCCCGCCATCGGTCCCAGACCCAGCGCGATCAGTCCCAGCAAGCTGGCGATGGTCAGCACCGGCAGCATCGGCCACTTCGCCCGCACTACCAGAGTGCACAGCCGCGTCATCAAAAGCGCATTGAGCAAGACACACAAACCGGCAGGTACGCCGAGCGAAGCAACCAGGCGCGGGCTGCTTCCTTCCAGCGCGAAGCGGCGCAATTGCTCTGCGGCCAGCAACCCTGTTGGAAACATCCAGCAGGCGTAGCCGGCGAATAAAAAGAGAATGCTGCCGCGCATTGCCCAAACTGCTCGATTCATCGGATCTCACCATTCCCTTTGGCACTGAATTCTCTGGCGATTGCTTGGCTAGTCGCGGAACTTGTCGTGGCAGCGCATGCATTGTTCGGGTTTAATCTTCGCGATTGCCTTGGTCACGCCTTCCTTGTCTTTCTTCTTCGCTTGCTCATCCAGGTTCTTGGCCGAGTTGGCGAGTTGTTTCGTCCATTCCTTCCACTGTTGCGCGGTTCCCTTTCCTTCCGGCGTTTTGTTCTTACCCAGGAGCGAAATATCCTTCACGTATTCCTTGCTCCAATCCTGAACTTTGTCCCAGTCCGGCTTATCTTGTTTCATCGCAGCGGAGATCTTGTCCAGCGTTCCGTCCTTGGAGTGTTGGTTCCCCATGATGTCTTCGATCGAGGGAATCTTATCTTCGGCCCACATCGTGCCTATCGAGAGTCCAAACACCAACGCCACGAGCGCGGCAAGTCGTTTGCTCGACATGATGCTTCTCCTTCAGGAAATCCACGGAACGGAAAGGAATGCGAGTGAAGGGCAATTCTACGGAGTTCTTGCCGAAATGGGCATCGGGAAAAGGCTAATTGTTATCGCCAAGCCGTATGATGAAAAAAATGGGCGAATTCGACTACATCGATTGGTTGCGCCGGCACGCCCCGGCTAACCGACGCGTACTGGTAGGCCCCGGCGATGATGCGGCAGTACTCGACTGGTCCAGTGGCCGGCCTTGCCTGGTGACGACCGACATGCTGATGGATGGCGTGGACTTCTATCTTGCGGAAGCGGGGCCGTTTCGCGTTGGCCGCAAAACGATGGCCGCCAATCTCAGCGACATCGCCGCGATGGCCGGAATTCCGGTGGCCGCAGTGCTTGCGGTCGCCCTGCCGCGAACTGGCGATTCGAAGTTAGCAGAAGAATTGTATCGTGGTCTGCGTGAGGTTGGCGATGCTTTTTACACTTCCATCGTCGGCGGCGACACCAATAGCTGGAACGGGCCGCTGGTCATCTCGGCGACCGTGCTGGGTGAACCTCATGGGCGCGGTCCCGTCCTGCGCAGCGGCGCCAAGCCCGGCGATTGGCTACTGGTGACCGGCCCGCTCGGCGGCAGCATTCGCGGCAAGCACCTCGACTTCACGCCGCGGGTGCGCGAAGCACTGCAATTAAACGAACGCGTGCATCTGCACGCGATGATCGACATTAGCGACGGCCTCGCCGCCGATGTCGGCCACATCTGCGACGAGAGCGGCTGCGGCGCCGTGTTGCGGGCCGAGAACGTTCCGCTTTCGCCCGCTGCAGCGCAATTGGAGCAAGCGCTCTTCGATGGAGAAGATTTCGAATTGGCCTTTGCGGTGGCTCCCGCCGATGGAGAATGTTTGTTGCGGGATCAGCCGATAGCTGGCATCACGTTATTTAAAATTGGCGAGTTCGTGGAAAAGGGGCTGTGGCTTGAACAAGCCGGCAAGCGCCGACCTTTGGAACCAAAAGGCTGGCAACATGAATTGTAAAGAGTGAGTGGTGAGTGGTGGCCGAACCCATCTCAAGCCGCGGGGCGAGTCTTCGAGCCCCGCGGGTCACATGCACCATTCACCGCTCACCCCCTCATCTTGTTACCTCATTTCCCCGGCACCACAGCAATCGACCCCGTCTCCGAAATGTAAATCAAATTGCCATTGTTCTCATCTTTGAAAACTTCGATGCCGATTTTCTTGGTCTTCTCGGTGAAATTATCCTCGGTGCCGGCACGAACCTTCAATCCAAGGCCCCATTGCCACTTGGGCCCCTTGGGCTCTTGCTGAGCGTGAGCATATGGCAGGTTTTGGGCCAGCAGAGTTCCGAGCAGAAACGCAATTACGCCGATCAGAATCATTTGAAAACGCGTGGACATGGCAAACCTCGTTTGGGGTCAGGAAACGCAGGAACCCCGGCGCGCCGGGTATCGCAGTAAACAGGACGAATGAGTTGTATGCAAGCTAACAGCCGCCTGCAAGGGCTTGATCTTGCCTTAAAAAGGAGCGACGTTAATATGAAATCTAGCCGTGGTGGGTGTAGCTCAGTTGGTTAGAGCACCTGACTGTGGATCAGGATGTCGCGGGTTCGAATCCCGTCACTCACCCTTGGTATAAATGCCTGAAAGCGATCGGAAGTACTCGTGCAGCAGCTGCTCGAGTATTTTGGTTTTCCGGCCGGCCGTTGCGCCAAAGCATGCCGCATTTTCTAAGCCCTTCTTCAAAGCCACCGGCAGCAAACGATTGTGGCGTGAATCACCAGTTATCTGGCGCGCGAGGCAAGCTGGCCGTGGCGGCCGAGAAAGCATAGGTGTATGCGAAGATGGCCTCAACTTGGAGTCGTTCATCATGCTGCGTTTTTCATCCCGATTGTTTACCGCTGCTGCATCGGCATTCACCTTGATCCTTTCCCTCGTTTGCAATTCGGCTGCGACTGCCCAGAAGCAACCGGCCGTACCGGAAGGCGTGCAGTTTGAAACCGGAATCGAATACAGCAACCCCGACAACCAGCACTTGCAATTGAATCTGGCCCGGCCCAAGAAAGCCGATGGCCCGTTGCCCGCTGTCATTTGCATTCATGGCGGCGGCTTCCGGGCCGGCAAACGCGAAGGCTACGATGCCTTGTGCATTCGCCTGGCCCAGCATGGCTATGTGACCATGACGGTCACCTATCGCCTGGCGCCCAAGTATCCGTTTCCCGCGGCGGTTCATGATGTCAAAGCAGCGGTGCGCTGGGCACGGGCGAATGCCGGCAAGTACGGCGTCGATCCGAATCGCATTGGCGTGACGGGCGGATCGGCCGGCGGTCATTTGGCCCAGTTTCTCGGTGTCACGTCCGATGTGAAGGAATTCGAAGGCAATGGCGGTAACTCCGAACAGTCGAGCAAGGTCGCCTGCGTGGTGAATTACTTCGGGCCAAGCGATTTCACCAAGTCGTATGGCAAAAGCGTAGACGCGGCCGAGGTCCTGCCGCTATTTCTGGGCGGCAACCTGGAACAGGCGCGCGTGCAGCACGTGCGCGCCAGCCCGCTTTATTGGGTGACTCCGAACGCCGCGCCCACTCTGTGCATTCATGGAACGGAAGACAAATATGTGGCCCATGAACAAGCGGACTGGCTGGTGGATAGGCTCAAGGCCGCCAGCGTCGAGGCCGAGCTGCTGACGCTTCCCGGCGCCGGCCACGGCTTCAAAGGCCAGGATGCCGACACCGCCGAGAAGGCCATGTTCGCTTTCTTCGACAAGCATTTGAAGAAGAAGTAACAGCTCCATATTAGACCGTGCGTCTGCAAAACATTAACCTCGGACGCGGCCGTTTTCGCGAAGTCATTGTTCGACTTGGCGTCGCGCCTGAGGCAATTTATGACGATTTCAAACCCCGGCCTTTGTTGCCTTTTTCCCGCCCCGTTTTCCCCGCGAATGGCTAAATGACCTTGAGTGAGCCGTCGGCGTCCTTGGTTATTTCAAAGTTTTTTTTCAGATTTTGGAAAAAAATCTGGTAATTTGGGCAAACCCTTCGTATTAGAAGGGGGACGGACTCGCAAATTCGGAGCTAACATCTGAGAAAACTGATAGTTCAGACCAGATTCATACCAGGACTGACTCGCGCGCTGGCGGCCTTGTCGCCAGCGCGGTGACTGACTTGCCAAGCTGGCCTAACGATCAAAGTGCCGGTTTCGATTCGCCCCGAAACCAGGGTTCTCACTGCACGAATTGGGGTTGTTGTGTTTGCGGTGCGCGCACTCCTGTTTGGTTCTGATAGCAAGAAATGAGTTTTCTTCGGCCTTATCTATTTTTTCGGCTGATATGGCATTGTCCCGTCCCCGAGTCTTCGATCTGAGGTACCCCCTATGTCGATGTGGAATTCTTTAACTCATTGGCTTCGATCTGAAAAAATTGACCGGAAAGCTGCTCGTTGTGCGAAATTGAATCCACCAAAGCGCAACCTTCGCCGATCGCGCCCACGCCTCGAACTTCTCGAAGACCGGATCACGCCAGCTTATACCATTACCGATCTCGCCGCATTCACCGGTCCCCAGGTAAATACGGGGCCGGCGGGTAATGGCGCCAATCCCGCATTCGGTTCCTTGCTCCAGGACAGTAACGGGAATCTTTTTGGCACCACCACCCTGGGCAGCACCAACACCAATAACCTGGGCACGATTTTCGAATGGATCAAGGGCACTGGCAGCATCCAAGTTCTCGCCAATTTCACCAGCGGCAATACTGGCACGGGGACAAATCCCGAATCCGGCCTGATTGCTGACAGCAATGGCAATCTCTATGGCACCACTTCTGCAGGCGGCGCCAATGGTTTGGGCACCGTGTTCGAATGGGTCAAGAGCAGCGGCACTATCACGGTTCTCGGAAGTTTCGCCGGGGCATCAAACGGACAGACCCCGGAATGTACCCTGATTGCTGACGGCAGCGGCAATCTCTATGGCACCACCACGGCCGGAGGCGCTAATGGTTTTGGCACGGTGTTCGAATGGGTCAAGAGCACCGGCAACATCAATGCCCTCGCCAGTTTCACCGCTGCCCAGGGCAAAAGCCCCGTCGCCGGATTGATTACCGACGCCAGCGGCAATCTCTATGGCACTACCACTTCCGGCGGCAGCAACAACTTTGGCACGGTGTTCGAATGGGTCAAGAGCAGCGGCAACATCCAGGTGCTGGGCAATTTCACCGGAGGGGCGGCGGGAACCGGAACCGCTTCCTACTCTGGAGTTATTGCCGATGGTGCCGGCAATCTTTACGGCACGACCTTTAGCGGCGGCCTTAATAACGACGGGACGATCTTCGAATGGGTCAAGAGCACCGGCAACATCCAGGTGCTCCAAAGTTTCACGAACTCTACTGGGCTAAACTCCACCTCCAGCCTGATTTTCGACAGTAACGGCAATCTTTTTGGCACGAGCCAAGCCGGCGGCGCCAATAACGATGGTACCGTGTTTGAATGGCTTGCGGGTACCGGCCAAATCCAAGTCCTCTCCAGTTTTACAGGCGGGAATGGCCAAACCCCCGAAGGCGGGTTGGTGGCCGATGCCAGCGGCAATCTTTACGGCGCTGCGTTCAGAGGCGGCGCCAACAACTTCGGCGCGGTGTTCGAAGCGGTCCCACCACCGCAGGTTGTCAGCGTTACGCCGAGCGCGGCCACCACTGGCGAGCTTCCCATAGGCACACTCACGTTGCAAGTGAAATTCAGCCAGGTGGTTGTCGGTGCCGACCAGGCCAGCAATTACCAACTGCAGAATCAAGGCGCGGACGGCTTGCTGGGAAATGCCGATGACGTGATCGTAGCACCCGTCTCGGTAACCTACAGCGGCACCACGGCCACCCTGACGTTTGCCGGTCTGACCCCAGGCGTTTGGCGCCTGACCGTCGACGACACCATCACCAACGCCTTCGGCAACCAGCTTGACGGGCTAGGAAACAACACGGTCGCCAACTACTACACCGATTGGGTGGCTGGGAATTCCACGCAGCTCGTTACCAACGGGGACTTTGAAAACAGCTCCACCGGCTGGACCACCAACGTCAGCCCCAATGGCGCGGTGCCGTATAAGCCGTGGCAAGTTCTGTCTACTGGTCAATTCGGCGGGCTAAACGGCGCCACTCCGCAAGACGGCACTCATGACATGTCCAACGGCTTCGATGGCACCTTCACCGGCCCGGGGCCGATGCAGTTCACCATGTATCAGGACGTTGTCGTTCCTGCCGTATCCACAGTAACCTTGTCGTGGAAGGACCGACTGCAATGGAACATGAACAACAGTGTCAACTGGAACCCCGCTACTCAGCCGAGAACCTATTCGGTTGAGATCCTGGATCCGACCACGCAGACGGTTCTCGCAACCCCGTATACCTTTACGACTCCGACCAGTCCGAGCGTCCAAAACCAGGGAGACACTGGCTGGTTGTCGCATTCCTTCGACCTCACGAAATACGCCGGGACGACGGTTCGGTTATATTTCGTTGAGAGCATCCCCGAGAACTCGACCGGCCCGGGTCAGCTCGAAATCGATTCCATTGCTGCGAACGCGTTTAACGCCGCCGGCTTCACCTCCCCGAATGGCTTTTTCTTCGATCCCCAAACCACTGACTTTGGGGCCGGGCAATTGGTACAGGGGACCAGCAATGCCTTCGATGGAGCCAACCGCTTGCAGGTAAACGCGACCGATTACCAACCGTCCTTCGGTACGCCTTCATTGGCCAACGGCGGCCTGACCTTGGTTACGCCGACCCAGATCATGTCCGGCTTGAACGTGAGCCGGCAAATCACCGTCCCGAACACTGGCGCTGACGATTTCGCGCGCACGATCGACTATTTCCAGAACAACACCAGTTCCGCCATCAGCGCGACCATCAACGTGATCGGCAATGTAGGCTTCAATGTCAATACTCAGTGGACCACGCCCACCGGCGGCAACGTACCCACCGTGAATGACAACTGGGTCGAAGCCGATGGCGGCCTTTCGAATAATCTGAGTCTGCCCCCCGGTGCCGTAACGACAATCTTCGTAATGCACGGTTTTGGACTGAAGCCCTCGGCCGTAAACATTGTCGGCGACGATAACATCGAATGGACCTACAACATCACCGTGGCGGCCAACTCCACGGTCGAATTAGGCACGTTCACCATTCAAGCTAACAGCCGACTGCAAGCCCAGGCCGAGGTGAACCACATCCTACAACCGGACGGCACCCTCGGCGGTCAGGCAGCGGCTTTCCTCACCTCGGCCGATCTGAATGCCCTGCTCAATTTCCAAAGACAGCCCCTCCCCAAGCAGTTTGTCAACATGAACAGCACGAACAACACCGTGTCGTTCACGGTGAACTTGCCCCCCGCGGCGCCAAACACTTTGACAGTCACGCCGACTTCGGACAACCAAGGAGTCATCCCCAACGCCAATCTGTCCGTTACTCCTGGCGCCGGGCCCAGCGACCGGGTTCTAACGCTAACTCCGAACCCGAACGTCACCGGCGAAGCCAACATCACCTTGACGGTGCAGGATCCCGTCTCGCTGCAAAGCTACAATCTAGTGGTTCCTGTCTTGGTCACCACGACGGAATCGCTCAACTTCACGGATGATTTCAACCGGGCCGACATCCCCTTCCTGGGCGTCGGTTGGAATGAGAACGTGGGCGATTTCGCTACCCTGGGTTCTCGTGGCATTGGCAATGCCGCGCCGGTTAACCTGGCCACCGTGAATGGCGTGTCCGCCACAGACGTTTCAGTTTTGGGCACCTTTCAGCTTTCGGCCGTCGGCAGCTTCGCTGGTTTGGTCGCCCGATATTCTGGACCTGGCGACAAGAATATGTACCTGGGTGAACTGACGAAGACGTCTTCCACGGTCTACACAGCCACGATTTTGAAGAACTTCGGCGGAGTCTGGACACAGTTGGCTTCTCAAACAGTGGCGGCGGCGACGGGCAATGACCAGTTGGAGTTCGACGTCATCGGCTCGAACTTGACGTTGTTCGTGGATGGTGCCCAGGCCGCGAGCGCCACCGACATTTCCATTAAAGGCGCGGGTTCCGCGGGTGTGCGCATGTCGCCCGGCGTGACTGTCAGCAACTTCGCTTTCCCGTTTGTCGACAACTTCACTGTAAATGGCGCTTTGAGTCCTCCCTGGACGATCCAGCAGGGCAATTTCATCGTGAATTCGGGCCTGGTGAATGGCACCACGGGGCTGAATATTGCCACGGTCAACAGCCTTAGCTACCTCAACGTGGCCGTCCAGGCCAATGTGAACTTAACGGGGTCAGGGCAGTTCGTTGGATTGCTGTCCCGTTATGGCGGCCCGGGCGACACGAATATGTACTGGGCCGGGCTGGTCGGCGGCCAGGCGCAAATCTGGCGCAATGTCGGCGGAAACTGGGTTCTATTAACGGCCCAGAGTGTGGCGGGCACCAGCGGCACGCTACGGTTGGAAACAGCCAGCACGTCGTTAAAACTATTCCTGAATGGCACTTTGGTGGCCTGGGCGAACGACGCGGCCATCAACGGCGTTGGCACGGTGGGCATTCGCATGAGTTCCGGCGCCACTGTCGGCAACTTCAGCGCCACGGCCATCGGTTTGACCAACCCCAGCTTGGCCTTCAGCGACAATTTCAGCACCGCGATCAGGCAGCAGTTAAGTCCAAATTGGTTAAACCAGGTGGGTAGTTTCCAGGTGAACGGCGGCGTGGCCGCTGGACTCGACACTCTGGATGTTGCTACCCTCAACGGTGTCAATGCACCTGATGTCGCCGTGCAGGCCAATGTCAATCTGGCCACTGGCCAGTATGTCGGCTTGGTGGCCCGCTACAGCGGCCCGGGCGACGGCAACATGTATTGGGCCGGGCTGGTCGGCGGTCAGGCGCAGATTTGGCGCAATCTAGGCGGCAACTGGGTCGAGTTGGCGGCTCAAAACGTGGCCGTCAGTAGCGGTACGCTGATTTTCCAGGTCCAGGGCACATCGCTAAGATTGCTTTTGAACAACAGCATGGTGGCCAATGCCAAAGATTCGGCGTTGACGAGCGGCAGTGTGGGCGTTCGGGCGAGTGCCGGCGCCACGGTTGCCAACTTCAGCGCCAAGCGGTATCTCGCAACGAATGCGATTCTGCCCTTTAGCGATGGCTTCAACATCGCAGCCAATCAGCAGCTGAGTAACAATTGGTTGAACCAGGTTGGCAATTTCCAGGTAGCTGGCGGCGTAGCCACGGGCCAGGCCGGCCTGGACGTCGCCACCCTCAACAGCGTCAATGTGGCCAATGTGTCCGTCCAAGCGGATATCAACGTGATTGTTGGCCAGTTCTCCGGCCTGGTCGCCCGGTACGGCGGCCCTGGCGACAACAACATGTACTGGGCCGGCGTGGATGCGACCAGTGGAAATTACGTAGCTGAGATCTGGCGCAACGTGGGCGGTATTTGGGCCGAGTTGTTCGCCCACGGTATCGGCAGCGGCAGCGGCACACTCCGCTTTGAGGTCGTGGGCGATTCGCTGAAACTGTTCCAGCAAAACAACCTGGTGGCTTCTGCCAACGATACCTTTTTGACCACGGGGACTGTAGGCATGCGGGCCTCAAGCGGCTCACCGTTAGACAACTTTAGCGCCTCCGTGTTGGCCCCAATCCTGTCCTTTAGCGATAATTTCAGCACCCCTTCCAGTCAATTGAGTTCGAGCTGGGCGACCCGGCTTGGTAATTTCCAAGTGTCTGGCGGCATGGCGACCGCCCAGTTCGGCGTCAACGTCGCTACTGTAAACGGGTTGTTAGCTGCCAATTCGACCGTGCAGGCTCTTGTAACCGTGGCGAACGGTCAGTATGGCGGCGTCGTCTCCCGTTTTAGCGGCCCGGGTGATTCCAACATGTATTGGGCGGGCTTGTACAACTCGGGTGGCTCTGTCCAAGTCATGTTATGGCTCAACCTCGGCGGCAACTGGTACGAGCTAAAGAATGCGGCGGTGGGCAGCAACACCGCCACCATCCAGCTGGTTACGTCTGGTACTTCGCTGACGGTGTTCGTGAATGGAGTGTCGACGCTTAGCGTTACCGACGGCAACCTCGCTGGGCCCGGAACCGTTGGAATTCGGGCCTCGGCCGGGGCATCGATCCAAGATTTCGTTGCTACAAGCCCGTGATCCAAGGTGGTCCCCCGCTTCGAGCCGACTCGAAGCGGGGGCCGTTGATCAATTCTGACCATTAGTTCACGCTGAAACGGTTCCTGGCACGTTCCTGACACTTCGGGCTTCCCCCGTTTTCTCGGCAGGGAGAACGCGACATGTCCGATGCTCTGAGTTTGGCCTTGCGGCATCACCAGCGTGGCCAACTCGACGACGCAGCTCGCCTCTATCAGAGCATCCTCGCCGAACAGCCGGACCACGCCGATGCGCTGCACTTGCTCGGTGTCGTCGCCCTTCAGCGCGGCAATCCGGCACAGGCCGTGGAGCTGATTGGCCGAGCGGTTGCCCGCAATCCGCGCATTGCCGCGTACCACAGCAATTTGGCCGATGCGTACCGGGTTCTCGGTCAGTTTGATCAGGCGATCAGCTGCGGCCGCAGGGCCTTGCTCCTCAAGCCGGACTACCCCGAGGCGGCCAATCATCTGGGCCTGGCCCTGCAACGCCAGGGAAACCTCCACGCTGCCGCCGAGCAGTTCCGCACCGCCTTGCGCCTGCGGCCCCGATTCGGCCACGCGTTGAACAACCTCGGCAACGTCCTCCGGCTGCTCGGCGACCGGGCCGCCGCCTTGGACCATTACCGCCGGGCCGTCGAGATCGACCCGAACCTCGCTGGCGCCCACACTAATCTTGGGCAATTGCTTCTCGAGCAGTACCAGTTGCACGACGCCCTGAGCCATTTTCAAACTGCCGTCCGCCTGCGCCCCGACTTGGCCGACGTCCACAACAACCTGGGCCACGCCTTGCGCGCCCTGGGGCGTCTGGCTGAGGCGCGGCAATCCTACGCCCAAGCGTTGCGGCTCAACCCCGGCTTGGCCATGACTTATAACAACATGGGCCAGGCACGCCAGGAAGAGAACGCTCTGGACGACGCGCGGACCTGGTACGAACGGGCCCTGCGCCTCGAACCCAAAAACGCGCGCTTCCACTGCAGCCTCGGCCGACTTTTGCTGGAGCAACAGAACTACGACGAGGCGTGGAGCCGTTACGGTCTTGCGCTCCAGCTGGATCCGGCCCACGCCGATACTCACTTCGGCCTGGGCGCTGTGCGGCATGCCCAAGGGCAGTTGGAAGAGGCGCAGGCCCACTACCAGGACGCACTCCATCATAAGCCGGATTTTGCCACTGCTCTCTTCAACCTGGGGGCCGTGCGCCAGGAGTTGGGCGACTTGCCGGACGCCGAACGATGCTGGCGCGAGGCGCTGTCGTACGATCCGCATCTGGCCATAGCACATTCCCAACTGGCCCTTTTGCTGCGCGGCCGGTTGCCCGAAGCCGATCTCACGGCCATTCGCCAGTTGCTGGCCAATCCGAATCTGCGCGCTAGCTGGCGGCGCGCGCTGCTATTTGGCCTGGGCCAGGTGCTCGATGCCCGGGGCGCATACCCGGAAGCGGCTGAACTGCTCCAGCAGGCCAACTCCCTGGCCATGGCCGAGGCGCACCAGCGCGGTCAGGCCTACGCACCGGCCGCGCATAGGCAGCTCGTTCGCGACATGATTGCGGTATGCTCGCCGGAGTTTTTCGCGCGCGTGCGCGGGTTCGGCCTGGAGACCGAACGGCCCATCTTCATCGTTGGCCTGCCACGTTCGGGCACGACGCTGACCGAGCAAATCCTCGCCGGTCATTCGCAGGTGTTCGGCGCCGGCGAGCTGCGCTTCGCGCGCGAGGATTTTGAATCGTTGGGCGCCGGCGACAGCGCCGCCCTGGCGGCGCTGTCCCGCCTGGACCACGCGACGGCCCAGCGCCTTGCCGGGCGCCATATGGAACGATTGCGCGCGCTCAACGCCGACAAGGCGCGGGTGGTGGACAAGATGCCGGAAAACTTCGTCTACCTGGGCTTGCTGGCGGCGCTGTTTCCGCGGGCGAAATTCATTCACTGTCGGCGCGATCTGTGCGACACCGCCGCCTCTTGCTGGGTGACGGATCTCCTCAAGATGGGCTGGTCCAATGATCCCGACTACCTGGCGAGCTACTTCGAGGAGTACGTGCGCATCATGGATCACTGGCGGCAGGTGCTCCCGGTGCCGCTCCTGGAAGTGGACTACGAAGAAACCGTGGCCGAATTGGAGCGCGTGGCTCGGCGCCTGGTGGACTGGTGTGGCCTGGAATGGGAACCGGCCTGCCTGGCGTTTCATGAGGTGAAGCGGCCGGTCCGCACGGCCAGTGCGGTGCAAGTGCGCCAGCCGGTCTCCGCGGGCTCGGTGGGCCGCTGGAAGAACTATGAGCAATCCCTGGCGCCGCTCTTCGCCCGGCTGAAACGGCTGGAGGAAGGCAAACCGAAACAACCAGTTGCCAACGAAGCCAATCCAAACGAGGATGTTCTCAAACAGGGTTTTTAGAAAATCACGAGATTCTTAAATAGTTTAGTTAAAACTACTTTAAGAATGTCACGGTTTCCGTTGTGGACAGTTTCACGCTTCGCGCTGCCACATTCTCGCCATGCCGCAGGCGCCTTTATTCGCGCTCCCGAAGAGTGGCGGGTACAGGCAGCAATTTCGGCCATGCGGCCGGTCGGTCCCCGCTGTTTTGAAGCAGCTGCTTTCGATCACCGTTTGAGTGGTTCAGCTATCTGCGTTGCCTTGGTATCGGCCGAATCTTGACAGAACACCAACACCCAAGCACCATCCCGCCTCGCCCACACTTGGGACGTCCGGCGGTCTTGATACTTCTCGACAGTTCCAAAGGCCACGGAAGTCACCTTGCAACTGTAAACATACATGAGAATCGCAACGTCCTTGCTGATCTCCTTCGTTTCGACATCACGGATTGTTCCTTCCGAGAATCGCCGAATCTTTACATCCTCCACGGTCCCTCGCTTGTCACTTCGGCCAGAAACGGGGGAGTAACCGGCGTAATCGTTGGCGAGGAGCCGATCATACACCTTCCAGTCGCCCGACCCGGCAGCATCCCACAACTGTTTGTCCAACGCCAGCAGCGTCTTGGTCAGTTCATCCGCCTGTTGAGGCGCCGGCGCCGACTTCGCGGCTGGTATGTCTCGGGATTGAGCCTTCGCCTCAGTCTGCCAGATGAGGGCTCCGCCGCCCCAGCCGAGCAGAGCGACCGCGACTACCAATACGGACACCGTCTTGAGTTTCGTCAGCAACATGGTTTTCAGCACTCCTTCTGTTAGTGCGACGACTTGAGCCGAGATCACGCTCGTAGCCGCCGCTTGCCCAGCCGCAAAGAGGCTTGCGGCCTTGATCGTGGACGCCACCAGGGCGGGCGAGGCGGACGCCGAAGCCGACCCCGCCGACAACACCACCGCTACCGACCCGCCGGAGAACACAACTCCGCGCTGGACGAGTCGCTTCGCCAGCAGCACCCGCGCCCGCGCCAGCCGACTCGCCACGCTCCCTTCGGGGATGGCGAGTTGCCGGGCCGCCTCCTTGCGGGTCATGCCTTCCAGGTCGCACAAGACGATGACACCCCGGTAGTGGTCGGGCAAGCGGTTCAACTCTTCGTCCAGCACGGCTTGCAGATCAGCGTCGCGGACTTCCGGCCCAGTCGGTTCGGGCATGTTCACCACCTGCGCCTCACGCCGCCCCCGCTTCGCCGCGATCGCCCGCAAACGCACCGCCGTCTGGCGGGCCACGCCGTAGAGCCAGTTGGCGACGGCCTGCCTCGGTACGTCCGGCGCCTTGCGGACGAGGACCAGGAACGTGGCCTGAAACGCATCCTCGGCGTCATGGTGGTTGAGGAGACGGCGGCAGACGCCCCAGACCATCAGGGCGTGCCGGCGCACCAGAATGGCAAGCGCGCCCTCGTCCCGGCTTCTCAAGAAGCGGGCCAAGAGTTCCCCATCGGTCACCCCGCCTCTGTCCAGCCTGAGATCGGCCAAAAGGTGCTGGATGACCACGTTCAACGGGCTGGTCGGCATCGTCTTCAACTTCCCCGGCTTTATTGCTTCTGCTTCATTATCCTCGCCGCGGGCCGTTTTGATCCACCAGTTTGACGAGATTTTCCTCATTACCTCGCAGAGCCTGGGAACGAGAGAAAAACCTAAGGCGTCGCCGTTTTCGTCCGCGGCAAAAAGGACGCCCCCGCCAAACCCGATCCGTTCTATCTCGGCCTGCTGCGCCAGGACACGATCGCCCTGGTGATCGAAGAGAAGGACTGGTCGCCGGCGGAGCCGTGAGAGAACGGGCTTACTTCCATCGATCGGTCGTGGACACGACTCGTTGTGGCACGGTCTCCTGACCGTGCCACCTGTCGGGACCGAAGGTCGGCCCTCGTTGTGGCATGGTCTCCTGACCGTGCCACCCGCCGGCGACCGAAGGTCTCCAATCCCGCTGACCGTGCCCCCTCGTTGTGGCATGGTCTCCTGACCGTGCCACCCGCCGGCGACCGAAGGTCTCCAATCCCGCTGACCGTGCCACCTATCGGGACCGAAGGTCGGCCCCCGTTGTGGCACGGTCTCCTGACCGTGCCACCCGCCCGCGACCGAAGGTCTCCAATCCCGTCGCTCCCACTGGCTCACCATTCGATAACGGTAATCGGCACGTCGCTCGGCTCTTTTCCTCCCGACAGATACCATGCCGCGGACGAATAGCGCGATTGCCCAACGTAGCGTACCAATCCCTTCCGCCGGGGATTATCGTGCAAATAGT
>DATGHS010000348.1:0-4251 GCA_035307785.1 Gemmataceae bacterium
CGGCATCGCGGTCTGCGTGGCTGCCGCGTTTCTCTATCTTCTTTTTGCCGAAGCTTTCGTGCTGGCCCTGGCAGTGTTTTTGCTAATCGGGGCCGTGGGCGCGTTTCACTGGTTTACCTGGGGCCGCTCGATGTCGGAGCAAGCAAAGCGGGAAGAGGACGCCCTGGAAGCGGAAGAGCGGGCTCAAAAGTAAACGTGAATGGCGCCGGGAACGCGAGCGACCGGGTGAGAGAGGCGGTCCCTCATCCGGTCGCTCGCGCTCCCGGCTCCACTCACGCCGCCGGCGCTAAACTGCGCTAAAAGATCACCTGGAACCGGGCCGCCAGTGTATCGGTATTGCTGTGGGGCACGCCCGTCGCAGCAGCCGGCAGAGTCACCGTTTGGTCGAACCAGGCGCGTTCATAATTAAATTGCACACGCACCCAGGCATTGAGGTACCAGTTGAGTCCGAGCGTCAATTCCGTGGCCGCGTTGCTGTTGAAGGCCGGGTTCACCAGTTGATTCACTCCGGGCTGAAATACCAGCGGGTCCAACCACAGGCGCGACGTGCGGATTACGAGTTCCAAAGCCCCGGGCGACCCGAGCGGATGCCGCGGATCGAAATTGTTATTCGGCACGACCGGCTGGCTGAACGATGTGCGCTTTTCCCCTGTGAGCAGAAGTGTGGCCCAAACCAGAAAACCGGTTGTGGGAACATTGAGCGGCGCCGACCCCGCCGCCGCCGACTGCATTACCTGGTTTTCGTAATAGTATTGCGCTGCCACGCCGACCGGGCCGTACAGATACGCCAACTCCGGACTGTAGCGAGCACGCCAGCCGTTTTGCAGCGCTCCTGGCATGAAAGTAAGCCAGGTCACTCCTAGCGGCGTCTTCAACGTACTCGGATTGGCAGTTTCATTATCGAATCCACCGTTTAGCGCCATACCTGCTTGAAAAAGCCGCATCCACATTGGGAATGGGTCGGAATTCAGCGGCCGGAGCGCCACGCGCGCAGTCACGTCTTTTCCGTCGTTGTTGTCGATCGTGCCGCCGTTAATGATCCCATCGTGTACCGCGACATAATAATCGAATCGGTCGCCGAATAGTTTTTGACCATGAATCATTGCGCCCCAGTCGCGCTGCGGCACCAACTGGTCAATAAGCGAGCGCTCCATCGTCGGCACGAAACGGTCCTGGATCAGTTGTTCATAACTAAGCGGCTGCTTGAACCGACCGGCTTCAAATTGAAACCAGTCGACGTAATGCACGTTCAAATAGGAATCCTGAATCACGGGAAGCGGCGGCGCGAAATCAGGCAGAAAGCGAAACTCGTAATACTGAAACATATTGGCTTCGATACCGAAGCGCGCTCGGCGCAAAAGAAACGTGTTGATGTCCGCCGGGTCCGGCTGATCAATGAACGTTTTGTAATCGGTCTGAATTTGACCGGTAATCCGCAATACGAAGTTGTTGTCTTCCGAACGCAGGAAGAAGCCGTTGTCCCAGCCGGCGACTGCGGGCGGCTTGGAACGATCTGCACCGGTGCTTGACGGTCGGGTTGGTATGTCCGTCGCGTTTGGGTCCGTGTTTGGCGCAGGAGGAGCTGTTTGAACCTCCGTCAATGCCCGTGGACTCAGCGGCGGCGACACCGGCGGGCTTACGGTCGATGGTAGCTCCGGCGGCCCCAAATTCGGGGCGGGCACAAGTGTATCTCTCGCTGGAATCGTGGGTGGCCAACCTGGCGCTGGCGGAATTCCCGGCAGCGCAACGACAGCCAGAGGAGACTCGGCGAAACCTTGCGGACTCTGGCCGAGCCCAGCAGCAGCCAAGTGCAAGCTGAGAAGAATGAGCGCAACCACCGACATCCCCCGTCAAAAGTCGGAGCGCGCTGATATCGGCATTACAATCCGCAAACTTTAGCTATTCTCAACCAAAGGCGTTCTGCCGCCGGTGCGGCCTGTACCGACTGTATGAATTCTGCCGAACTGACGGCCGGTCTTAGGTCATCTTCACAATGTCGGTTTCACCTTAATTGAGCTTTTTGCCACGCTTGCCGAATGATGATTGCATGGGGATTATGACCGATTTGCGATGAATGCGAGAAATGGCGGTAAATAGGTGGTTTGCGCAGGAATCGGAGTTAGCACCCCGATTCTGACACCGACCAAAACCTTACTCTTCCCGCCACACCTCGGCCGCTTGGTTTTTGCGACACCTGAACGATAGGAGTGCAATATGTTGGGAAGAATTCCAACTCGAGCGGTGAAGTGCTTCACCGTGCTCGCTTTCTGGGCTGCGGCAATGGATGTCGCATTTGCTCAAAATGACCGGAGCCAGCCAATGTACGTGCCGGTGCAGACTACGCCGGTACCGCCCCCACCGCTGCCGGGCACCATAACGGTGTCGCCGAATGCCTTTGCGCTGCCGCCCAATGCGGTGGTGGTTCCACCCAACAACCAATCGAGCGTCGGTTCCGCGCCGTCACGGCTGCCGGTGAACACCGGATCGACGCCATCAAGTGCGATCGTCGCTCCGCCGAGCAATCCGCCCGCGCCCCCTGCCTTCCCCGTGACGGTTCCGGGCCAGACACCGGCCGCGCCGAGTGCCATTTCGCAAGACCCGAACGCCCCGCCACCGCCGCCTGTCGTGTTGGATCCCAGCGCTCCCGCTAATCCGAACCCGCCGGCTGCGGTTAATCCAGCCGCGCCGGCCCAGGATCCGGCGGTCTGCTGCGACCCGACGGATCCCAAGCCCTCATGGTGGAAGCGCGTGCCAGCCGTGCGACCAATGCCGCCACCGGGCAACTTCCCGGTCCCGCCCACGGGTTGCGGCTACTACTCCGCCCTCGACTTGTTGCTGGGCCGGCAAACGGAACGGCCGAAGTTTCCGTACTCGCCCGTAAGCCCGATGTTCAATTCGTTCTACGATGCCGACTTCCGTTACCTCGATGATCCGAACAACACGCAGCACGATTATCTCGATTTCCTGCACCAGATTCATTGGGGCGACTTTGTGTTCAACACCGGCGGTGAATACCGCAACCGCTACATGCAGGAAGACAACAGCCGCTTGTCGGGCGCTACCAACGACTATGACTTGCAGCGCACCCGTGTGTACGGCGACTTGTGGTATCGCGATTGGATTCGCTTTTATGCCGAATTCATCAGCGCCCAGACATTCGGCCAAACGCTGGTGCCGCTGGTGATTGACCAGGATCCGGCCGATTTTCAAAACTTGTTCGTGGACATCAAGGTTCCAGGCACCGACGATCACCCCGCTTACGTTCGTGTCGGCCGCCAGGAAATGCTGCTCGGTTCGCAACGTCTGGTGTCGCCGCTCGATTGGGCGAATACGCGCCGGACCTTCGAAGGCTTTCGCGCCTTTCGCCAAGGCGACAAAGTTGACGTGGACTTCTTCTGGGTCCGGCCCGATATCCGCACGGCGGGCAGCGCCGGCTACATGTTCCGCGATGACAATCAGGACTTTGCCGGCGCCTGGGCCACCTGGAAGCCACAAAAGGGCCAGTTCCTGGACCTCTACTATTTGTTCTTCGACAACCGGAACACCACCGTGGCCGCCGGACTAACGCGGGCGCCCTGTGCAGTGAACACATTCGGCGGTCGCTACGTGGGCAGCATCAAGCAGTTCCTGTGGGACTTCGAAGACATGGTCCAGATCGGCCAGCAGACCCAACCGATCTTTGCCTCCGCGACAACCGCGGGCATCGGCTGGAACTTCAAGAAACTGCCGTTGGACCCGACGTGGTGGGTCTACTACGACTATGCGTCTGGCACGAACTATACGCCGGGAACGGCAACTCCGCAGGGCGGCGATTTTACGACGTTCAATCAATTGTTCCCGTTCGGGCATTACTACTTCGGGTTCCTGGACCTGGTTGGCCGGCAGAACATTCATGACCTCAACACACACCTGTTCCTCTACCCGTCGAAATTCGTGACCGTCTGGTTGCAATACCACCACTTCGAACTGGATACCCCGACGGATGCGCTGTTCAGCGCCGGGGCCGCCACCCTGCGCCGCAGTGCCGCCGGCACCGCGGGCCAAACCGTGGGCGAAGAGTTCGACATTCTCGTGAACCTTCACCTCGGCCATCACAGTGACCTGCTGGCCGGTTACTCGCTCATGACGCCGGATAACTTCATCGTCAACACAGCGCCCACGCCGGCTGCCGCGGTCATGCCGTCGCTGCTGTACGTCCAATACAGCTACCGGTGGTAAGCGATTCCGGTCGCGCACTCGTCGACTGGAATA
>DATGHS010000349.1:0-6100 GCA_035307785.1 Gemmataceae bacterium
CGAGCAGAATGACGGCGAACTCCTCGATCTGCACCTGCCCGAGGGCTTCTTCGCCCGACCGGGCTTCCACCATATTGAGGTCGAGTACTTCGAGGATCGCGCGAAGCGCCAGGAGGTTGCCGGGCTTGTCATCCACCAGGAGGATGCTGACTTTCGCCTCGGCCCAAGGGAACCGAGTAACCTCTACTTGTTTCGGCAGTTGCGCCATGTGCAACCTGGTCTTGGAGAGTAATCGTGGAGCGCGACGAGGCGCTCAAGTGATTGCCATCCAGGGCCCACCGACGATATTTCATTTTAGCGGATTGAGGCAACAAGTGGAAAGTCAGTGGACGGGATCAAGGAGCCGGGAGCGCGAGCGCGATGCCCTATGAAACCGTCCGGTTGCTCTTCACACGCCACCGTTCCTTCGCCACCGGCTTCTGGTCCGAACCAGCCGTTGGCCGCGGCCGAATCTCCAAAACCTATTGAGCGGCGTCACCGGTTTTGATCGGGCGGTCGCGCCGGGACTTTGCCGAAGCGCTCCCAGACAACTTGTCTCACGCTCTCTTAATGACCGCTGTGCTATCCTGCTCTATCGAGCCGCGACGCGGTTTTTGGCGCGGCTTGGTTTGCGACAAGCAGAGAGGAGCAGATATGTTCACGGCGATTATTGTGGGCGCGGTCGTAGCGGTGCTAATTGCGGCGGTCTGGTTCATTTCTCAGCGGAAGTCGGCGCAGACGGCCTTCGTGCATTTTCGGTGTCCTGAATGCAAGCAGAGGTTGCGGTTCCAGGCGGGCAAGGCGGGGCGCGGCAGCATTTGCCCACGCTGCCTTCACCGCGCCACGCTGCCGCTTGCCGGGTAGCCATCGAACAACAGCGAGCGGGGCCAGTAATGGCCCCGGTGATTCCCTAAGGTTCATCACTGGGGCCATTACTGGCCCCGCTCGCCTTTGACCTCGAAAAAAGATAAGCCCCGCCGGCGTTCGGCGGGGCTCTTCTTTTCTCAAAACATCCGCCAATCACGGCCGTTCCATCACGCGCGTGCCCACGATGCTCTTGATATGGCCTTCGGGGCGGGTCATGTCGATGAGTTGCGGGCTGGTGGTGCGGGCCTCGCCGACATTGCCGGCCAGATCGCGGGCCAGCACTCGCAGATACACGCGCACCGGCATCTTCGCCGGCAATTTCCAGCTATAGGTACCCGTGTTCGGGATGGCCGAGGCGATCGACTGCCAATTGCCTTCGGGGTTCTCCGCCCATTCCAGCGTGATCGGGTTTGCCGCCATATTCTTGTCCGTGGCGTTCCAGCGCAGGATCACGGCATTGCTGATGTTCGGGTCGGGCGCGAGTTGATAAAGCTCGACTTGCGGCGGTGTGACATCCACTTCCACGCGCATTTCCGGGGCGTCGCCGCTGTTGGGCGCGCCCCGGCTCAGGCCGGCCCCGCTTTCGAGCACCAGGCGGAAACCATACACGCCTTCGCCCGGCAGCTGCGCGGTGATGTGCGAATCCAGATTCTTGGCTTCGGCACATTCCTGCCAGCTAAGGCCGTCGTTCTGCGTCAAGTACAGTTTGACGCTGCGGAGGCCGGAAGCGCCGGACTTCGACACTTCATACGACAGCGTGATTTCACTGCTGTTGATGAGTTGCACGTTCTTCATTTCGCTGCGGGCCGGCGGGCTGGCAAAGCTGTTCGAGGCCACGGGCCGGACGCCGTTGTTCGGCGCATAGCTCGGCGGGCTGAAGGCATCGCGTGGCTGGTTCGGCTGCAACGAAGAAGCAATCGGCACCGGACCCGACGGATTTTGCGGCGGCAACGGCCGTTCGGCCGGCGGATTGTCGTAACGATTGATCGGCGAGCTGGCCGGCAGATTGCTCGACGGCAAAGCGTCGGGCAACGGATTGAGCACGGGCCCCGGCGAAGACGGGATCGGCGCCGGCGGCAGCGGATTGCCGACCGGCGCGGATGATGGCGAAGGATTGCTCGGCAGTGGGTGGTAGGCCACGTTGGTGTTAGCGGGTTCTCCGCCGGCTAGCACCTTCTGGGCCTGCATGATGTTTTTGGCCAGATCCTCAATCGACATGCGAATCGCGATTGGGCCCGGCGTGCTCACTCGGAAGCGCTGGCTTCCGTTCATAGCCGGGGCTTGTAGCGGAACCAGGACCCACGGAGCATTGGGATCATTCGACGGGCGGTATTCCATCTTCAGCGTGGCAATGTCCGGATAGGCCTCCTGGCCTTCCCAATTCACCGTGACTTCGTCGCCGGCCCGCTCAGCACTTCGAATCCGGAGCACCGGCGGCACGGTGTCGAAAAGGACCTTCAGCCCCGGCGGCATCTGGTTCAGGTCGGCCGGCTCGCGCTGGCCGTTTCTGAAGACCACACACATCTGAAACCAGTAGATGCCGTCCATCGGAGCGTAATACGAAAATGCTTCGTCGCCTGGCCGCGCTCGGCCTTCCTGGCTCCAGTTTTTCCCCTGGTCCAGCGAGACGAAGAGCAAAAGTTCGGCAATGTCGTTGCGGCGATCCGGATTGACCTGAATGGGAATCTGAATCGTGCGGCGGTTCATGGGCATGACATCCGACGGCAACGCCCCGGCGGCCCATAGGAGACTGGCAAGTAACAAGGTTCCGGCGCTCATCCTGACATCCTCCCCGTAACACGGATCTCGCCCCGCCTGCCCAAACCCCCGAACGGGCAAACGGAATGCGACCGGCCGAGCAATCCGGTGTCGTATGCCGAATGTATCGACTGGATGGGCGCGAATCTTGAAGAAAAGGCGGGCGGCGGGTGGAATATGTGAAGTTCAGGATCTGACCCGCGAGGCTGAAGACTCGCCTCGCGGCTTGCAGCGATCTGGCGAATACAATCAGAATGGGAAGCGTGCGCCGCTGTCACCGAGGCCGACATCATGACCGACCACCAAATTCGCCATCTGCTCGAAGAAGTTCGCCTGGGGCGTCTGCCCATCGAAGCGGCGGCAGAGCGCATTGCGGCTCATGCTAACCCGAACCTTGGTTTCGCGCACGTGGACTTGCACCGGCATCAGCGCTGCGGCTTTCCCGAGGTCATTTATTGCGAAGGCAAGACGCCGGAATGGGTTGAAGGCGTGGTGCATAAGATTCGCAGTGCCGGGCAAGACTGCCTGGCCACGCGGGTGAGTGCCACGCAGTCGGACTATTTGGCCCGCGCTTTTCCGGAGGGCCAACAGGATCGCGTTGCGCGCACATTCTGGCTGCCGATGGAAGAGCGGCCGGCGATTTATGGCGAGGTGGCGGTGCTCACGGCGGGAACGAGCGATCTTCCAGTTGCGCAAGAAGCAGTGGTAACGGCCCGTGCGATGCAAAGCTCCGTCACCCTGCTCGCCGACGTGGGCGTGGCCGGCATTCATCGGCTTTTGAGCCAGCGCGAGAAGTTCGAGAAAGCGAGCGCGATTGTGGTGGTGGCCGGCATGGATGGGGCACTGCCGAGCGTGGTTGGCGGTTTGGTGTCGTGCCCGGTGATTGCCGTGCCTACGAGCATCGGCTACGGCGCTTCCTTCGGCGGCGTGGCAGCACTGCTCACGATGCTAAATGCTTGCCCGGCGAATGTGGTGGTCGTGAATATCGATGCCGGCTTCAAGGCCGGCTATGTGGCCGCGCTTATTGCCCGCCGGTCGCAGCAGGCGGAACCGGGGTAACCGGCGTCGCTTGGCGTTCCAGCAGCCAGACGGAGGTCCACTTGAACTCGCGCTCTTCTCGGACTGTCCAATTCTGCAACCACGGTTGCAGCAGCGCTTGCCGGTTGACGGCTTCCGGCGTCGTAATGGCAAGCCAAACTCGGTTCGCGGTTGCAGGCTCCTGGTCGCTCAAGATCTCATCGCACTCGCCAGACTTATGGAAATAGTACACATACTCCCAGTGATTGGCTCGAATGCAGTCGTCGGGCTCACGGTGAAATTGAATGTAGTTGGCCGCCGCCGCCACGTCTGCCCGCGGCCAGGGAAGCGCAATCGAAACAAGCCCCGCCCCTATCGGCACCAGCAGGCATACGTAGACCAGGTTTCGGCCGAGGCTCCAGCGCGCTTGGAGCCAGAGCAACGCTTTTTCGGCGCCGGCAGCAATCAGAACGGCCAACCCCGGCAGTGCAAAGATCTCCAGGCGCGAGCCGCCATATGGATAGCCGTGCAAGCAAGCGGCGACCCACGCCAGCGCCAGTGGGCCAGCCAAGAGGGTGATCCATCGGCGCTGTTCCGAGCGCCAAAACGCGAAAGCGCCGATCAAGGCGAAGGGAAAAAGCAGATTTCCAACCGGCAAAAAGCAATAGCGAAACACCTCAGCCGTCGAAGCCACCGACCAGATTGGCAGCGTCCAGGGCCGGCCCCAATTCGGGAAGTGCAGCGTCCAGCATTCTTCCATCGAGGAGTTTCGTTGCGCTTGAATCGGGCCGAAGTACAGTACCGAAAAGCAAATTACAACGATGCCGCTCCATAGCGTGTACAGCGCCCGCTGCTGCCAGGTCGCATTCCGGCGCACGAGCGGCAAGTAGAACAGGAACAAACCACCGATCACGAAGCAGGCCGGGAAGGATGCGAAGATCATCACCGGCGAGAGCAACGCCCAAAGCCACAGTTGCCCGTCCAATGGCCAGTCTCGAATTCGCGACATGGTGAATAACACGGCCGCGGCAAAGAAGACGTCCAGCGCGTAAGGCTTCGCTTCGCAAGCATGCCACAGGAGCCGGTCAGAGCAGGCGAAGAGCAACACCGCCCAAGGAACCGCTGATGAGGACAAGATGCGGCGAACGGCCGCTGCGAATAATGTGAGACCCGCACAGCTCGCCAATAGCGGCAGCAAGCGAAGGGCATACGTGGAGTCGCCGAGCAGCAATGCGAGCGCTCGTTCGGCCCAAAGGAACAGCGGCGGGCCGGCTTCGTTCCAGCGCAGCGGGCCGAGAAGTTGTAGAAACGACTGGTCCAGCACGTTGACAATTAGTGCTGCTTCGTCATGCCAAACCGACGGGTTACGCAAATAGTGGTAAAGGCGCAGCGCGCACCCGGCCACGACGATGATGCTCGTTGCATGGGTGGAAAGCAGACGCTTGTAGTCGAGGTGCATCATGCGCCGCGAACCAATGGACAAAACGCGAAACGGAACCGGAAGCAGCGCTCCCGGTTCCAATCCGCGTTGAGAGATTCCACTTCGTCAATTGCCGCCGGGCGGCAACGGTGCGATACCTGCATTCGGTATTGTGTTCACCGGCGCCGGATTGATCGGACCATTGCCGGCCGGCGCCAGATTAAGCGGACCATTGCCGAGCGGCGTCAAGTTCGACGTGGCGGGGGCCGGATTAATCGGGCCGAGCGGAGCCGGATTGATCGTACCAGCACTGGCCGGAGTCGTACGAGCCGGACCCGGATTAACGTTGGGACCCGGCAGCAGCGGCCCGTTTTGCGGGAAGCTCAGCGTCTTATCAAATGATTGAGTCGATACAGCCGGAGGCATTGGGCGCTGCGAGGTGATAACCGTGTTGCTGTTTCCGCTCGGCACAGCATCCAACGGCGGCATTCCACCGGGGCCCGCGGCCGGTCCATTAAGCGGCTGGATCGCCGGGCTGCCGCGGTTGGGAGTATTGACGCTGGAAGCGATCGGCTGCAAGCCATTCGCATTGGCCGGAACCATGGCGCCGGTTGGCTGGATACCCCCGCCGAATTGCGGTGGGTTATTCATGTTGCTGCCGGGTATGGAATTATTCGGCGCGTTGTTCCAACCGGTTGGGCGGCCCAGCGGCGCCATGCCGGGAGTTCCGTTCGCCGGCAAGCCATTGTTAGCGCTGCTATTGGCATTGGCGTTCTGCCCAGCCGTATTTGCTGCCGTGTTCGAGCTGTTGCTATTTTGATTTGCGGCAACATTGCCGGCGCCGCTCGCCGAACCGGAATTGCCGGAATTCGACTGATTATTGTTCGTATTGGTTTTCGTAACCTTAGGCTGATTAGTGGTATTGGATCGGCGGTCGGCCGACATGCAGCCGGTGAGCATGGCGCCGGCCAGCATCAGGCCCACTCCGGCGGCCAGCCTTCCCGCATGAAAATGCTTCGTACCCAAGCGCATCGGGCTCCCTCCCCTCCCCGTAGGTTC
>DATGHS010000350.1:0-9875 GCA_035307785.1 Gemmataceae bacterium
CGAGGCCATAAACGTCGGCCGCCCCGCGCACCGACGTAGGGTCGATGCTTTGCTCCGGCGCCATGAATTCGATGCTGCCCAGGAGCGAGCGCGGTTCCGTCCGGTTGCTGGTGAATTCGCGGGCCAGGCCGAAATCCACCAGCTTGATCTGGTTCTGCTCGGTGCGCAAGAGGTTGGACGGCTTCAGGTCGCGATGAATCAGGTGATGGTCATGCGCTTGTTGCAAGCCCGACGCCGCCTGGCGAATCCATTCACACGCCAAGGGAATTGGCAACGTGCCATGATCGTAAACATATTGTTCCAGGTCTCCGCTCATCAGTTCCATGACGAGATAATGCAACGTCTGCTGGGTTCGTTCGAGCGGGGCGATCGAGCCCGCGTCATAAGCCGTTACAATGTGGGGATGGTCGAGCTGGGCCAGTACGCGCATCTCGCTGTAAAAGCGTTCGATCACCGATTGTGGAAAATTGTCATCGGCCGGGAGCACTTTGATGGCGACACGGCGTTTCAACAACATATGCTCGGCGAGAAACACGACGCCGACACTGCCGCCGCCTAGTCGTTCGAGCACACGGTAATTGCCTAACACGAGACCGTGCGATGCTCCGGACAGAACCCGGTCCAGCTGGTAGCTGGTGAGCAACCCGGCCGTGACCAGCGCGCGGCCAAGCCGTTCGGGCGACGACCATTCGCCCACACGGTCGCCATGGAACTGAAGAAAGTCCTTCACGACCGGGGCCGGCAGCAAGTTGGTTTGATTCAGATGCTGAAGAAACTGTTGCACCTGCGAGTTGAGTGCGCGGCCAAAGGGGCCGAAGCCATTTGTCTGCTCGCGCGGGGCTGTCGAGGGAGCGGCCAGGGAGCGATGCGCAATCGGCCGGCCATCAGCGCGTGGTTCGAGTCGCGGAGTCGAAGTCATGACGTGTCCTGCTTTTCCTGAAATCCGGCATCGTGCCGTGCAGGGAGCCGGAAGGGAGAAATCGGATGGAATTTCCCTTCAAGCATAGGTTGAAATTGGCCACATAGCAAATCGGAAGACAGAGGTCAGAAGTCAGAACCAAATACGATTGCTCTGACCTCTGACCTCTAACCTCTGACCTCTGACCTCTGACCTCTTGCATCCCCCAACCGCCGCCTTATGATAAATTCAGCCACGACTGCAGAGGCAGCCTGGCTTCCCACCCAGAAAACGCTGGTGAATTGACCCCTTTTTGAGATTCAGGAGAACCGCATGAGGACACGCACCCTGTTGGGCGCTGGAGGCGTATTGTTTGCGATGGCTGCTTCCAGCCTGATTTGGAGCGACAGCCGGGCCGACGACAAACTGCCCGTCCCGGCCGCGGCCGCGAGTAAGTTGATTGACGAATATACGAAGGACATTCAAAGCGCAGTGGGCGCAGCCAAAATGGGAAACAAGGATCGCAAGCGCGCTCTGGTCGAGGCTGTGGTTATTGCCGAGGTGGCCAATGACAACGCCAAGGATGCCAAGATGGCCGCTATCCGCGACGCGGCACTGAAAGTGGCCGATGCACTGAAGAAGGAAGACGCTGCAGCCGCCAAGGCCGCTGCCGCTGGTTTGAGCAAGCCCGCGGCCGGTAACGCCGGCGAACCAATGAAGCTCGACCTGGCGAAATACATTTACAACGACGAGGACAAGGACTTCGATAAGGACCTGGCCATGCACCTTTTCAAGAGCGCTCGCGCCGGCGGCCTGGGCATTGAAACGCTGGTGAAAAACAACTCCGAGAAAGCGCCAAGCGGTAAGGACGTGGACAAGTCGGTGAACGCGATATACACGATTGCCGCGCTCAGCAACGTGATCGAACAGATCGCGCCCAAGGAAAAGGTAGGAGCCAAGGACCCGAAGGATTGGATTCGCTTCTCCAAAGCGCTGAAGGACTCGGTGGCTGAAGCCTACGATAAGAAGAAGCCGGCCGATATGAAGAGCGCCTTCAACAAGATCGACGCCAGCTGCGTGGGCTGCCACAACATCTTCAAAAAGAACAACTGAGGATGACGAGCAGGGCCAAAGCCGCGAATTCCGAAAAGGGTTCGCGGCTTTTTTTAATGAGTGAGATCCGAGCCCGTTTCGTTCTATGGGGGGCCTGATTCATGAAAACCCGCACTCTGTTCGTTGCGACGACGATGGTGATTGTGACGACGATTTGCATTGCCATTGGAAGCGGAAGTTTGGCCGACGACAAGCCGCTTCCGCTGACGCCAAATATGAATAACGCCATAGTGCCTGAACCAATCGCAGCGAAGATCGTCGAAATCGAATCCAAAGAGATTCAGAAGATTCTAACTGAGCCGAAAGTGGGCAATAAAGATCGAAAGCGCGCGATCGCGCTGGGTGTAGTGATCGCGGGAATGGCCGATGAACATTCTAAGGACCCAAAGTTTGCGGCTATTCGCGGGCAAGCAGTCAGGGTAATCGATGCGCTGACCAAAGAGAATTTGAGTGAGGCGAAGGATCTCGTGAACAAGCTGCTGGAAGGCACAGCCAGTCCAAAGCCGGGCAAACTCGAATTGCACATGGCCTTTTGGGATGCTCCCAACAATGACTTCGACCGGGAGATGGCGATGCAGTTATTCAAGAGCCAGCGCGCAGGCGGCAAAGGGATCGAGATAGCGATCAAAGGCTGGGCTGCGGCCGCACCGAATGTTAATCAAATGGATAGGGCCAGGGACGTTGCGTACGAAGTGCGGATTCTCGCTGATGTCATCCAAAAGGTCGGCCCGAAAGAAGCAATTGGAAATAAATTGCTTGCCGATTGGGTCAAATTCTCTGAAGCTCTCAAAGAAGCAGCTAGCGAGGCCGCGACGAAGAAGAAACCTGGCGATATGCAAAAGGCCATGAACAAACTGGACACCGCATGCGCCGGATGCCATGCAGTTTTCAAGAAAAACAATTGACCAACCCGCGCCGCCTGTTTTCCGCGCTTACGATTGAGCGCATTCGCCTTACTTCGGCGGCATCGGCACTGGCGGGACGACCGCTGGTTCACTCTCCATGTGCCGCGTCTTTGGCTTCGCTTCGAACGGCTCCGGCAGATCGACGCGCTGGAACGGCGCCGGCTTGGTGCGCAGCGGCAACTCGCGGGCGATGGCTTGCTCATTCGAAAAGTCGGCCGTTGGGTCTTCGAGCGAAGCACGACCGGTCACTGGCCTGGCCAAAGTCGGCAGCGGTAGCGGCTCATTCACATTCTGCGCACGTTGGCTGGATAATGCGCCTCCGGTCAACGGCGGCCGGTCGGGAACCTGCGGGTCATCATGATTGGCCTGGAATGGAAAGGCGTCTGTCAGTGGTCGAGGCCGCAAGGCTTTGCCGGCGGTTGCTGCGAGAGCCGGCAAATGTAACGACGGCGCGACGAGTGCCATTTCGGGCTGCGCCACGAACGCGGGGACCTTTCGCGGCAGCGGTTGGCGAGCCGATTCGCGAACGGCATGTGCCGCAATGCTCGGCGGCAATATACGCTCCAGAATCTTGCCCCCCCAATCGCCGGGATAGGTGAACGGATCGACCGGCGTCTCGGGCTGTTGCGGTGCGGGCTCCGGCAAGGGGCCGGCAGGCGTTGGCTCCGGATTCGCAGCTGCCACGGCCTTCACTTCGAGGCCTACATTGCGCGACGGCCTGCAGCCGCCGATGCCAATGATAACGCCAATTGAAGTAAGGATAAGAAACGGTCTCATATCGTTAATTCCCCGCTAAGCCGCAAGCCGCGGACGGCTTACTTCCCCACTTCCAGGATCAACTTCACCGGGGTGCCTTCCTTAGGCAGTTGCTTCTTGTCGGTCTCCAGCTTCACGTATTTCTCTTCCTTCATGGTCATAAAGGACTGAAACACCGTCCTGCCGGTGACGGGGAAAATGGTGATCAGTGTGCCGGTCTTGTCGGCGCCGTAGGTCTCATCGGCCTTGTTGGGGTCGAGCTTCACCATCTCGGAACCGGTGAAACGGAACTTCATGTTCTTGCCGAGCGGCTTGCCGGTGGCGATAGCGATCAGCAACTGGCTGACCGGCACGCGTTTCACGGTACCGTCTTCCTTCGTCCATTCGAGCAGCACGCCGACATCCGGCCCTTCGGCCGGCTTCTCATTTTGCACGTCGGCGATTTTGCCCGCCTTCAGACCCAGGCTTTCGAGCGCCTTGTGCACATCGCTCGGTTTGGCTTCGATGGTCACCAGCGTTTCGTGGGCCTTCTCTCCCTTCGGGTGCGCAAAGCAAGCGACGACTTCGATGGGGTAAATCTGGTCGAGGTAATCCAGCTTGCGCGGAGCGATCTTGGCGTCGATGGTGATGGTCTTCTTTTCCTTATCGACCACGATTCCGGGCGGATCGGCCGCGGCAACTTCCACCGCGAAGACGCAAAGAGCGCAAAGTGAGATCAGTTTGCTGCTGGTCAAAGGTATTCCTCCATTTACATGTAAAGCGCCTGTTTCCGTAAAGCCACAAGCGGCACTACTTCGCGCCAATGCATACGACGACTGTCGGCTGCCGGGCGAACGGGCCATCGAGGTTACATGTTGCCGCGTAGATCTTGCCGCCATGTACTATCGGGCCACAGAAAAACGAGCCGGGGCTCTTGATGGCCGGATCGTTCGCAAAATCGAGCTTCCATTTCCCTTTGCCGTCGGCCAGCGTGATTGCGTGCAACACGGCATTCATGTCGCCGGCGTAGATCACTCCACCCACCACGGCCGGCGGGGCAAAGATGGCCGCCTTGGCATCGTAGATCCAGCGACGCTCGCCGGAAGCGATATCGTATGCTCGCAATTTGCCGTCGGTAGCGCAGGTTATCGCCACACCATCTGCCAAGGCCACAGAGCCAAACACGCCGCCAGGAACATCTTTGTGCCAGAGCGGCTTGCCAGTGGCCAGGTCGAAGCCACTGATTTCACCCTTGGCGCCTTTCACGTTAGCCGGGTCGAAGTTCACCGAACTGCCGGCCACGATGACCGTCTTGTCCACGACCGATGCCCCGCTCCAGGGATTAATGTTCAATGCCTGCCGCCAGCGAATCTCACCAGTCGCGGCATTCAGACAGAAGACCGCCCGGTCGCCGACCTTTTCTTTTTCCAGAAAGGCCGACGTGACCAGCACATTGTCGCCGACCACATTCACCGGCGCATCGACGTGCCATTTTTCCGCTCCCTGCTGCCAGACGCGCACCGGGGCCGGCTTCGGCAACTGATCGGGATCGGGCGGCACGGCAAAATCCGGATCCTTCTTCTTGTCTTCCTCATACTTCGCCTGCAATTCTTTCCACTTGGCTTCGATGATCTTCTGCATGGCGGCTTCATCAAGTTCCTTGCCATCCAGGGTGGCTCGATCGCGCTCGACGCAAATCACTCCCGCTGCCCCGCCGCCAATAAAGACCCGCTTCCCGGCCACGACCGCAGCACCTTCCAGATGAACGAGGTTGCCCGGCAACGACAAATACCACAGCGGCATCCCGTCTTTGCGCAGGCAATGCAGCACCGCCCCGTCAGTCTGATGCATGCCGTCGCCGAAGACTAGCTTGTCGTCGGCAATGGCGGGTGAACTCACGACGGGCAGCTTCAACAACGGCGTGGAGCGGCTCCAGATTGGCTGGGGCGAATCCTTGGAGTCCAGGGGCAACACCAGCAGCGTCGAGACATTGAAGCCGCCAACGCCCGCGACATAAAGGCGATCCTCAAATGGCACCGGCGTGGCCAGGAAATGATCTTTCGAGTGATAAACCCAAAATACCTTGGGCGCATCGGGCCCGGGCTTGTTATCGATGCAGCCCGTGCGCTGCGCATTGCCGCGGGCGGTGGTCCAGGGCTCGGTCGAAAAAAGAGTTGAACCACAAAGACACAGAGTACACAGAGAAAAAAACCACAGAGCATTCAATTTGCAATTGCGCTTTTGCATTCCATGATCCTCAAGCAACTATGTCCTGTTGATTAACTCCCTGTTTTCTCGGTGTTCTCTATGTCTCTGTGGTTCGATCTCATTCTTTAATCCACCACCAGCTTCATATGTGTTTCCGCGATCCGGAACTCCTTCTCTCGCGTTTGCCCGGCGGTGTCTTGCACGATGACTTTGTACTTTCCCGGCGGCAGTGCGAACCTTGCGGCCGGCAGACGTTGGCCGCCGCGGCCGTCGCCGCCGGAGATTTCGCCAGTAGCCACCACCTTGCCCGATTCATCCACGATCTTCGTCTTGCTGCCGATGGTGCCGAGCGTCTTGCCGATCTGCACCGTGACGGCCGAGCGCTTCACGAGTTGCGCCGGGTTGCCGAGCATCAGGCAGGAGTCCTGCCCTTCGTTTACGAACACCACGTCGAGCATGCCGTCGTTGTTGAGGTCTGCCAGTGCCACGGCTTGTGTATTGAAGCGCTTCTGTGTGAGGCCGATTTCTTCCGACATATCGACGAACGTGCCATCGCCCTTGTTGCGGAAGTAATGGTTTGGGCCCCGCAGGCAGCCAACGAAGAGATCGAGATGCCCGTCGTTGTCGAAATCGCCCCAGGCCGCGCACACCGCATGGCCGATGGGCTTGGCCAGGTCGCCGCACTTGGCGGTCACGTCGCTAAAGTGGCCCTTGCCGTCGTTGCGAAAGAGTTTGCAGACACCGTCTTGCGGCACAAACAGGTCCGGGTGGCCGTCTTGATCGTAATCGGCGAATACCGGGCCGACCTTGCCGGTCTTGTACACGATGCCGCTGTTTTTCGATTCCACGAAGCCATTCGGCGTGTTGAGCGCGAGGATACCGGTGCCGGCGCCATACAGGAAATCGGGCCGGCCGTCGCCGTTGACATCGGCCACAGTCAATGTGTCGCCCTTCGTATTGCCGGCAATACCGTCAGGGCCGAGGCCGGCTTGCTTCGAGACATCTTCGAACCAGCGGCCGGCCTGAACCTTCGGCTCGCCGGCTTTGAAGTAATAGGCCCATTCCCCGCCACCCTGGCAGATCTTCAGCAGCAACTGATTCTTGCCCGGCTTCAGCTTCAACGTGACGAAGTTTTGATCGGGTGCCGCGGCACGGTTGACGTTTTCGGCCAGCAACCGCTCGCCGTTAAGCCAAACGGTGAGCGTGTCGTCGCTGCCGAGCGACACTGGTAACTCGGTCGCCGAAATCACTTCGATCTCGCGGTAGAGATAACAGACGGTATCATCATTCTGGCCGAAGAGTTTCAAATTGTGCACTTGGCCGTCTGGGAAGTTCCCCTTCTTCCAGACTGCTTTCTCTTTGTTTTTCCCAACGTATTCCTTTTTCAAGTCGATCTCTTTCTCGGGCGGATACACGGCATCGAAGCCGCGGCCGCCGGAGTTGTCGAACGGGCCGATGTAGTACCAATCGCCGAATTTCGGCGGCGTCATCTTCGCGGCCAAATCCTTGGGCGGATTGTTGCGATAGAGCCGCAGGCCGTGGTAGCCGTTGGCCAGAAGGATATCGGGCTTGCCGTCGCAGTCGTAATCGATCCAGGCCGCGGCGGTGAGATTCCAACTTGGCTCGCTCGGCAGCAGAGCCGAATCGTCGCGGAACACGCCGTTGCCCATGTTGGTGAAGAGCTTGGGCCCGGTCGCGGTAGCCAGAAGCAAATCGGGCTTGCCGTCGCCATTGTAATCAGCCCACACGGCAGCCCGGCAGCCGGTCACGCCCGGCAGCGTAATTTCCGAGAACGCATCGCCACTGTTTTGCAGCAGCACCACCTTGCCGGCGCCGACGAGGCACAGCCCCGGCTTACCGGTGCCGTCAAAGTCAATCACCGCCACGGCTTGCGCTTCCGGATCGACGCGGCTCAAGCTGGCGAAGTGCGTGAAACCGTTCATGCCGCGCAATAAGCGAATGTCTTCGCCGCCCCAGCCAACGAAGTCGCGCTTCGGGTTGTAATCTTGCAACTTCAGGCTGACTTTCAGCCGCTGAATCTTGGCTCGCCGCAGGTGCAAGTCATCTTTGTTGCCATCAACCATGCAGGGCGCGATCGTGTCTTTGCCCGCGACAATGTCTTTCACAATGGGAATGAGCTTTTCAGGCTTGCCGGCAAAGCTGCGAAGCAAAAACGGCTCGCCATGCGACATGCTCCACCAGTCGCCGGGGTAAATCTGGTACCAGTAATTGTTGATGCAGCACTCGCCGGCCCCGCCGTTGTGGAAGAACACGGCAATCTTGCCCGGCTCGGCCCAGTCCATTACCGCTTGCCATTCGCGCGGGTGAAACCCCGCCCGGGCGATGTTGTGCTTCACAACGTCGGTCGGGTGCTTGCCCTTCAGGTCTTCGACCTTGCGGTAGACGATGAGGTTCTTTTCCTTATCGACCTTCTCGACCACGAGCACCATGATGTTCGTCGATTGCGAGATGACGGAGCCAAGGCTGAAGGGGGCTTCAACGTAAGCATGGACCGGGGCCGCGGGAATGAACACCGCCAGGGCGGCCCCAACCATCGCCAACACGATCGATATACGCAACGAAACGTGCATTGGGTTCTCCCGTGAACGAAAGCGTTCAGCGGCCAGACCGCAGGTCCGCCCGCTAAACGAGTATATTTCACCCCTTCTTGAGTGCATCTAACCGCTCCTTCGCGACCTTTGCCCATTCGCTTTCGGCGTGATCCTTGAGCACTTTCCGCAATAGACGTTCGGCCTGCTCGTGGTTCTTCATTTCCAGGTAACAGCGGGCAGCTTCGCAAAGTGCAGCCGCATTGAGTTCGGGGAAATCGAAGGTGGTCGGCACAATCAGCAAGGCCGACGCGGCATCGCCATAGCGCTTCTGCTCCAAGCGGCAGAGGCCGATTTGCAGGAACGCCTTGGCCGCCAGGTCGGTGGTCACCGCGTTGGCCACCTGCTGATAAGCATTCACCGCTTCGTCGTATTGCTTCTGGTTCTGCCGGGCCCAACCGATGCCGTAGCGCGCTTCATGAATCCACGGGCTATTGCCGAAGCGCTGCGCGAGAAGCTCATACGCTTGCCGGCTGGCGTCCCACTGGTTGGCTTTGCCGAGGGCGTAGCCCAGGCGCAAGAGTGCGCGGTCGCTCAGAGCAAGAATATTTTGAAACTCGGCTTTATCTCGAAACATCGACAGCCTTCCGGCGGCCTTGGGGAAATCGCCCTGATCGATGAGACATTCGCCGGCACGATAATTGGCCTGCGGAAACGACGGGCTCTTCGCGTCGCTGACCGCATCGAATTGGGCCAACGCCGCCTTGAAATCTTTTTTCGCCAGCAGGCAGTCGCCGAGGCGCAGGCGGATGCGGTCGGTGAGTTCCTGCGCCGGCTCCTTGTCGAGCGCTTCTTTTAGGATTGCCACGGCCGGATCGAACTCCGCGTGCTCGGCCAGCAGCTCGGCCAACTCGAAACGCGCATCCAAGGTAAGCGGGAGCTCTTCAAACGACTTGATAAGAGTCCGGTAGACATTGCGCGCCCTGTCTTCCGAAGGCTGTAGCGGAATCGCAGAGCGGGCGATTTCAGGCAACGGAATCCGGGGCGGCGGCGAACCGGCCGGCAACTTCTTCTGTGCTTCGTCGAGCAGCTTTTTCTGCTGCTCCTGTTGCATTTTCTCGCGAACAGCAACGATTTCCATGTCGGCCAGGGACCGATATACCCACACGGCATCGTAGAGCATGCGGGCCCTCGACTCCGCATTGGGAAGCGCTTGCTTGAACGCTTCCGATTGTTGCTCCAGATACTGCCCGGCGTTACGCACCGCGTTTACTGCGTCGTCGTAGTTCTTCTGGGCCGCATTTTTCTCTTCGGGTTTCAAATTCGGCGTGCCGAGCCGCTGGCGGGCAGCGTCGAGTTTCTGCTTTGCTTCCAGAACCCGGCACTGACCGATACGAAGAGCGGCCTCGGCGGCAATCGGCTTGTCCGGCGCTTGCACGACCTGGTCCAATAGCCCCTGCGCTTCGG
>DATGHS010000351.1:0-9080 GCA_035307785.1 Gemmataceae bacterium
CCAGCAACGGGACCGCGAGGGATTTGTTCACGTACAGCATCCCGGCGGTTCCGAGGACCGCCAGCAAAAGAATGACAACCATACTGACGACGATCTTCGCTGCCATGATTTTCTCCTTGACTTCCGGCCGCTGAATCTGCAGCGATTGTCGCAGGCAGGCAACTGTTCGTCAACGATGTTTTGAACAAACCATTCGAAACCTTGAATCGGCTACTCTGTAACTTTCTGGCCTCTGCTCGAGCAATTTCATAATGAAATGGCAGCACGGCAAGTGCGAAAAACCATCGATAAGTAATCGGCCGGCAACGGCCGCAATTCTATCTTCATTCGGGGAGACTGAGCCTATGGCAACAATCGTTTCGCGCTACCGCTGTTTTTGGGGGCTCGCTGCCGCGGCGTTGACTGCGTCGCTATTGTGCCTGGGCAACGACGCCTGGGCGGAAGACATTCGCACCTGGACCGACGCCACTGGCAAATTCACGATCAAGGCGAAGTTCGTTGCGCTCAAGGACGGCAAGGTCACGCTGGAAAAGGAAGACGGCAAGGTCGTTGAAATCGACCTCAACAAACTCAGCCCGGCCGACCGCAAGGTCGCCACTGATGCCGCGGCGGCTGCGGCACCCAAGGAAGACGACCCGTTCAAGCCCAAAGAAGACCCGAAGGCCACGGCGCCTGCCGGCGTTGCTAAGACGATCACGCCCGACTGGACGGATGCGAAGGCAATTGAGCTGGGGGCCACGCAAAGTGAATGGAAATTCACGATTCCACCGCCCGAGACACTGAAAGTCCGGTCGGCCCCCATCGCCATGCCGCCCAAAGTCGATTTCTTCGACAAGCTGAAAACCATGGTCGTTAACCCGGTCAGCAAGCGAATTCTGGCCGGATACGGACAGAATTTCCCCAAAGAGAAAACGCAAACTCGCATCGTGCTCTGCGATCTCGAAAAAGGATCGCTCGTGGGCTCGGTGAGTGTCCCCGGCATCGATATGACCCCGCTGGCGCTGCACGACGACGGCACGCAAATGCTGATGCGTGGTGACGGCAACATGCCGGGAGAGAAGAGCCGGCTCGAAATCTGGACCTTTGCGTCGGGAACGATCCGCAAGGGCATCGCCTGGTCGCCCTACAGCGATCAAGACAACTGGCACAAGGATGTGAACTGGGCAACCTTCATCGACTCCAAGCGGCTGGTTACGCTCAGCAGCGGCGGCAAGCTCGCCATTTGGGATTTGGCGGCGGGCAAGCCGTTGTATTACATGCAAATCAAAGACGGCTGCACGCCGGCTGTGAGCCCGGACCGCAAGTATTTGGCCTTTGCCACCAGCACGGAAATCGGCATTCTCGATCTCGAAAAAGTCCAGGTGCTGGCTCGGCTCACGGCCCCGCAGCAACTTAACGCGCCCAATCTATCCTTCAGCGCAGCCGGCAAGCGGTTGGCCTGCACCAGCATCAACAAGCTGTTTGTCTGGGATTTCAGCAATGGCCAGCTATACCGGGAAATTGACATTCCCGGCGGCGGGGCCGCGCGCTGGCCCAATGATGACTACGTGCTTTTGCCTCAAGGTCGGTTGCTCGATTTGCAAACGCAGATTCCATTATGGGACTACATCGGCACCGATAACGCTTCCGTTTTCGGCGGCTTTACGTGGTGCGCGGTTTCAGAAGCCGGGAACAAGAGGGAGATCCTGGTCCCCGCCAAGATTCCACACGCGGCGGTTAAAACGGCCTTGGAAAAAGCCCAGCGCGACCCCAACTTCTTTGTCATAAAGCCCGGGACGGCCGTGCGCATCGATGTAAGTGGTATTCAGGATCCGGCCATGCGCGATCAAGCCGTGGTGGGGCTAACGGAGCGCCTCAAGGCGGCGGGATGTACGGTCGCAGCCAATGCGCCCGTGGAATTACTGGCATCTACACTGCCCGGTAAAGAACAGGAAATAACCTACCGGTCAATGGGAATGCCACGCTTTGGGCCAAGGGCGGGTGGCGGGGAGACGTTCAAAATCCGTGAACATTTTTCCCGCCTCGAGTTTCGTTTCCAAGGCCAAAAAATATGGGAAACGCAATGGTCCAACATTCAGCATTTCGTGATGCTGCGCGACGAGACTATCGAACAATTCCTAAAGCGTAATGACCATCCAAATTACGAGCTTTTCAACCGTGTTGAATTGCCCAAGTACCTCAGCCGCAGCGGCACCAATGCGCTGGGCAATTCGCGCATTACGCCGGCGGGGTTGGAGTGAGAGTATTCGGATTTGGTTCATAGTGACCGCCTTGGGGCGGTGTAAGCGGCCCGCTAAAGCGGGTCACTGCAAACGATAGAAAACACGAATGCCGATACCTTGCGGTTTCGGCATTCGTGTTTCCATCCTCGCCAGGGGAAGAATGATTCGTTCGCCGGTCACGGTGTAACCTTGTAACTGGATTTCGGCGTTTCCGCGCTGGCGGCCGGTGTTGCCCGCAGCGCTAAATCATAGGCCGCCAACCGCCCCCGCAGCGTAGCATACGCAGCTTCGTCGCCCGGAAGGACTGGGGCGAACTGCAGGCCTTTCTCGGTCATCCATTGCACCAATTCTGGAATAGTCTTGGCCTTGATCTGGTATTGGCCCGTCAGGAAGCTCTTAACATCAGGTTCACGCAGAGCGGTCACGCCCGCCTGGAGTTGATTCAGGAAGCTCCGTGCTTCCGCATGTTCGCTGAAGGTGAGGTTCACGGTGTTGTCGCGCAACTGCTGCCGCAGGCTGTTGACGTTGTCGCTGAGCTGTGGGAGAACCTCAGCAGCCACCTGGCCCTCCGTTTTCGCCCGGGTAATGGCAGCTTGTACCAAGTCGTCGACCTGCTTGCGTTGGAGCTTGAAATTCGGGCCGCTGAAGGCCGCCGGCCAGGTCACGTGGCTCCAGTCACGAAGGATGCCGATGCTACTGTTACCACTGTGGCTTACATTAATGCGGGCAAGCAAATCCGCGGGCATGTTAAGCGTTGTGACCGGCAACTCCTTCCAACCGCGGTCCAGGCCCATTCGTTGCAAGTCCGCCAGAATCGTGTTGAGTGACGCACCGGAAGTGACTTCATTCACCGGCGGGTTGTTCAAGGCGCGGTCGAGCGCAACCTGCTCGAGCCGGCGTTGCCGCTCCTCTGCGGTAGGGCCATCAGGGGCAACCGGTGCGGGTTGTGCATAGTTCGGCGCCGGAGCGTAGCTAGGCCCGGAATAATAGTCTGGGTAGCCATACGACCCGCCGTATGCATACCCGCCATACCACAGGTACGGATTCCAATACGGGTTCCAGTACCAATTCCGGTACCACCACCACGGATGATGCTCATGGTGTTCTCGGTGCCTGGTCGCCGCCATCAGCGCCTGTTGCTGGAGTAACCACGACTGGTTGACAGGAGCATGCGTTACGGGTTGCGACGGGTGCATCGTCGACGGATGCATGGTCGTCGTCGAGGGATGCATCGTCGTCGTTCGTTGGGCGAAAGCGTCGGACTGCGATACCGCCAACAGAACGATGCCGGCCAGTAAGGCCACACGTACCAAGGTAGGTGAGCGGATCATGATGTGCCTCCTTCGGCAGGCAGAGAGTGGTGGGCTAAAAAGTGCTGGCTGGGGTGTCCACCCCACTCTCGAAGAAACGGAGAATGGTGGGCCTCTGCCTGTCTTCCATTATACTCAAGTGGATTTGCCAGTGTATATCGTTGCTTCTCATTTCTGATGGAATTGCCTTTGAGAATCTTGCCGCTGCCCGGCGCTTTCGCATGTTATTCCGTAGCCAATCGATACATTCATACAAGAGATTTGCCGTTTCCTGCGGGAACTCTCTCCGGAACTCGTACGGAGCAGCCTGTCATGTTCGATCCTTACAGCCAGTGGCTTGACATCCCTAAAGAAGAGCGGCCGATCACCTATTATTTGCTGCTGGGCATTTCGCCGCATGAGGACGATGAAAGCGTCATCGAGCAGGCTGCCGACGTTCAATTGGAAAAAGTGCGCGAGTATGAAAAAGGCGCCTATGCCACGGCCTGTGCGCGCGTTTTGAAAGAGATCGAGCAAGCCAAGGGCGTGTTGCTGAGCCCGGCCAAGCGGCGCGAATACGACGCCTTGTTGCGCAAGCGCTCCAAAGCCGCCGCCGTGGAAGAGGAAGAAGAACCGGCCGAGGAGGTCGTTGTGGACGAAGAGGAAGACGAATATCACCGCTCCAGCAAATCCTCGCGCCGAGGTGAAGCCAAACGTGACAAGCGGCCGGGAAAGCGCAAACAGGAACAGAAGAGTTCGGCGGGTCTTTTGATTGCCATCGGCTCGATCGCCGCCATCCTGGTGCTAGGTGGCGGAGCGGTGGGGGGGTATCTGCTGTTCTTCAACAACAAAGGAAATGAACGGACGACGGTCGCCGAAAAACCGCAACCGCAAGCCAACCGAGCCACGCAGCCATCTGCGGCAAAACCCACGGAAGCAACATCCACACCGCCGGAACAGCCTTCCGCCACGGCGGCGGGAACTCCGGTGACCGCCCCGCAACCTGCCAATCCCGGCACTCAGGCGCAGACAGTAAACAATCCGATGAACCCGGCGCTTCCGCTCACGCCCGGCGGCGCCAAGCCCGAAGAACCCGCCAAACCAGTGCCGCCCTCGCCACCCATTCCGAAGCCGTGGCAGCCGCGGCGGCCGGCGAATGTCGCGAAGCTTCCGGTGCCCGACGAAGCCGCCCAGGCCAAGGCCGAGCAGGCGCTGAAGGAGACGTACAAGGCCGATTACGCGAAGGACCAAGTGGCGCTGGCGGCCAAGTTCTTGCAGCCGGGCCGGGAAAACCGCAACGACCCTACGGCGTGGTACGTATTGCTGCGCGAGGCGCGCGACCTGGCCATTCAGACCAAACGGCCCCGCCTGGCCTTGGAAGCCATCGATGAGATGGATCATTACTTCAAGATCAATGCGACCGAGATGCGCATGAACGCGCTCACCACAATCTGCAAGACCACGATTGATTTCGAAGTGGCCGGTGCATTCCGGGCCGCACTCAATCTCATTCAAATGTGCTACAGCAACGAGGATTTCGAGACGCCAAAAAAATACATCGAGATCATCGAGTCCGCGTTGCGGAATGTAAAAGCCACAGACCTGCTGCGCGTGGTGCAAGAACAGAAGACGGAGATTGAGAAGTACACGAAGGATTTTCAGGGGGTGAAAGACGCGCGGGCGAAACTCGCGAAAACGCCGGACGATCCGGAGGCGAACCTGATCGTGGGCCGTTACCTTTGCTTCTTCCAGGCCGATTGGGACAAGGGCCTGCCGATGCTGGCAAAAGGCAGCGAAAAGGCGCTCAAGGCGCTGGCGGCCAAGGACATTTCGTTGCCGGGTGACGTGCAAGGCCAATTAGACCTGGCCGACCAGTGGTGGGGTTGGGCGGAAGTATCGAAGGATCGCATGCAGCGCAACATTATGAAACGCGCCAAGGCGTGGTATGAACGGGCTGGCCCGAACACGCAGGGCGCCGACCGGGGCAAGGTAATCAACAAGATCATGGAAGCCCAGCGGCGCGAATATGCGCGCTTTTTGAAGCTGACCCCGGGCACTTATTACGGCCGCGATCCCGAGAACCGCGTTCTGCTGCTGCGCGAAGGCGGCGGCAACATGAAGTCTGAAGAAGCGGTCGAAGCCGGCCTCGAATGGCTCGCGAAGCACCAGGCCGGCGATGGCCACTGGTCGATGGACGCCTTTCAAAAATCGGTTCAAAACTGTAGCTGCAAAGATCACGCGAATGCGAAGCGTGACGTGGCCGGCACGGCCTTTGCCATGTTGGCGTTCCTCGGCGCGGGTGAAACGCACCAGCGCGGCAAACATGTCGCCAGGGTTAAGCTGGGCCTGGATTACTTGGCGCGGCAGCAAAAGCAAGAAGGCAATTTCCACGACAACGCTTATGAGAACGCATTGGCCACCATTGTCATCTGCGAAATCTATGGCCTGAGCCGAGATAACCGGCTCAAACCATTGGCCCAAGCCGCGGTGGACTACATCGTGCGCGCGCAAGATCAAGGCGGTAGCTGGGGTTATTCGAAGCAGACAAAAGGCGACACGTCGGTGAGCGGCTGGCAGTTTACCGCCCTCAAAGCAGCCGCATTCGCCGGGCTCAAGGTGCCGCAGCAAACGTTCGACCTGTTATCGAGCTTCCTCGATTCGGTCGCCGACCCAAATGGCCTGGGCTACGGATACAACAGTCCCGGCGCCGGTCCAGCTACCTCGGCCGTGGGCTTATTGTGCCGCGAGTTTCTCAGCTGGGGGCCGGGCCACCCGGGCGTGATGAAAGGGATCGACTTCCTGCTTCAACCGGGCAACGTTCCCACCAAGCAGAATTTCAATATCTATTCGGTTTACTATATCGGCCAGGTGGCACATCATTACGGCGGGCCGCACTGGGATGAATGGAATGAGAAAGTTCGTGACCTGCTCATTGAATTGCAAGACAGAGGAGACGAGCCGAAGCACAGCCACCAAAAAGGTAGCTGGTCGCCCTGGGGCGGCGATCCGAGCCCGCCGGTCGTCAACAAGAAAGATCCGCAATCCAAGCAGGACGAAGACAAGGCTGCGCGCGACGCCGCCAAGGGCAAGCACTCCTGGGCCGAAGAGGGCGGCCGGCTCATGTTCACCGCGCTGGCGATCATGACCTTAGAAACATACTATTACCACATTCCACTGTACGGCTACGGCCCGTTCATTTTGCTGGAGTGACAGAATCAGCAAAGTCCAGGGACAGAAGCCCCTGGGCTTCTTCCCCGCATATTTGCAACTGTGGATTTGGCACCTACAATTGCCTTGGAGCGAAGGAAACCCGCCCGCCGCGATCCTGCGGCACGCCTTCGCCACGATAAACGTCCCCACCGAAATGGGAGCCAGTTCCCATGCCCCGCCTTTTTTGGCCTGTCACTTTGGTTCTGGCGTTCACCGCCGCGTGCATCGTGCGCGCGGATGATCGCATTGCCAGCATCACGGTCGACCCCGCTTCGCTTCGCATGCAGGGACCGAACGCGGCCTATTCGCTGCTGGTAACCGGACAAACGTCCGATGGCCGGCTGGTCGATCTCACGCAGCAAGCCCGGTATCGCAGCATTCAACCGTCGATTGCCACCGTTATGGAGGCCGGCCTGGTGCGGGCGGTGGCCGACGGCGAAACGCGCATTGAGATCGAAACAGCCAACACGAAGTTAATCGTACCGGTGACTGTAACCGGTTCTGCGCAACCGCGCGTCTTCCATTTTGAGAATGATATCGAGCCGATCCTGGGAAGGTTTGGCTGCAACAGTTCCGGCTGCCACGGCAAAGCGGAAGGGCAAAACGGCTTCAAACTATCCGTCTTCGGCTTTGATCCGGTTGCCGATCACGCCGCGCTGGTGAAAGAAGATCGCGGGCGGCGGACGATAGCCACAGCGCCCGAGCAGAGTTTGCTGCTGCGCAAAGCTGCCGGCCGTATGGCCCATGGCGGCGGGACGCGCTTGGCCGTGGGTTCCGAGGCCTACGAAACAATGCGGGGCTGGATCGCGGCCGGCACGCCATTCGGGCGCAACGACGCGCCCAAGCTGGAACGCATCCGCGTCGAGCCCCGCGAGCGTATCCTGTCGATGCACGGCGGGCAACAACTGCGGGTGGTGGCCCATTATTCCGACGGCCGCGAAATCGATGTAACCCGGCGAGCGCGCTTCCAATCGAACAACGATGCTTTGGCACTGGTAAATCCATCGGGCCTGGTCACTGCGTTCGACGCCCCCGGCGACGCGGCGATTATGACGGCTTACCTGGGAGAAGTGGATGTCTTTCGAGTGATCATTCCGCGGCCGGCCACAACGCTAACGCCGCTGCCCCAATTCAACTTCATCGATGAGTTCGTCGACCGGAAATTAACGAAATTGAACATTCAGCCGTCCGGCATTTGCGATGATGCGACTTTTGTGCGCCGCGTTTATCTGGACGTCATTGGGACGATGCCCACGGCCGAGCAGGCGCGGAGATTCCTGGCAAATGGCCAGCCGAACAAGCGCGCCAAGCTCGTCGAGGAATTGCTGCACCGGCCCGAATTTGCCGATTATTGGGCGTTGAAGTGGACCGACCTGCTGCGCGTGGACCGGCAAGCGCTGGGCCACCAAAATGCGTACGCATTCTATCAGTGGATTCGCGACAGCATCGCGGCCGGCAAGCCGCTGGACCAGTTCGCACGGGACGTTATCACGGCCGAAGGGCCGCTCGCCGAAAATGGACCGGCCAATTTTTACAAAGTCGTGAATAAACCCGGAGAGATGGCCAGTTCGTTGTCGCAGGTATTCCTCGGCATCCGCATTGCCTGTGCCGAATGTCACCACCACCCGTTCGACCGTTGGAGCCAGACCGATTACTTCGGAATGCAGTCGTTCTTCACGCCCGTGGGAGTACGGAACAATCCGCAAGGTGAAGTGCTACTGGCCACAGGCGACCCGATTACGACCCATCCGCGCAGCGGCGAAAAGGTCTTCGCACACGCACTCGGAATGACGGAACCAAAAGCCAATCCGGCCGGTGATCGCCGCGTCGAGTTGGCTAAATGGATGACAGCGCCCGACAACCCCTACTTCGCCCGAAATCTGGCCAATCGCCTTTGGGCACACTTCCTGGGCCGTGGACTAGTCGAACCGGTAGACGACGTGCGCGCGACCAACCCGCCTACCAATCCCGAACTCCTCGATGCGCTGGCACGCAATCTGGCGGAAAACAAGTTCGATCTTCGCAAGTTTATTGGGACGATTAGCGCGTCGCGCGCCTACCAAACGTCGTCAGCGACAAACACAACCAACGAGCGCGATGAGCAGAATTACTCGCGAGCGCTGTTTCGGCCGCTGGAGGCCGAAGTCCTGCTGGACATGGTATCGCAAGCCACCGGCGTGCCGGAGAAGTTTCAAGGTGAACCAGCGGGCCTGCGAGCCATTCAACTCTGGGACAGCAAAGTTTCGCACTACTTTCTGAAGCAATTCGGCCGGCCGGTGCGCGTAAGTTCCTGTGAGTGCGAGCGTAACCACGAGCCAGGCGTTGCTCAAGTGCTGCATTTCCTGAATTCGCCGGAAAT
>DATGHS010000352.1:0-8336 GCA_035307785.1 Gemmataceae bacterium
ATGACCGTCGTCGATGCTCGCTCGCAACCGGCCAACGAAGCCAATATTCGCCTGGCCCTGGATGTGGATGTGCCGGCCGTGCGCCAATATATTCTGCGCGCGCTGAGCCGCTCGCCGGATGGCGAGAGTCCATTTTGAGAAAGCTCAAGGACTGCCGTCCCTGGGCTTTATGCAGCTTTCTTCATGTCCTTTTCAAACCGAATCTTTGACGAAATCGCATAATCACGGTTCGCCTCAATCGCCAGCCAGTGGCGGTTGTGCTTCTCGGCCACGAAACCGGTCGTGTTACTACCGGCAAATGGGTCCAGCACCAGATCGCCGGGATCGGTAAGGAATTGCACAAAGAATCCAACCAACGCCTCCGGCATCACAGCGGGATGCCCGGCGATGTTCTTCTTACGGCAAGCGCGGCGATAAGGATCGTTGCTTGAGGTGTTCGCGATCGGCAATACCGATAATGGCTCGAATTCATTCTCTTGCGGCGGCACGAGCACATTCGGCGGAATGGCGCCGCCGTTGTTGGTGAGAAAGGCTTTCGCGGAAATGTGATGTTCCGAGGGCCGTTTCACGCCGCCATTATAGGTGCCGCGTTGGAGCAGCTTTTTCATGCTCGCGCTGTAATCGGTGAGCACCCGGCGATTGTCGGCTTTGGGGTGCGGGGTCGGCGAAAGCCACCAGACGCGCGTGAACGAATCCTTCACGCGTACCCGCCGCACTGCCACCCATTCCGCCGGCGTCGGCAAGCGCGCCGGATTGAAGCAAATGAATTCCTGGCACAAATGTAGATTGGCTGCTTCCTGAAACGCCAAAAGGGCCTTCAGGCTTGCCGTCGACATCGTGGGCAGGCCCGGATTCCAGCCGTTGCCGAGTTCAATGACAATCGACCCATCCGGCGAGAGATAATCGGCGAACAACCTGGCAAACCCGCCCAGCCAGGCCGCGAAGGATTCGCCCTGCAAATTGCCGTACTTTTTTTCGCGCTGCAATGGAAAGGGCGGGGAGGTGAAGAGCAACTGCACCTGTCCGCGCCAGCGCTGTATGCGCGGTTGGGCCAGCGCTTCTTCTGCCAGCCCAGTGAACATGTGGCCGAGATTAGTTCGATACACCAGTTGGGCGCGCCTCGATCGCCCAAGAATGGATCGCGTCTGTTCCGGCACCGTCAAGTTCGCCTCCATGCGAATGTGTTTGAAGTGACCCGCTTTAGCGGGTTTATGACCGCCCAAAGGCGGTCACTACGAACTCACGCCGGGCAGTATGCGACGTGCGGCTGAATCGGTCAATCCGGGTTTTTGAACGGCTGCGCCGCAAGCGGCTACTCGGGCTTTTCTTCGTCGCCGTTCTCAGCAAAACTGCTCACCTCGGGCACCGGCAAGCCCAGATACTCCCGGGCATTCAGGCAAGCCTGCATCAGGTGCTTGCGCGTCTTTACAGGGTCAAGCAGCAAATCGAGGCCCAGGATTTGCGGCTTCGAAACGCCGATGCCGATGAGCCGGCGGCAATCGAGCTTTTTGTTCTTCATGGGCGGGCCGTTGAAGAACGACATGTAACTGCCCCAGCCGCCTTCGATCCAGCAGGCGATCACCGGAGTATTCGGTTTTTCGCGCAGCATTTGGTAAATGCCCTGGCCGAAGCGCCGCAGCAAGCTTTCCTCCTTCCGTCGCAGCCAACCCTCAGGAAAAATCAGAACGATTTCGCCGCGATCCAGCCGGCGAATAGCCTCTTCAATTTCCGGCGCCTCACGGCGGAAGCGCGCGTCGGGAACGCGGATGCAATGAGCTACGGGGCCGACCACCCAGCGGATGAACGGCAAGTCGAAGAACCTCGACACCATCAGCGGCGTGAGTCGGCAGGGCAGCGCCTTGGCGATCCACAGCGGGTCCAGCCACGACGAGTGATTGGCCAGAACAATCGCCGGCCCGCGCAACGGAACTTGATCCAGGCCCGGTCCCGACACGCGGATTCGGTACATTGGCAATAGCGCCAGCTCCACCACCAACTCAAAGAATTCGCGAATGAACAGTCGGCCGAAAACCAGCGTGCCGGCAATCGCGGGAATGAGCAGCCAGGCGCTGATGCGGCCCGGCGGCATGGCGATCGGCAAAAGCCAGGCCAGCAGACCGGCCAGCGCCAGCGACGGCAGCGTCGCCAACATCATGGCGGAGAATCGTTGCCGGGGCATCAGCGTATTAAGCAGCGCAATTTCAAGAGAAACCAGCGGCCAGCCCGCGCCGAAGCCGGCCAGCAGCACTGGCCACATCGCCGCCGGCCAGAGCCATTGAATGAGCAAGCCCACGGTAAAGAGACAAAAGCCGATGCTCACGCTGGCCAGGATGCGCTGCGGATGTGGTTGCAAAAGTGCGAACGCCGCTCCGAGCAGCACTCCACGTAGCAGTAAGTTCGATTCCGAAACGCCATTCACTTCTTCCGTGTTGGGCGCCGAATCGAGCCGGCTCGCCAAGAGCAGCAACAACGCTAAGAGAGCAGCGCCTGCAAATAAGCACCGCCGTGCATTCCAATCGTTCGTGTCTCTGCTGGCGAGAAAATGCACCTTCGCTTCCAACGTTGGCTGCCAGAATTTGGGCCGCATGGACAGCCACACGATATTGGAGAGCAGAATCACGCCCGAAAGATATAAGGCCACTTGGGGATAGGTGAGGAAAGCCAGCGTGGGCCCATTCCAGGAGACTCCACCCAGGAAGCCGAGCGCGGCGCAAACTTCCTGAACCATCAGCCAGCGCGGCACGTTTAAATGCACGATGCCGGCTAGTTCGGCCATGCCGCTTAGGTACAACCCGCGGACGACGACCCAAAAAAGGAGAATGGTAATCCAGCTCCAGGAAAGCGCTTGCAGGTCGGCGCCCGGCGGATTACGGAGAACCAGAGCGCCGGCCAAGAAATGCACCGCAACGTAGAGCGGCAGGAAAACCAGGATGGTTGCAAGCTGAAAGGCGGTGCGTGGTTTCATGACGGGCGATACGGGCCGGGCTGTTAATTTTTTCCGAAATATTTGCGCTTTTTTACTGGACAACCAACCGGGTCATCTGCCAGAATGGCGAAAGTTTTAATTTTTTGTCAATCTCATTCATGTCCTCTTCGATCCGGCGGTTGTATCTCTATGTCATTAGGCAGCGGTTTGCTTATCGGTTCCAACCCCACGGGGTAGTGAACCAGCGGCGTTTCTATTGCCGGCATCGTCCAACACGAAATCCGATCATCCAATCGCGATGAGAATTTGTTTTCGACTAGGGCCGCTTTTGTTTCAGGAGAATGTCCGCCATGGCCAAAGCCAGCAATGATTTTACAGACATTTTGGTCCGCAAGGGCGTGTTGAGCAAAGACCAGCTTGAAGAAGCCCGCAGTTTGGCGAACCAGACCGGCATCAAAGTGCAGGAAGCACTCATGAAGCTCACCTACGCCACGTCGGAAGAAGTGATGAGCGCCATTGCCGACTTTCACAAACTCGAGTTCATCAACCTGGTTGATGTCACAGTGGCTCAGTCGATCGTTGAGCTGGTGCCCGAATCTGTAGCGCGCGAAAACCGCGTCTTCCCGCTGGCCGTTGACGGCAATGTCCTCAAAGTCGTTACCAGCGAACCGGATAATTTCGAGGTGCTGCAAAAGCTCCAGTTCATTCTCAATAAAGACATCCAGCCGGTTTTGGCCGACCGCGAGCAAATCGTCGGCGCCATCAACCGACATTATGGCCAGACCGAAACCGAGTCGGTGGACTCAATGATTGCCGAATTCACCGACACCGCCATCGACTTCACTGAGACGGAAGCAACTACCCAGGCACTGGAATCCGGAGACAATAGTGACGCTCCAGTGGTTAAGCTGGTCAACCTCATGATCCAGGAAGCTGTGAATTCGCGAGCCTCGGACATCCATGTCGAGCCCTTTGCCGACCGCGTTCGAATTCGCTACCGGATTGATGGAATTTTGGTGGAGCGCGACAGCCCCCCACGCCGTCTTCTCGCATCTATCACCTCTCGCATCAAGATTATGTCCAAAATTGATATTGCCGAGAAGCGACGTCCTCAGGATGGTCGAATCAAAATTACTATTCATGGTAAACATTTCGACCTTCGCGTCAGCATTTTGCCCACCGTCCATGGTCAATCAACGGTCATGCGTATACTTGACCGAGGTAATATACAAGTAGGCATTCGTGACTTGGGATTTGGTGAAGAGGATTTTGGACGGTTCCAGCAGATCATCAAAAGGCCGAATGGCATATTTTTGGTCACCGGTCCGACTGGATCTGGGAAGACAACTACCCTTTATGCCGCACTCAACGAGTTGAATCGCCCAGACCGAAAGATCATCACCGCTGAGGACCCAGTCGAGTATTACCTGCCTGGCATCAATCAGGTCGAAGTGAAGCATCAAATCGGATTGGACTTCGCCCGCATCATTCGCGCGATGTTACGACAAGCGCCGAACATAATCCTGGTTGGAGAAATTCGTGATAAAGAGACAGCAGAAATCGCTGTACAAGCTAGTCTTACGGGACACTTGGTTTTCAGTACACTACATACGAACGATGCGCCCAGTGCTATAACAAGACTTGGAGACATTGGCGTTCCGCCATTCCTCATCGCTTCGTCAGTGATTGCGATAATGGCGCAACGTCTGGTGCGCGTAAACTGCATCAAATGCAAGGAACCATACAAGCCGCCGGAGTTAGAGCTGGAAGCAGCTGGCATTACACGCGACCAGGCTGCCAAGGCGACTTTCCTCCGTGGCCGTGGCTGCAACCACTGCCACCAGTCCGGCTATCGTGGCCGGCTCGGTATCTTCGAGCTTCTGAAGATGAATTCCGCAATCCGCGAGATGACTTTTAATCGCGAGCCGACCCAGGGAATTCGGCGAAAAGCACGGCAAACCGGTATGAGAACGCTGTTGGAAGACGGTGTACAAAAAGCGCTCAAGGGCATCAGTACGTTGGAAGAAGTGCTCAGCATCTGCCACCACGAGGCCGAATCGCGGGAACATTGAAATCGGTGAATGACAATACGGTGAGCAAGTTACTAGTCAATGTCCATCGGGCCCCCAAGACTTCTCGTCCAAGAGGACCTCATGCGACAACATTCACCATCAACCAAGTGATATTTCCGAAGCAAGCACACTTGCAAGACTTTGCAACGAGGGAGTGATTCATTTTTTTCTAAGAAATATTTGACTGGCCAGCACGACCCCCGGAACAATGTCGCAACGGGCGGATTTAACCGCCCAAGCTTGCGAGCTTTGTTTCCGCTGCTTTGGATCCCGGCAGCGGATAAGGGATGTGACCATCGGCCAGCCCAGTTGAGGTACCACTGTGGCATCCCAGGTCGTAATTGACAAACTTCTGACGACGGTCATTCAGCTGAAAGCGAGTGACCTGCACATCTCTGTCGGCCAGCCGCCAGTGATTCGTCACCATGGCCGGCTGCGCAAGCTCGACGCCAAGATTCTCGATTCGGACGACACCACGGCTCTGATGAAGAGCATCACGCCGGACCGTTGCCAACAGGAATTACAAGAAGTTGGCGGGGCCGACTTCGCTATCGAATTTATCGATGGCTATCGCTTCCGCGTGGCTATCTTCAAACAAAAAGGAACCATCGGGATGGTGCTGCGGCGCATCCCTAGCAAGTTCCTGTCGTTTGAAGAAATCGGCATGCCCGATGCCATTCGCTCCCTCATCGTCAAGCCCCGCGGTTTAATTCTGGTGACGGGTCCCACGGGTTCCGGCAAGACCACCAGCCTGGCGTCGATGATCAACTTTTTGAACCAGAACTACGACCGCCACGTCATCACGCTTGAAGACCCGATCGAATACTTCCACAAGCACGGCAAATGCACAGTCAATCAGCGTGAGATGGGCGTGGACTGCCCGAGTTTCAAGGAAGGCATTCGCCGGGCCTTGCGTATGGACCCCGACATTATTCTGGTCGGCGAAATGCGTGACCTGGAGACGATCCACGCTGCCATCGAAGCGGCCGAAACCGGCCACATCGTATTCGCCACGCTGCACACGTCGGGTGCAGCCAGCACGATCAACCGCATCATTGACGTGTTCCCCAAGGAACAACAGGATCAAGTGCGAACGCAGCTTTCAACCGCGCTCATCGGCGTACTCTCGCAGGCGATTCTGCCGCGGAAGCCTGAAGGCCTCGTGGCTGCATTCGAAATGATGGTGGTCACGCCCGCCATCCAGAACCTGATCCGCGAAAACAAGGTCTACCGCATCGATTCGAGCCTCCAGACCGGCCGCAAGCACGGCATGTTCCTGCTGGACGAAAGCTTGTTCCGGCTCTGGAAGGATGGACTGTGCGAGAAGGAAGAAGTGCTGTTGAAGTCGAGCAAGCCGGCGGAGCTGGCCGCGAAGATCGCTCAGGCCGAGCGCGGTGCATGGGAGGAAGAAGACGAGGAATACGAGGACGATGACGAGGACTACGACGACGAGGACGAGGATGAAGAGGAATACGAGGATGAAGACGAAGAGGAGGATGCGGACGAGGAGGAAGACGATCGTCGTCGCCGCCGGTGAGTAATCCCGCGAGCGTCGTTACCCGAATTCCAAGGAATCGAAATAGAGAATGGCACCATGACACCGAATCCCAAAGACCCCAATCCTCAGAAGAAACCGGCCGCTCCGGCGCCCAAGAAACCGGCCGATGGCAAAGCGCCCGAGGGGAAGCCGGCCAACGGTCAGCCCCCAACCAAGCCGGTCGGTAAAGCTGACGGCAAGCCGGTCAAGCCCGTCGATGGCAAGGCCGCGAAACCAGCCGATGCCAAGGCTGCCAAGGGTGCCAAGCCTGCCGATGGGAAAGCTCCTGAAAAGAAGAAAGCCGCGCCGAAACAAGAGTGGAGCCCCGAGACCGGCCGCCGCAAAATCGGTCAGATTCTCATCGACTTGGGCTATCTCGACGAAAGCCAACTCTGGGATATTCTCGAAGAGGCGCGCACGAACGGTCTGCGCGTCGGCCAAGTGGCGCTGACGCGCGGCTTGGTCAACGAAGATCAGTTGCTCCAGGCGATTGCCGAGCAGCACGGCTTGAAGGTCGTTAACCTCGAAGAAGTAAAGCCGACTCCGCAGGCCATCGGCATGGTGCAAGAAACCATGGCCACGGTCTACAAACTGCTGCCGCTTTCCTATGAGAACGGCGTTCTCACGGTCGTGATGGCGGACCCAGGCAATCTCCAGGCGCTCGACGACTTGCGAAACTTTCTGGGCATCAGCCAGATTGAAGCGGTGCTGGCGCCGCCCAAGCAGATCGAAGAAGCGATCAACAACTCCTACTCGGGTAAACAGGACAACATTACCGACCTGATTGCCGAGTTGAATGCCGACTCGACGCTGGGCACGCACCAGAAGGAAACCAGCATTGACCTGGAGAGCTTGCAGGAAATCGCGGAGGCCGCGCCTGTTCGCAAGCTCATCAACATGGTGCTGCTGATGGCCATTCGCGATCACGCCTCGGACATTCACTTTGAGCCATTCGAAGATGAATACAAGATGCGCTATCGCTGCGATGGCGTGCTGTACGAAATGGTGCCGCCGCCCCGCCACCTTGCTATGGCCATTAGCTCGCGTATCAAGGTCATGTCCAACCTCGACATTGCCGAACGCCGTCTGCCGCAGGACGGCCGCATTGAACTGAACGTCGGCGGCAACCCAGTGGACATGCGGGTGAGCGTGTTGCCCACCATGTTTGGCGAGAGTGTGGTCATCCGTGTGCTCGACCGTACGGTGGTTAGCCTCGATCTCGACCGGCTTGGCATGGAGGCAGAATTGCTCGCGAACTTCCGCAAGCTCGTCCGCAAGCCGAACGGAATCACGCTGGTTACCGGGCCCACCGGCGCCGGCAAGACCACGACGCTCTACTCCGCTCTCAACGAACTGAATTCCATCGACGTGAAGATCATCACCACGGAAGATCCGGTCGAGTATGAAATCGACGGGATCTGCCAGTGCCCGATCAATCACGAAATCGATCTGACCTTTGCGAATGCGCTGCGGTCGATTCTTCGCCAGGATCCAGACATTATTCTGGTCGGCGAAATCCGCGACCTGGAAACGGCCCAAATTGCAATTCAAGCGTCGCTCACCGGGCACATGGTGTTCAGCACGCTCCATACCAACGATGCGGCCACGAGCATCACGCGCCTGCGCGATATGGGCGTCGAGCCCTTCCTAATCACGGCCACGCTGGAAGGCATCATGGCCCAGCGGCTCGTGCGCAAGATTTGCACCAACTGCCGCGAGGAATTTGCACCCAGCGCCGAAATGCTGATGGAACTGAGCCTGCGGCCGGAAGACGTGCGCGGCAAGAAGTTCTATTACGGCG
>DATGHS010000353.1:0-23866 GCA_035307785.1 Gemmataceae bacterium
GTGCTGCGTTCGATCGGTTCCGGGATGATGCGCTTCCAGATACGCTTAAAGGACTGCCGCGCCATGCCGCTGTGCTGCAGTCCGAATAGAGCGAGGAGACCGAAATCAATGACCACGGCCGTGGCCGAAATGGAATCCGGCGCACGCTCTTGCGGGAAAAGGAAATTGCGGATCGGCTCGGGAAGGAGATAGTTAAACAAAAAAGCGACGGCATAGACCCAAACGAGGCCCGTCAAGGCGTAGCAGAACAGGCCGTAAACGAGGGCCGCGGTTTTCATGGGGCCTCCGGCAACCCTTCGAACAGCGCGGAGCCGATGCGGACCAGCGTCGCGCCTTCTTCGATCGCTACTTCGAAGTCATTGGTCATGCCCATGGACAATTCGGGCAGGGCATTCGGTTGACCGAGCAATTCGCGCAACTGGTGGCGCAAATGTCGAAGTTCCGCAAACGTAGGTCGCGCTAGTTCCGGATCATCCGACAAAGCCGCCATGGTCATGAGGCCGGAAATCTCGATGTGGGGATATTTCGAGAGTATCTTCGCTATCTCGGGAACTTGGCGCGGCTCGAACCCCTGCTTGGCTTCCTCGTGACTTGCATTGACCTCCAGCAAGACGCGCGCGTGAACTTGGTGTTTCCTGCACTCCTGCTCCAAGGCTTCCACCAACCGCGCGCTATCTACGGAATGGATCCATTTCGCTAGCGGCAGTGTACGTTCGATCTTGTTTCTTTGCAAATGGCCAACGAGATGCCAACGCACGGTGTTCGGCAATTCGGCCGCTTTCTTCCAAAGCTCTTGCGGCCGGCTTTCGCCAAGGTCGAAAATGCCGAGTTCCGGTAGGAGTTGCGCGATTTTCGAGTCCACCGTCTTGGTAACGGCGACCAGGGTTACTTCATGCGGCGACCGACCCGCGCGCCGGCACGCGGCAGCGATGCGCTCTCGCACATCGTGCAGCCGCTGCGCCAGGAGGGTTCGTGAGTCGGATGGCATGCTTCTAACCGGGACCGGGTTGTATTTGTAAGATATTCGTCTTGGAACACCGCGTACATTGCACTCCAACTGGAATGGATTTCCGATGGCTGATATTCGCGCCTTTCGCGCCTTTCGTTACGACTTGGGAAAGGTCGGCCCCCTCAGCGATCTGGTCTGCCCACCGTACGATGTGATCGACGCCGGCTTGCAGCAGGCGCTGTACGACCGTAGCCCGTACAACATCATTCGCCTGGAAATGAACAAGTCGGAAGACGGTGACAACGAGGCTTCAAATCGTTACACGCGCGCGGCCGGTTTTCTGCGCGACTGGAAAGCGGCCGGGGTGCTGCGGCAAGACTCGGCTCGCGGTCTCTACGTCCTGCATCAGGAATATGAAGTCGAAGGCAACCGGCACGTGCGCAAGGGCTTCTTCGCGCGGGTGCGGCTGGAGCCATTTGGCAAAGGCAAGATTTACGCCCATGAAGAAACAATGGCCGGCCCCAAGGAGGATCGCCGGCTATTATTGCGGGCCACAGACATGAACTTGAGCCCGGTCTTCGGCCTGTTCCCGGATGAGCAAAACGAAATTCAACAAGCACTCGATGAAGCAGTGCGCAAGGCGCCGCCCCTCGAAGCGACCGATCATTTGGGCGTCGTCAGCCGGCTTTGGCCGGTGACCAACGAACAGGTGTTGAATAAAGTCGTCGGGCTCATGGGACCGAAGCCGATCTTTATTGCGGACGGCCATCATCGCTACGAAACCGGTGTGCGCTTCCTGCAAGAGTCCCGCGCAGCCGGTGAAGTGTCCGACGACGAAGCGCCGCAGAATTTCATTCTCATGAACCTCGTGAGCATGAGCGACTCGGGGCTGTTGATTCTGCCCACGCATCGCCTGGTGAGTGGCTTGCCGAACATCACGGCCGACCGAATTCGCGCGCTGCTAGGCTTGCATTTCGAGTTAGAAGCAGCCGGTAAAGGTGACGCCGGCCTGCGCGACGCCTGGGAACGAATTCAGCTCGACGGCTCGCAGAACCTGCTGGGCTTCGGCACCGTCGCCGACGGTACCTGGCAGGTCGGCCGCTTTCACCGGCCCGAGATTATGGATCAACTCGCACATGCGCACAGCGCCGATTGGCGTGGCCTGGCCGTGAGCGTTCTGCACACTCTCGTGCTGGAGAAACTCGTCCGCGAGGGCCTCGGCGCTCAACCGACTTGCAAATACGTCCACTTGCCGCGCGAGCTGGAAGACGCGGTGAACGCCAGGAAATGTGACTTGGCCGTGCTCGTGCCGCCGGCCACGATGGGGCACGTCGAGCGCATTGCCGGCAACCTGGAGAAGATGCCGCCGAAGTCCACTTACTTCTACCCCAAGCTGCTGAGCGGCCTGGTCTTCAATTCGGTGAGATCAAATTAGCGACTACCGTTCTGATGAGTCCACACCGGCAATTCGGCTAAGGGGATCCAAACGAACGAACCACTGATTTCACAGATACCACGGATGGCAAAGATCCGGAATCAAATGAACCGATAGTTTTAGCAGGTTGGGCCGTTGGGTTTTTCTGATCAGTGTTATCAGTCTAATCCGCGGTTTGTTCTTTTAAGCGCTCGAAGTGCACTTCCTCGCCTTCGCTCGGCTTGACAAAAAATCCACAAGCTGTCAAAAACGCTGCGGTCCCGTGTTCGGCGACATCCCCAGGATCGAATCACCGTGGCGCCGGAGGTCCCCCTCGATGAGTAAACCAAGGCATGGATGCCATTTTAAGTTTCGACGTGGAGGAACACCACCGCATTGACGCGGCGGCGAACCTCGATGTGTCGCCGGAGACTCGGCGACACTACGGCAAGCGCATGGAGGCCGCGACGGATTGGTTGCTGGAGCAGCTGGCCGCATACCATCAAAAAGCCACCTTCTTCGTGGTGGGCCAGATTGCGCGCGCCCGACCGCGCTTGATCCGAGCCGTGGTGGACGCCGGACACGAACTGGCTAACCACAGCTGGGATCACCGCCGGGTGCATCGATTCACGCCGGAATCATTCCGCGAGGATGTCCGCGCGAGTAAAGACGCGCTGCAGCAAGCCAGCGGCGTGGAGGTAGTTGGCTTTCGCGCGCCAACATTTAGCATCATGCGTGAAACGGCCTGGGCCATTGACATTTTGGCTGAGCTGGGAATGCGATATGATTCATCTATCTTTCCGGTGCGGCACGATCGCTACGGCGTGCCAGACGCGCCGCGGACGCCATTCGTGGTGCAAGGCGAAAGCAACGAGTTGCTCGAGTTGCCGCCGGCCACCTGGCGCTGCTTCGGTTGGAACCTACCCGTAGCCGGCGGCGGCTATTTTCGGCTATTTCCGCTGTTCGTCATGGAGCGAGGCTTGCGGCAACTAAAGCGATTGCCCGATTCGGCCGGGATGTTGTATTTTCATCCCTGGGAGTTCGATCCGGAGCAGCCACGGCTGCCATTAGGGCGGATGTCGAAGTTTCGCACGTATGTAGGTATGAACCGGACGCGGCCGCGACTGACAAAGTTGATGGGACGACATTCATTCGTGCGCGCCATTGATGTGGTGAAGACGCTGGAAGCAAGAAACGGCGCTTTGCCGCGCTTCTGCTTGGCGCCCACAATCAAACTCGCCGCAGTGCGGCCGCGAACCTCCCGGGCCGCGTAGGTTTCCATCTAATAGACACCAAGCCATCGGCTTAAAGCCGCTTCAGTCCTTCTACAATTGCCACATGAAGCCCGCGAACGAGCCAAAAGAGATTCGCCCCGTTGATAACGCCCCGGTCCTTTCGCACCGACATGGGGGCCTGACCATCCAAGGCTACTCGCGGGCGGCCGTGCAGAGCTACTGGCGCATTCCGGAGTTGAAGCTCGGGTTTGACCTCGGCGGCCAACCCTGGGACTTCATGGGCACGCCGACCTGGTTCGTCACGCACGCGCACCTCGATCACATTGCCGCGCTGCCAGTTTACGTGGCTCGGCGGCGCATGATGCGCATGGAACCGCCCACCCTCTATTTGCCGCAAGAGAACATTGAAGACGTTCGCCGGCTTTTGCTGGTGATGCAGCGGCTCGACCGCGGCCGCATGGTTTGCACACTTAACGGCGTAAAGCCTGGCGACGAGATCGAACTCGCGCGCGAGCATGTAGTGACGGCATTTGGTACCTCGCACACAGTGCCGTCGCTGGGTTTCATCGTTTGGGAGCGCCGGAACAAATTAAGGCCGGAGTATCATGGCTTGCCGGGAGAGCAGATTCGCGACTTGCGGCTATCCGGCGTGGCAGTAACGGCGGAAATGCGCACACCGATACTGGCGTATACCGGTGACACCAGCCCTGCCGGTCTCGATGGCTGCCCAGACACCTACCGGGCCAAGATCCTAATTACGGAGCTAAGTTTCATCCGCCCCAACCATCGGCGAGAGAAGATTCACAAATTCGGCCACATGCACTTGGATGATTTCATCGAGCGGGCCGACCGGTTTCAGAATGAACTCATCGTTTTGGCTCATTACAGCACCCGGTACCATCCGGAAGAGGTTCGCCGATCCGTATTATCGAAACTTCCGGCCCCTTTAAGGGACCGGGTTCGGGTCTGGATCTAATGGATTTGCCGCAGGAAATCTCTATAATCATTGAGGCTAAGGGACTGGCGCTGAGCCCACGGAGGATGCTTCGTGGGCCTTTGTATTGATCCTTCCAACCTTGCAGAAAATGCAAGCGGGGCCGATTGCATGGTACTTTTCCGGGCCCGCTGATTCGCGAAGATTCGTATTTTGGGGACTCCGGGTAAGCCGGATGGCGGCGATTTCTTGCTATCCCTCGCCTGGGATACAGTTTTCGTCTGGAAAATGACGATTTTATCGTCAGGGCCGTGCAATGGGTTATGCGCTTTCCACCATCTGGCATGAGCGGAACCGCTTTCTGCCCGCGATCCTGGCCGTGTCGTTCAGCGCGGTCCTGATCGTGTTGCAGACGGGGTTGCTGCTTGGCCTGTTGACCATGATGTCAACGCCGGTGGACAAAGCCGAAGCCGACATTTGGATCGGCTACCCTGGCACGCGCAGCGTGGACCTGGGCCAGCCTATTCCAGAAACCTGGCAGAATTCGCTTTGGGAGCAGCCCGAAGTGGACCAGGTGGAAACTTGCATCATGGGCTTTGCCCCGTGGTCGATGCCCCCGGTTGGCAAACGAACCGATCCGCTTACGGAAGTGTGCATGGTCATCGGCACCGAGCTACACACGGATTCGATTGCAGTGGTGGAGCCGTTGCGGCGACAACCGCAACTGCTGGCCACGCTCGGTGCGCATATGTCGGTGTTGATCGACGAGTCGGAACGCGACCGCCTGGGAATCCGCGAGGTGGGCGAACAGGCCGTCATCATGGATCACACCGTGCAAGTGGTGGGCTTCGTTCATGGCTTGAAAAGCCTGGGCGGGCCGTATGTGTTTTGTTCCCTGGAGACAGCGCGGACCATCATCTATCGGATCCCCGATCACTCGACCTTCATCCTGGCCCATTGCCACAATCACAACGATGCGGAGCGCGTGGCCAAGCGTCTGCGCTCCTCGCAGCAGATTCACCCGAGTGCGGCCATTTTCACGAGCGATGAGTTTTCGACGCGCTCGCGGCTGCACTGGATGACGACGACGAAGGCCGGCCTGGCGCTGGCGTTCACGGCTTGTCTGGGCCTGGTGGTCGGCGGCGTGGTCACGAGTCAGACTCTCTACGCCGCCACCGTGGCGTCGCAGCGCGAGTATGCCACGCTGAGAGCGATGGGCATTCCGCGCTGGCGGTTGATGTTGTCGGTGCTCGCCCAGTCGTTTTGGGTGGGGCTGGCAGGAATAATTGTCGCGGTGCCGATCACGCTGGCCCTGGCCTGGCTGGCAGGAGTGATCGGTACGAACGTGCGCATGCCGGTGGAAATAGTAGGCCCTGCTGCGTTGGTCACGCTGAGCATGGCCATTGCCGCCGGCCTGTGGGCCTTGCGTTCGTTGCAGAACGTGGACCCGGCCCACAATATTCGCTGAGATGTTTTTGGTTTTGCTGATTGAACTCCTAGACGAGCGTCCTGAAGCCAAGAACGGGAGATTGAACGATGGCACGAGTAAATCGCACCACTGGGTTCTTCTTGATACTCGGTGTCGCCGTTCTCATTGTCAGCGTGACCGGCGTCAACATGATCATGCAGAATTCCGCCAGTAGTGCGGCTTCGAAGTCGCCGGAAGATGACCGCACGCCGGTGGTGCTCGACGTCGTCTGCACGGGCAAAGTCGATGTTCCCGCGGGCCTGGAAATGCCTGTTCCGGGCGCACCGGGCCGTGTCGTGGAGTTATGCGTGCATGAAGGTGAGGACGTGAAGGCAAACCAGCTGATCTTGCGAGTGAACGATACGGAGGCTCAGGCGAAACTCACGCTGGCACGAAATCAATTGAATGATGCCAAGGCTGCTGTGGACGACCTGAAGCTGGCGGCCAATGAGCGCAAGGCCGCTCAGAATCAACTCGAAAGAAAAAAGGACTTAGCTGGAAGCCAGTGGAGTTCTGCGGCAAAAATTCTACAGCAAACGCAAGATTTGAAGAAGGCAGGAGCTGCCAAAGATATCGATTTGACCATGGCGATAGCAAAAGAAGATGAAGCTCGCCGGCTTTACGATAGCGCCTGTAAGGCTTTGGACGATTTCAAAGCCAATGATCCAATTCCGGGCAAGACCAAGCAAGTCGAGCGAAACATTCAAACCGCTGAAGATAATCTTCGTGCCGCGGAGAAGATGGTTGAAATGCATGTCCTGCGGGCGCGCAAAGACGGAACCATCGTGCAGTTGAACGTCCAGGAGGGCGAAGCAATCGGGCCGAACAACCGCATTGCGCCGGTGTTATTCCGTCCCAAGGGAGACCTCATCGTGCGCGCGGAAGTCGATCAGTCTCACATCGACCACGTGCGGGTGGGCATGCCGGTCACTCTTACCAACAGCGGCGGCCCTGGTTCCTTGCAGTGGAAAGGAACCGTGGAGCGCATCTCCGACATTATTGGTCCGCGCCGTCTCATCGTCTTCGAGCCGGGGCAATACAACGATGTGCGCACCTGTGAATGCATCATTCACGTGGAAGCCGACCCCAATCATCCATTGCGGTTGGGCCAGGTCATGATTGTACGCATTCATCCGGGGAAGTAGGCACCGGCGCCTAAATATCATGCCGCGGGCATTCATACTTCGGGTCAACGTTTTCGAGAGTTAGCCGGCGTTGGCTTGGCTTCGCATCGCTTCCCGCAGTTGATCACGCTTCTTCCGATTGGTCGTTCGGACCTTTGCCGCAGCAAAGCCGTTGATCTTGGCCCAGCGAACCTTAAGCTGATTTGGGAAACCTAATCGCTGCCGCCAACACGCTGGATGCGCCTCCATGTCCACCTCGCCTCAAAACGAGAGGCCAGAACTTCCCCAAGTGCCGGGTTATGAGATCCGTGACGTGCTGGGTCGTGGAGGCATGGGGGTTGTCTTTCGCGCCTATGATGCGATTTTCGACCGTCCGCTGGCGATCAAGGTGCTCACATCAATTCGAGGCGCCCAAGCCGAGAATGAGAAACGCTTTCTCGAAGAAGCTCGCATCACGGGTCAATTGCAGCATCCCGGAATTCCGCCTGCGCATGAGATGGGCCGCCTGAAGGATGGACGACCGTTTTTCAGCATGAAATTGATTGAGGGCCGTACGCTGCATGAACTCTTGGGGAAGCGGCTCACGCCCCAGACGGAATTGCCGCGTTTCCTCAAAATATTCGAACAGATTGCGCAGACTCTTGCGTACGTGCACAATCAGGGTGTCATTCATCGCGATTTAAAGCCGTCCAATATCATGGTCGGTCCCTTCGGCGAAGTACAGGTTATGGACTGGGGGCTGGCGAAGCGAATGTATGCTGAAAAATGGGCGGGAAGAGAAGCGCCAAAGTCAACGCCGGTGGCGGCTGCAGCCGAAACAATTGCATCGCCGGACAGCGGGTACGGATCGTTGCCGCCACAGAATCCAGGCCCGGTGACACAGCATCTTGAGAAAACTGTGGTGACGACGCCGCGCCCCGATTTCGATCGTCTTACTCAAACCGGTCAGGCGTTGGGCACGCCCGCGTTTATGGCGCCGGAACAGGCCCGAGGGGAGATCGACATCCTGGACGAACGAACCGATGTATTTGGCCTCGGAGCAATCCTATGCGTGATTCTCACCGGGGCGCCACCGTACCGCGGAGTTGATCAGGAATCGAATGTTCGTCGCGCGGCAAATGCAGAATTGGGTGACGCTTACCAACGACTGCGACTCAGCCTTGCCGACGCCGAACTGATTGACCTTTGTTGCCAGTGTTTGCAGGCTGAAGCGGAAAAGCGACCGGCACACGCGGGAGTTGTCGCAGATCAAATCAGCCGGTATCTCGCGTCGGTCCAAGAGCAGCTCGAGCAAGCGCGCGTGGCGCGGGCCACGGCAGAACTTCAAGCGGGCGAGGAGCGGAAGCGCCGGCGCCTGGCAATTGGCTTAGCGATCAGTGTCGCCATGGTCATCCTGGTTTCCTGTGCGATGGGACTATGGTATGTGCGCGAACAAGCCAAACGGGATACAGAAGCGGCCATTCGCCGGAGTTATTTGGAGCGCGAAGTCTCGAATGCCTTGAATGAAGGGGAACAGCGCCGGCGCGAACTCCATGAGCGCTTACGGGACGAACGCAAAGCCGCCGAACTTCTCAGCAATCCCAGGGAATGGCAACGACTGGTCGATTCGGCCCAGGAGTCGCTCAGACGAGCCGGGGTGCTTGCCGCGGACAGCCAAGACAATCTTTCAGTCGATTTGCGCCAGCGCTTGGTAAAGCTTGCCGAGGAGCTGACGACGGACGAGAAGGAACGCCGGCTGGCGGCAGAATTGGACCGAATCCGCCTCGAGTTAACCGAAGTGCAGCAGGGCCAAGTCCGCATTCAACCCGTAGGGCCAAAAATGGCCCAGGCGTTTCGCGCGGCCGGTTACGATATCGTGCAAGGGAATCCGCCTGACCTTGCGCTCCAAATTCGGCAATCGCCAATCCGTCTGGCGCTGGTGGGCGCATTGGATTTTTGGGCGCAGTCTGCCACGGAACAGGAACTCCAGGCCCGTCTCCTGGAAGTGGCGCGTCGGGCCGATCCGGACCCATGGCGCGACCGCTTCCGGCAGCCAGACGTCTGGGACGCTCGTGCCAGGCTCCAACAATTGGCAAACCAAGTCGATTGTGCCCATCATTCTCCACAAGTGTTGACGGCATTGGGCGATCGGCTCCGCAGCCGGAATGGCGATGCCTTGGCATTGTTTCGGCGCGCGCTCCTGGCGCATCCGGCCGATTTTTGGCTTTATGTAGAATTTGGCATGACCAGCAAGAATCCGGTCGAGCAGGCGGGAGCCTTCCGGGCCGCGTTGTCTATCCGTCCGGACTCGCCCATCCTTCACTACAACTTGGGGGTTGTCCTGCAGGCTCAGCGCTACTGGGAAGAGGCCGCTGCCTGCTATCGGCAAGCGATCGAGCTGGATCCCCAGTCCGGCGGCGCCCATAACAATCTGGGCTTGGTGCTCGAAGAACAGGGCCATCGCGTCGAGTCCATGGCCTGTTACCGTCGAGCCATCGAGTGCGATCCCCGGAACGCCACGGCGTACATCAACCTCGGCGGAGCCTTGAAGGCCGAACACCAGATCGATGAGGCTATAACCTGGTACCGGAAAGCTCTCGAGATTGATCCGAACCATTCTGCCGCTCTCAACAATCTGGGCGGTGCGCTTATCGAACAAGGCAAACTAGAACAAGGCATGAGCTATCTACGCCAAGCGCTCGCATCTGGTCCGGACAATGCCATGGCTTGGTGCAATCTGGGCCTGGCGCTGCGCAAGCAATGGAAATTCGCCGAAGCACTCATCTATTTCCTGCGCGGTCATGAGATTGGCTCGCGCGATAGTGCCTGGGCGTATCCTTCGGCGGAATGGATCGCCTCGGCCGAGCGCGCCCTGGGGTTGGAAAAGAGACTTGCGGCCGTACTCGGCGGGGGAAGTCCGACCGGCAATGCTTGGGAAAAGCTGGCGTTGGCCGAATTGTGTATGGCGCGCCAAAAGAACCACGCCGTTGCGGTACGTTGTTACGTTGCGGCTTTCACGGCGGATTCTCATTTGGTCGACGATATATCGGCAGGCCATCGGTACCGAGCCGCACGTGCCGCCGTGCAAGCAGCGGCCAGCGCAGAAGTTAGCAGCGATCTGAATGAAACGGAACGTGAACGCTTGCGCAAGCAGGCCCTGGGCTGGCTGACCTCCGAGCTGAAGGCTTGGGATGCGCGAACGGAACAACAATCGATCCCACGCCCGGTGGTCACCCAGCTTTTGCACCGCTGGCAAAATGACGCGGCCTTGACCAGCGTTCGTGACGAGGCCGCGCTGTCTAAGCTAACGGTAGAGGAGCAGAGTGCCTGGCGGCGGTTTTGGGTTGATGTCGCGCGCCTCGCGAGTCCGCAGTGATGGTTTCGGAGTGGCTCCGAAAAACGTGCAGAATTAGCGATACCAAACCTCTGTCGAGGCGCTGGTCATCGCGAGGATAATAGCCCAGCCTAGCATTCAATGTCCACAGGGTGCCGATCCGCACAGCGCATCTTGGGAATGATTCCAAAAGTGCTCATTGTTCTTGATCGCTGCGATCAAGTCGGCAAGTGATTCCGTACTGTAAACAGTCAGGAGGAAACGAGGGACCGAAAGATTCCGGTGCCGCTAATTGCGGGCGGGGGTGACATGAACCTGCGAATTACTCTTCGCAATTTGGCCGCTGGTTGCTTTCCCAGTCCAGGTAAGCCTCTACGTCTGCAAGCGCTTGAAATGGCCCGGCTATCTCCACGTCGCAATCGTCAACGATCCACCAACCGGTTGGGCGTCGTCGGACGTTTCTACCGGCTCCGGGAGTTTTTGTCGGCTGAAACGCGTCAACGAGCTTGGTTGGGTCCTTCTGGTACAGAAACGCACCGGAATCATCTTTGGGCGGGGAGATCGCCGCCGCCGATTGACCCGGTTGCGCTGTGGCTTTAGGCTCGCCGGTTTGGCTTCCTGCCTTGTCGCAGCCGGGATCGTGCGTTGAGAGCGCCATATTGCTGCCCCCTAAATAGGGTTATCGGTGAACCGAGTTTACGGCCGAATTTAACAAATATGTCATAGAGATTTAGTTTTGTCTACCAAATCTATTATACCAACAAAGGATGGGCAAGAAGGCGCATGAGCAAAGATTGTGCCATATCAAGAGTTCTAGTGGGTTTTCGCCGCCTTTGGTCGTGCTTACTTGAAGCGGCGCGTATTCAGCTTAGGGGCTCGTTGCGGCAGCCATTATTTCCACCTGGCCCAGGCGTACCTCCTGGACAATCGACGATCGGAAGCCCTGTATGCCTGGAAACGGGCGCGGCAAAAGTACGATTTGAAGCCACACGATCTTCACCCGCTGGAGCGCGCCGACTTTGAGCGGCTCCAGAAATTGCTGGAGACAACCTAGACGCCGGGCCCATGCTGCTCGGCGCCTGGTTTCCATGCCTTCTTCCTCTCGCGCTGCTTCGTCGGCCGCAACGAACGATATCTTCCCTGTTCGCGCCGGCCTTGCGAGACGGGCAGCGGCAATAGCCCTACATCTCATCGGGGGCGCCGATTGGCCCGCATTTTGGCGCGGCCGCCAGCCGACCGCTGCAGTCGATGGCCTGGGCCGGGTCGAATTAGAATTCATCCAGCTGTGGTTGGCGATGACCGGGGCCGTCGGGGCCGAGTATGCCGGCCATCTTTTTCCACTGTGCGGCGCGTTCTTCGCCCAGTTCGGTAAGGCGCTGTTGCAGCCAAATATGTATTTGCTGGTCGGCCAGGTCGGCGCTGAGCCGCGGCAACGGCTGCGAAAGATCGGGCGCGATCTGGTTGACCGGCAGATCGTTCGGCGCGGCTTGCTCGACCGGCTGATCGTTCGGCGCGCACTGGTTTTCTGACGGGACCGGATCCCGGCGTTGCTCGGCGAGCATGCGGAGCAACTCATCGAAGCGGTGCATCTCATCCCTCACAAACTCGCGGTGTTCGGTGAACAGGGCGCCAAATACGCGCATCATCCCACCCATCATCTCTTGGAATTGCGCAAACGTTTGTTGCTGGTACGACGTAGCCGTCCGGTGAAGACATTACCCGGCGAGTCCCTGTCCGCTTGCCAAGGCAAAAGGCGCGGCCGGCCCGACCCCGTATTGCTGTTTGGTGCCGCCTGGTGCGGAGGTCCAAAACGCGAACGTTTCCGGTGGCGCAGCAGTCAGCGAAAGGTCAAGCGCATCTCGGAGCAACACTGAGAGAAGACGAAAGAAATTCGTCCGCGAGAAAGGAACCTACCTTGACTTTCGAGGCCATATTACGGTTCGGCACTACCGGTCCTTCGCCGTAGCTTCCTTCACGAGCGTATCTACGGCCTCATCCAGTAAGCGGAATTCCAACGGATTCTCGTCTTTTCCGCTCCGAAAGCTGATGGCCCGAAGCATGTCCCCTTTGTAGCGGATCACCCCTTTTCCGTCGATCAAGTAGAGCGTCGGCCAACCTTGCACATTCCATCGCGTGGCAATCGGGCCGCTGGTACTCCCGCCGTCCCAGAACGACCGCCAGACAATCCCCTTTTCGGCGCACACCTTCTGGGCTGCTTCTCGGTCCTTGTCGCTGTTGACCCCGACAATGACGAAGGGCTTTCCTTCGAGCCTTTTCACGAGCGACCGCTCGTGTGGCACATCGGCCATGCACGGCCCTCACCAACTTCCCCAGAAGTTGAGCAGCACCACCTTCCCCTTGTAATCGCTCAACCGGAACTTCTTGCCGTCCAGGTCCTCACCCTCGATCTCTGGCGCGGCCTTGCCGATCGAGAGGTGCTTTAAGGCGAAGAGTTCCCCTTCCGCCTCCTTCCCCAGCGTGGTCGTGTGTTTCAGATCAGCGTACTTGTCGATCACCTGCTGAAACAACTTCTCGGCCTCCCGCTCAATTGGCTCTCGCTCCTCCGGCAAGTTATTGCCCATCCCGTCGGCCCGCGTCCGCAGGCAAATGGCCAGGCTGAAGCGGGCGTATCCCTGGACAGAGCGGTGAGGGCTTTTGTCGATTGCCTTTCGCAGCATCTGGTCGCCAACCTGGCCGGAGCCGTACATGAGGGCCTTGCAAATATCCGCCAGGCGCTCCTCCTCAATCCAGTGCGCTAAAACGGTTTCCGCGGCCTGATTCGTCTCCGGGCTTCCCGGTAGCCGGCTGAGCAGCCAGCGAAAAGCTTCAATCACAACGGGGTCTTTCGAGTGGTCCCGGATAAGCTTCAGGAACTGCCCCGCATAGTGGTCCGCAGACGCCTCGGTCCCAAGTTCCTTTAGCACGCGCTGGCGTTCCTCGTCGGTCTTGGCTGCGTTGTACGCCTTACTGAACGCCTCCTGGGCCTGCTGGTGGGCTTTAACCAGCACCCGGTACTTCTCATGGGGTGTTGGAGACTCGGGTTGGTCCGCGGTGAGGTGACCCATCGTCGGAAACCAGAGCAACAAGGCCGCCATGCATCGAATGGCGAACCGCATGATCGCTCCTCGTTAGGTTGTGGATTGCTGAAAGGTCAGTTTGAGCCGTTGGTTCGCCGACTTCCGCCCGCGTTCTGGCACTACGCGACCCATCGCTTGCTTGTAGCGCGTCAATTGCGGAAGCACAGTGCCTCCCCTTTACGCCGTCCCGCGGCGTACAAAACGCATTATTTGTCCTTCGCTTTTTCCTTCTCCTTGTCGCGGAATAGTTTTTGCGAGAACAGATACAGGTCGTTCATCCACACCGTGAACGTGTGGCCACCCGCTTCAACGTGCCAAATGTGCGGGATCTCCTGTTTTTCCAGCAAATCGTGGTAGCCCTTGTTTGCTTTCAACAGCGAATCCTCTTCGCCGCATGAGATCCAGAGCAGGCGAATCTTCTTGACCGCGTCGCCCTTATCGCCCGGAATCCTCGGTCGGCCGTTCGCCGACGAGAAGCCGCCGATGTAGGCGAACGTGTCGAGGTGCCGGACGCCGATGCGGAGCGCCTGACCGCCGCCCCTCGACAGACCGGCGAGGGCCCGGTGCTCGGGGTCGGTGAGCGTGGCATAGCGCGCCTCGATCAGCGGCATGACGTCCTTGAACAGCTCCGACTCGAACACGGTGAATTCGGAGCCGTCGCCGTTGGGAATCTCGCCGTTGGGCATGACCACGATCATCGGCGTCAGTTTCTTGTCGGCGTAGAGGTTGTCGAGAATGTCCCCGGCCGAGCCCCACTTCGTCCAATCTGATTCATTTCCGCCCTTGCCGTGCAGCAGGTAAAAGACGGGATACTGGGTTTCCTTGTCGTAGCCTGGCGGCGTGTAGACGACCAGCTTGCGCTTGGTGTTGAGCGTCTTGGAGTCGTACTCAATGGTTTCGATTTGGCCGCGTTCGATGCCGTCGCGGCGGATGGCAAAGCCCTCGGGGGCTTTCGGGACTTGCTTTTCCTGTGTCTTTTCCGGCACTTTTTCCTGGGCGGCGAGCGGCATGGTCAGGGCCAGCAGGATGACCGCGAGGGCCATCGACACCACGAATCGCAGAGCGGGCATGGCGTTCCTCCACTGGTGAACTCCACGGCGGCAGACGTCGTGGACGATGCAAGCATTGCATTCGGATTCTGGCGAGCGGGCATTCGGGCCATCCCAGGTTTCCGCAGAAACTTCGGGTGGCCCCGAATTCGCCTCGACACGCGTCGTCGCCTCAAGCCTCCGTCGAAACCTTGGCTTTGGTGAAGCGCTCGCCACCGGCGGCATGCGGTTTCTACGGCACCAACGCAAACAAATGAACGCCGCCGGCGCCGCCAACGGCGAGCGTCTTGCCATCGGGACTGAAAGCCAGGCCGCCGCAATAGCCATAGGGGCAAATGACGACCTCCGGAGAATTGCTGCGACCCATTTGAAACAGAAATACTCGTGGTTGCGGCAAATCGGCTGGATCGGGGTCGCGGCCGACTTCGGCCTCGTTCCATTCCGGTTGGCCGAGCACCGCCAACCACTTGTTATCAGGACTGAACGAGATGTGATTCGCGAATTTGAGCCCGGCAAGAACGTAGGTCCGTTCGACCTTTCCAGTGACCGCGTCCCAAACCCACAGTTTGCGCTGGTAATCCACGGCAACGAGCCGCCGGGAATCGGGCGAAAATGCAAAATCGCGGAACGGGTAGCGGCCCTCGGTATGGAAAGCGGCGAATTCTTTTCCGTCTTCGACGTTGTAGAGTCGAAGGGTTGCGGGCTGGTCGATCCGGCCGGGACTATCTTCCACTGCCAAGGTTTTGCCATCGGGCGAAAACTTGGGCCACGACACCCCCCGGCCTTTGCTCGCTGGTTTTGCGGTAAATAGCACCCGCCCAGATGGAATGTCCGTCACCACCATCCGTCCGTCCTGCTTCGTTGTCCCGAAAAGAGTCACTGCCACTCGCCGGCCGTCGCCGGAAAACGCGGCCATGCCGTAGCCGCTTCCCAGCGCCGTGGCCGTGCGGGTTTTCAAGTCCCACAGCTCCGTCTCATTTGGCATATCCTCCTTGACATTAAACCCAGGTCGCTCAACCGTTATCAGTTTATCGCCGGTCGGCGATATATAACCCACGAGCACGCTTCGATCCGGCGCTGACGGTTTGAGCGCCGCCAATTGCTTACCGTCGGCCAGGTTCCAGGCCAGCAATTCGCCGTCATACTCGATCCGGCGTTGCTTTAGGCCATCTTTTTCGAACGAAACCACCTTGCGGCGCTCAGTCGGCACATAAACGGTTTGCCAGTCCGGAGTAACGAGAGCGTATTCCGAGGTCCCCCGATAGCCGGGCGGAGATTGAATACGACTGATTTCTTTTCCGGAGGAAATCTCGAACACCTGCAAGATGCCAGAAGGATAGCCGGTCGCGAACAGCTTCGAACCACCGGCAAAAAAGCGCACATCGGACACGTCGGCCGAGCGGTCCGGGTGAACCAGAGTTTTGATAAAGCGCTTCGAGACCGGCTCCGGCTTGGGGCCTGGCTTCGGCTCGATTACCTTCACGGTGTGCTTGGTCGGCGAAACCCGCCCGTCTTTCCACGCATCGAACGAAATCATTACCAGAGCGTCGCCGGCCCCGGCAGCGTTACTGGCCCGAACCGGGCCGTGCAGGTTGACGCCTCAGCAACGGTCGGTGAGCTCAAAAACTTCCGTGGCTGGCGCGCCGTCTTTTTGAGCGGGTGGAAAGACGATCTCGATTTTGGGATTCAGGCCGTTCGGGATGGCATCCTGATAAGCCAGCATGGCAAATGTGCCGGGGCCTCGACCGGGCGTGCCGACCATGAGCACGGCATCGTTGTCCCGATTCAGCCGGAGGGTGGGCTTGCGGCCATAGAAAGTAACATGCAGCGGGCCGTCCAAATGAATGACCGGTGCCTCAGTTGGGTTGGAGGCAAACTGAAGGACGCCATGATCGTCGTGAAAGCCGGCAAGAAAACTAAGGCGGCCGCCAAGTCCCCCCCCTTTCAGGCGGGCGGATTCAACATCGACAGATAGCAACGCAGTTTCGGCATTAGGGTCCGCCTTCAGCGCGGCCTGTAGAGCCGGAGAATCGGCAAACGAGGGAAGGCGGGCATAGAAGGAAAGCGGCGGGAATTCAACGATCAAGCCCTTGTGGACCTTGCCGCCCACAGGAAGATCGCCGGCTTCGAATGCATGGCCGTACTGCGGATCACGGGATTTGTCGCTCTTGGCACGGACCTTTTTTCCCGGCTCGGTGAGGTCGCCGTTACCGTTGCGATCGACGTACAGCGTGTCGCCATCATGAACCAGCCAGACGCGATCCTTCGCCTCCGGGCCGAAAACGAGCAAGCCATACTTAGGCGTCTTGGTCTGGTAGACCGGCTCTTTGCGGATGCTGTTATTGATCGGCCCCGGCTCGGCGCTTGCGAATGCAATCGCCGCCAGCCAGCATGCCACGGCAATGACAACACGGAATCGGCACATGCGACACCCTCCGGCAGATCGTGATGAGAATGAATCGCTCTTACGACGGTACCGCTAGCGGGCACGGTCCTTCAGCGCCATCGCGGCCAATTCCGCCAGGCTCCCGGTGGCGTTGTCGGCCCAGTCGCGAAGCATTTCGGTTGCTTCCGCGCTCTCCACTTGTCGCAGCACGGCAATGAAGCGCTGATTGCGGCGAATAGTATCCTCGTCATCTGCCAGGCGATCGATCAAGTTCTGCAAGCGCCGTTGTTTTTCAGCGGATCCGCCCGCAGAAAGTGCTTTTTTCAAGAGTAACAGCGCTCCTGGACCAAGTTTTGCCAATTCCGCGGTCGCCGCCTCGCGTTTAGCAAACTTCTCGGCATCGAGATCATTAATTAACTTGTTCGTCGTGTCGGGGTCTGCCGCTTCGGTGCGCTTCACCTTGATTTTCTTGGCAAACAAATTGACGGTCTCGCGTGGCTGGTCGATCAGCGCCCAGAAAGCACGGTCGGCAGCGATGGCATCGTTCCCAATCAAATCCTTCCAGAGTTCGTCGGGTACCTTCTGCGGGACATCAGCGGGCCGTAGGTCCCAAAGATAGCCCACAGCATTGCCCCCGGCAAGAAGCGTTCGGCTATCGTGGCCAAAGCTCAAAACATACATATAGCCGCCATGTCCGCCGCGGTCCAGGAGTTTGGCGCCGGTCCGGGAATCCCAAACTCGGACTCGGCCGTCGCTGTCTCCGGTGGCCAGTCGCAATCCGTCTGGAGAATATGCCATGGCGTTGAATGTAAAGTGGCCTTGAATCGGAAAGCGCTGCTTCAGAGCCAGTGAGCGGGCGTCGGAAATAAACACTTCGCCATTCATGAGTCCACACGCAAGGGATCGGCCGTCTGGTGAATAATGCACGCCATACATGCGCAGGTCTTCGCCTTGCTTTGGCGAACTCAGCGTCGTCTGATTCCGCATCTCGCCGGTCGCCATGTCCCACAGCCGAATCGTTTTGTCCCAACCAGCGGTCGCCAGCGTGGTACCGTCGGGAGAAACATCGAGCCCATAGACCATCTCGTGTGCAAGTTGCCGTTGCTTGTCGCCGACAACATCGAGAATTCGTACTTCACTGCGGCGAAAGACGGCAACCGCGATCCGCTGGCCATCCGGCGAAAAATGGATGTCCTCGACGCTGGAGTGCGGATCGCGGCCTTTCTGCCAATCCCAGCGGCGTTGCACCTTGCCGGCACCAATGTCCCACAAAATGACATGAACCTGGTCGCCGTGACTACCCCCCACTGCGAGCATTCGGCCATCGCGCGAGAATGCGAGATGACTGGCGCCGCCATTCTCCGTCTTCAACTGCTTCAACTCCTTACCGGTCCGGGGATCGACCAGGCGCACCACGTCAGCTTCGTCCACGTATGCCAGCATTGTGCCGTTCGGCGAAGCGGCAACGACTTCGCTGCCGCGAATTCCGCCATCTGGCAACGGCAACTGTTTGCGCGCTGCCACGTCCCAACGGCGAACGATTCCATCCCAGCCGGTGGAGTAAAGAATCTTACCGTCGGCAGAAAACGCCAAGCCCCACGGATACCAACCGGTACCTTTCAGTTGGCCGGCTTCTTTGCCCGTGGTCAGGTCCCATAATCGGATCAGGTGATCGGTCGCCCCGGCTGCAACCAACTTGCCGTTGGGTGAGAACGCAATCGCCGACGTGTAGTTCTCGTTGGGGTTGTTAAGCTCCACGATCCAGGAGTGCAACCTTTTGCCGGTTTCGACATCGTACACGCGCACAGCGTTATCACGTTCGGTGACGGCCACGAGTTTGCTGTCAGGAGAAAATGCCAAGCGCACGAGGTAGGCGGTGAGTGCGATCTGCTTGCGCTCCTCGCCGCTCGCAACGTCACAAAGGCGCAAGGTCTTCGATTGGTTGCTGGTGATTGCCAGCGTCTTGCCGTCCGGAAGGAAGCGCGCAAAGCTGTATCCCCCCTGCATCATCACGTGGAAGAGGAGCCGATCATTCTGATTGTGCGGGCGCCCCGGCTCGATGGGCAATTGTTTGCGAACATTGCCGTCGAAATCGGCGAGAAAAATCCCATGGGATGTCGCAGCCACTACGGACTTGCCATCCGGCGCGACATCCACCGAAGACATTTGTGCCTGCGGGTCTGGGGGCACACCCTTTAAGGTGACGGTATGGTGCTGGCCCGTCTTCATATTCCAAACCGCGAAAGAATCCGCGGATTCCGATGTGATGAGACGCTGGCCGTCGGGAACAAACGCCATTTGATGTACGCCTGCGAAACTTCCGGATATGCCCCGATTCTGAGTTTGCGGTTCGCTCCATAGCTGTTTTCCGGTGCTTGAATTCCAGGCGATCAGCACGTGATTTCCCGAGGTCACGACTACCTTGCCATCGGGCGCCAGCGCCAAATCGCTAGCCGAATTCGGATGTTTGAAGCGCAGTGTGCCCAGGCGCAGCAAAGCGCCGTCGGGCAACGGGTCGCCGAGCGCGTCTTCCTTTGGCATGGGAGCCGGCTTATTCTGCGGCGCAGGGGGAGGATTCTTGTTCGAATCCTGTGGTATCGCGCCCGGAACCAGCATCAGCCCAATGCCCAGGGCGAGCGCCGTCGCGGTTCCCAATCCCCAGCGGTAGAGGCTGGCGGTCGCCACCAATTCCGCCACGGTCCGACTCGCCGGCTCTTTGAGCAGCGCGGTTGTGTGTGCGAATAAATCATCGGGCAGCATTGTCAAAGCTAAGGGCGCCAGCACCAGGCTGCGCAACGCCACGTCGGCCGTCAGTCCCCGCTGCCGCAAGCGCGCCAACAACTTGGCCCGACCGCGTTCGAGCAGTCCTTTGACTGCCGCGGGCGTCACGTTCAGTTCCCGAGCAGCTTGTTCTTGTGTTCGACCTTGCCAGTAGCAGGCCAACAGAAGCGCGCGGTACCGCTCCGGCAGCTGGGCGAGCTCGTCATCGAGCAAGGCCAGCACTTCGCGCATGCTCAATTCATCGGTGGGAATCGCCTTCGAGCGGGCCGCGGCCACGACAGCTTCGCGCCGTTTCCGGCGTTGTTCTGCCACACGGCTTTTGCGGCAGAGTCGCCTGGCAACGCAGACCAGCCAACCGGCCAGCGATTCCGGGCGAACGCGGGAGGCCTGGCGGATCAACGTCAGAAAGGTTGCCTGGGTGGCGTCGTCGGCGGCACTGCAATCGCCGAGCTGCCGGCGGCACACACTCCAAACCAGCGGCCCAAAGCGCTCGACCAAGGCAGAAAATGCATCGGAATCGCGCCTCCCGACAAACGCCTTGAGAAGCGCCTCGTTGGATTGTTCGGCCCAAAACAGGCTTTTCATTCGGTCAAACAAATGCAGGTGCGACACTGGTATTTCCTCGCGCAGCGGGAGTATCTACTGTTCTAATACCCGCGGACAGCAAGGCAGCCTGAAAAATCTGTTACTCCTCGGTCCCTTTTCCAGCCACGCCCAGCCCATTCAAGAGCATCTCACTGATGAGATACTACGACATGAGCTGGCGCCCGTTCATAACGACTAGCGGTTCCCAGCGGCGAGCCGATCGGCCGTATTCAAATCGACTAGCACTCAGTAAACCGGCTGGCCCGCAACATCCTGACATTTCGGTACTTGTATCGGTTCTCCGCGCCGGTTCGTTGACCCACGTGCGAGATAGGCAATATTCGCTTTCATGAAAATCTAAATACTTCTTGCTGAAGCGCGCATTTTCCTGATTCGTGTCCTATCTTTCAGCGAACTCTAATCCATTTCTTTCCCGTCAGGAGACGAACTATGCGGCACGAGTCTTGTGTCCCCTACGTAATGATTGCCGTCTTTTTCTTGCGAATGGGTAGGGGAATTCGCCTCCTCGTGTACGTGAGATAGCCGAGCCCTTCGAGAGCGCGGCGGATGGTTTGGCGTTCCCTTGCCCGGTTGCTCAGGTCCGTTTCGGGGTTGGTTTCGGGCCCTCCCTGGACGTCGATCTCCTGGCGTTGGCGTTCCACTTCGGCCTGGAAGAGCGTCCGTTCCTCCTGGGTAATCAGGTGCCTTTGTGCCCACAGTTCCTCGGGAGTGGGGCCGTTGGGACCGTGCGGCCGGGCTGTGCCGTTGGCTTCGGATTGCGCTTGCGCCACATCATCCAAGGTCCAGTAGCCGGGCCGACCATGTCGCCTGGCGCTGGCGGCCGTGCGTGTCTTCAGCGAGCCGATCCCGGCTTCGATGGCCCCATTGTACCGAGGCCAACCCGGCGGCGAGAACAGCAGTTCCGCCATAAACTCCTTGATCAGGTCCACGACCGTTCCGGCTGTAAAGGTTGAACCGTTGTCGCTCTTGAGCACCAACGGCGCGCCGTGCTCGCGGAACAACTCGGCCAGAGCCGCCGTGGCGACCTCGGCCGTGGCCTCTGCACACGGCTGCCACAGGAGTTGCTGACCGCTGGCCAGGTCGCGCACCGCCAGCAAGTACCGGTACCTTCCCTCGATCGCCGCCAATGGGCCGGTGAAGTCGATGGCCCACACCCGGCCGACACTGTGCCAGTGGAGCACCCGCAGCGGTTCCTGATGACGCTTCCGCCAGACCCGCCGATAACGCGCCAGCAGGTCTGCCAGTTCGGCGCGTAGCAGCTCGGGGAACGCTTCCCGCAAGGCCGGTACACCGATGGCCGGCCCCACTTCGTCGATCAGGCGGATGACCTCATTGCGCTGTTCCCGTGACGAACGCAACACCGGCCGGCCCAGCATCGGCGCCGGGGCTGAAAGATTCAAGCTCGCCTCCTGCCGCCACGAACGCAAGGTCCGCGGCGTCAGGTTGAGCAGGTTCGCCGTCTCGTTCCAGGCGAAGCCTTGATCGACCAGTTGGTAGCCAACCTCGACCGCATGGCGACGCGCTGCCTGTTCCTGTTGGCGCTCGCCCCGCTGGTGTGCCGGACCGCGACGCACCGGCGACTGGGCCTGCGCCGCGCGTTCCAGTTGTGTTTGCAAGTGGCGCACCACCGTTTCCTCGACCTGCGCTGCCGCCGGACGAACCGGCGGTATCACTACCGTTTCCTCGGTGACGGTCGCCGCGACCGCTTCCGCCCCGGCGACCGTGCCGATTTTTTTGACTCATCCTTCGCTGCGGGCGTCAGCGTCAGCGCCAACTCCGTCCGCACTAGCGCCGCCTGCAATTGCACCTTCAGTTCGGCAATCTGCTGGCGCAACTGTGCTACTTCCAGTTCCGCTTGCGTGGGCCGTTTCGCCGGCCGCCCTCCCGTGCCCAGTTCCAGACTGGTCACCAGCGCTTGCAACGCTTCGAGGCGCACCTGGTCGAAGCGTTGCTCGCTCAACTTCAGCCGCACACATGCCTCGGTAGTGCGGCAGGTGCCTGCCAGTGTTTCCAACAGCACCTCGGCGCGGTGCTTGGCCAACTCCGAACCGTGCAGCTTATGCACGAACTCCGGACCCGATGGACGCCGTCCCCGCATGGCTTCTTCCTCCTGAAGCTGCGGTCGAAGGGTCACCTTCGACCGCTTCCATCCCTCATGGCGAGAGTGCCTGACCGTTGGCGCTCTCGACCGATGCTCCGTCGCCCCCATCTTCCTGCAGCCGCTGGGCCACGGTCAACGCCCGCGCGACTGGCCGACGCATCCTTGCCTTCTTGCCGCCTTTCTTGGCCGGTGGCGCCGCCGGCGCGGCCAGACCGGCCGCCCGTTGTACCAGCCGCACCAGCGACTGCTGCCGCACCAACTCCTGGTGCAGTTTCTCGTTTTCTTTGCGGAGCGTGGCTGCATCTCCCTGAACCCGCCGGCCGTGCGGCCGCAACTCACACGCCGCCAGCAAGCCCCGCAAGGCGCGGGCTTCCCACTGGTAATACCGCGGCAACGACATGGCCAAGGCCTCAGCGGCCTGCGTCGGCGTGCGCGCCCCCGCCAGCACTTCCAGGATGGCCGCCGCCAGCCGCTTCGCTTCCCGGCTCGAGTCCTGCCCCAGGTCCACACCGCCGGTGGTCCGCTTGGCCCGCGGCTTCACGGTGTTCGGTGCCGGAGTCATACTTCACCTCCTTGCTCCGGAGGGAAGACCTGCCGCAGCTGTTCTAGCCCCCCATCCAGCGGTGATTCACCCGGCCCGGCCGGTTCTTCAAAGCCCGCTCCCTCGCTACTCACCACCCCCTGTGGGCAGACCGGCGCGGGCAAACCCGCGGACTCCAGTGCCGCTGCGCGCGGCGGTGTCAGATCAATCTCCTTACGACCATCGGCTGCCGTCAGGATCACCCGCTCGCCTTCCGCATGCACGCTGAACGGCTGACCGCCGGCCTGGCCGGTCAAGTAAAACGGCGACTTGGGTAAACCCTGCCGCGCCAACTCCAAAGCATTCGCTTGCACCCGCGCCGCCAGCGTCTGCCGCACCTGCGACTCCGCGCCAAAAAACCGATCCGCCGGCACCAGCCCCTCGATCCCCTGGTGCGGCCGCTGGAAGTTATACAACTCGACAACTTAAGACCCGCAATACCACCATCCGCGAAGTGATCTACCCGTGGCACCCTTGGTGTGGCCAACGAGTGTTGTGCCAGGCCGCTGCGAAAATGGAAGCGGTCTTTCGCTGTGCGGCGTCAAGCGACGGCAATGCTCGTCAGTTGGAGATCCCGCAGTGGATGTTTGATCGGGCACGCTGCTGCCTGATGCGCTTGGCGCAGCAGCCCGTCGTCGGCGTAGCAGATCTTCGTGCGCTGCGAGTACTTTTGTGCCAAGTCGCGGGCGCCAATTCGGTAGTAGATCAGCATCACTCTGGTACGTGCAAAGGAGATGCTGATGCACAAGACACGCCATCGCTTCCGGACACAACCTTGGGATCTGTTTCACCCGCTGCCCCAGACACCAACTTGGGAGGAATTGCCGACGACGACGAAGCGCCACCTCA
>DATGHS010000354.1:0-5715 GCA_035307785.1 Gemmataceae bacterium
CGCGCTGCCGTTGACCTCGGCATGGCGGTTGCGAAAGGTGGTGAGCCCGAATGAGCCGTTCTCTCTAGCGTAATCCTCATTGCCAATGCGAATCAGTGTCGTTTCCAGAAGGCGAACGATGGTGGCGAGGACCTTGGCTCGGGGCAGCCCCTGCCGGGCCAGGTCGCGGTCAACAGCGGCCCGGATGGCTGGCAGGGCCGCGCCGAACGCGACCATCCGCACGTACTTGGTCTGGTCGCGGAAGCCGCGCCAGCGCGAATGATATCGGTGTTGCTTCCGACCCCTGGCATCCCTGCCAGTGGCTTGCAAATGCCCGTTGGCATTGGGGCAGATCCATACGTTCGTCCAGGCCGGTGGGATGACTAGTGCCTGGATGCGGCGTAATACGTCGGCGTCGTGAACCGCGTTCCCTGCAGCGTCTAAATATTGAAATCCGCGGCCCGCGCTCGCGCGCCGGATGCCCGGAAGGTCGTCACGCACATACCGCAAGCCGGCTGTCTCGGCTGCCGCGAGCGGATCCTCCAGGGGGGCGAGTTTTTTCAACAAACAGCTCGCCCTCTGCTCACGCTTCCCTTTGTTGCCAATCTTACGTTTCACCATAGACGCGTTTGATCCAGAGTTTCTCTGCGGCGGCCGCATATCAGCCGTCCCAAAAAACGGCAAATTCGGTGCCACCGCGACGCCCAGGATCTGGAACGCTATTTCCGCGAAATTCCCCTCCCGCTTGGGCTTCCCTGCCTGTAGACTCTAATTATCCGGCGCGATTCTACGCATCGCGCCTCCCGCCAATAGGAGGGCGCACCGGCCCTCTTTCTCTGGATTCAACTCGGAGCCTGGAATGACGCGCTGGCTGAGCGCAGCCTTGCTTGCTCTCTTCGCAGTTGCCGCCCATGGCAACGGCGGCGAAATCGATTTTGACAAGGCCCGCGATTTTTGGTCGTTCCAGCCCATCAAAAAGCCCACGGTGCCGGCCGTGCAGAACTCTGCCTGGGCGCAAACGCCAGTCGATTATTTCATATTGGCGAAACTGCAAGCGAAAGGTCTTTCGCCGTCGCCGGCGGCCGAGCCGCGAATTCTATTGCGGCGGCTGTACTTCGACCTGATCGGTTTGCCGCCGACGCCGGAAGAGATGGAGCGATTTCTTCGTGAATATCCGGCGAAGCCGCAGGCAGCCATTGAGAAGGTGATCGATCAATTGTTGGCATCGCCCCACTACGGTGAGCGCTGGGGCCGGCACTGGCTCGACGTGGTCCGCTTTGGCCAAACCAATGGCTACGAACGCGATGGCGAAAAGCCCAATGCCTGGCGCTACCGTGACTACGTCATCGACAGCTTCAATCGCGACAAGCCGTTCGACCAGTTCGTGAAGGAGCAAATCGCCGGAGACGAATTGACTCCAGTTACAGACGACGGCATCATCGCCACCGGCTTCTTCCGCCTGGGCGTTTGGGACGACGAGCCGGACGACAAACAGCAGGCAGAATTCGACGATCTCGATGATATGCTCGCCACCACCGGCGAGGCATTTCTGGGCCTGACCATTGGCTGCGCCCGCTGCCACGAGCACAAATTCGACCCAATCCGGCATGAAGATTACTACAGTCTGCTGGCGTTCTACCGTAACATCCGCCAGGGCAAGCTGATACAAACCATCGACCCCACGATCCAAACGCCGCTGAAAGGCGGCGGTACGGCATTGGCGATTCAGGAAGACATCGCCAAGCCGAAGTCAACGAATGTATTAAACCGCGGCCAGGCGTCGATGCCCGGCGCCGAAGTCCGGCCGGGCTTTCTGCCGGTGCTTTGCCGTAGCAACGAGACGGCGGTCCCGAAGAGTATTAAGCCGATTGGCGACAAATCGCTGGGCCGGCGCAAAGTGCTTGCCGAATGGATCGCGGGCAAGCACAATCCGCTGACCGCGCGCGTCATTGTCAATCGTCTTTGGCAGCATCACTTCGGCAAGGGACTCGTGGTCACGCCGAATGACTTCGGCCGCAACGGCAGCGCGCCCTCGCACCCGGAGTTGCTCGATTGGCTCGCCTTAGAATTGATCGAACAAGGCTGGAGCCTGAAGTACGTCCACAAACTGATTCTATTATCGAGCGTGTATCAACAGTCTTCATCCAACTCAAGCCCGCAAGCGAGCGAAGCGAGCTTGCGGGATGCGGACAATTCCCTCCTCTGGCGGCAAAATCTTCGCCGCCTCGAAGCCGAGGCCATTCGCGATTCCGTGCTCGCGGTCAATGGCCGGCTGAACAGCAAAATGTTCGGCCGCGGCATCTTCCCCACGCTGCCACAGGAAGTGCTGAATACGCAATCGCGGCCCGGCAACGGCTGGGAGAACAGCACCGCGCCAGTGGAGCAATCGCGCCGCAGCGTCTACATTTTCGTGAAGCGCACGCTCGGCGTGCCGCTGCTCGAAACCTTCGATTTCGCGAATCCAGATAAGTCGATTGCCGCACGGGCCAATACCACAATTGCGCCGCAAGCGCTGATTCTGCTGAACAGCCAATTCATGGATGACCAGGCGAATGCGTTTGCCGAGCGCTTGAAGCGCGAGTGCGGCGAAGATCCGGCGAAGCAGATCGAGCGAGCGTTCCGGCTAGCGCTGGGCCGCACGCCGACGACGAAGGAGAGCGAGATTGCGAAGGCTTATCTGCAACGCAGCCAATCGCTACCGGCGCTTTGCAAGATGATTTTGAATTTGAATGAATTTGTGTATGTGGATTAGACGCCGCTTGCGGCTTCGCGCTCAGGTGTCGAGTCGCCGAGCGCAAAGACGCAAGCGGCATCACTGAGCAAACGATGAATCCGAAATCCGAATACCGAAATCCGGCCTGTGGCTGCACCGGCACCCGTCGCGAGTTTCTCTGGCAAATGGGCGGCGGGTTTGCGGGGCTCGCGCTAACGTCGCTGCTCGATGGCGATGGCTTCTTCACGCGGCATGGCTACGCCGCGCCCCTCGCAGACGCTTCAGCCTCCGTTTTGTCGCCGAAGCCATCGCATTTCACCGCCAAGGCCAAGCATTGCATCTTCCTCTTCATGTACGGCGGGCCGTCGCAAGTTGACACCTTCGACTACAAGCCCGAGTTGCAGAAGCGCGACGGGCAGACGGTTAAGATCGAAATTCGCCGGCGCGAATTCAAGGATTCGAAGCTTCTCGCTTCGCAACGCAAGTTTCGGCAATACGGCGAATCGGGACAGTGGTGCTCCGACGCGTTTCCGCACATCGCCCAGCACATGGATGAACTTTGCGTCATCAAGAGCCTGTATGCCGACACGTTCGCCCACGGCTCGGCCATGATCCAGATGAACACCGGTCGCATTATTCAGGGCTGGCCGTCGATTGGCTCGTGGATGGGGTATGGCCTCGGCACCGAAAATCAAAATCTGCCGGCGTACGTCGTGATGCTCGATCCGCGTGGGGGGCCGATTTCCGGGGCGGCCAACTGGTCGAGTGGCTTCATGCCGGCCGCATACCAGGGCACGCACCTGCGCAGCAAGGGCGAGCCGATCCTCGATCTTTCGCCGAAGTCCGGCCTCAGTCGCGAACAGCAGCGCGACCAGATCGACACGCTGAATGCGCTCAATTCCGAGCATCTGAAAGAACGCCCCGGCTACTCCGAACTTCAGGCCCGAATTGCCAGCTACGAGTTGGCATTCCAGCTTCAGACATCGGCTCCGGAAGCAATGGATTTATCCACGGAAGATGCCAAGACGCTGGAAATGTACGGCGTGAACGAGCCAAAGCCCGAAACGCACAAGCTGGCGTATGGCCCCTCGCATTTTGGCCGGCAGTGCCTGATTGCTCGACGGCTCGTCGAGCGCGGCGTGCGCTTCATTCAGATCTATTCCGGCGGCGGCCACCAGCAGGAAAACTGGGACGCACACAACGGCATCGAGGAAAACCTCCTCATTCACGGCCCGGAAATCGACCGGCCCATTCACGCTCTGCTCACCGATCTGAAGCGGCGCGGATTGTTGGATGAAACGCTGATCGTTTGGGGAGGTGAGTTTGGCCGGCAGCCGGTGGGCCAGAACAAGGGTGGCCGCGATCATAATCCCAAAGGTTTTACCTATTGGCTGGCCGGTGGCAGCGTGGAAGGCGGCATGAGTTACGGCGAGACGGATGAATTTGGCCACGCTGCCGCCGTCAAGCCACGCCACATTCGCGACTTGCATGCGACGATCCTGCACTTGATGGGCCTGGATCACCGCAAGCTCACGTATTTTTACGGCGGCTTGGATCAGAAACTGACGGGCGTGGTGGAAGCGAATGTTATTCGGGAAGCAATTGCGTGAATGAGCCCGCAGGCTCGAAGACTCGCCTGTCGGCTTAAATAAACTTCTGCAAGCCCGCAGGCGAGTCTTCGAGCCTGCGGGCTCAGTGATTTCTATGAAGAAGCAAGTCGCTGCCATTGTCACCGAGTACCGGCGCTGGTCGCATGCCGATGTCATTGTTTCCAAGATCCTCGAAGGCTACGGGCACGATGGCAAGGAGTTTCCCAATCTGCAACTCGTCTCGCTCTATTGCGATCAGTTCCCCGAAGAGGACATGAGCCGCGATCTGGCGAAGAAGCACGGCTTCACCATTTACGACAGCATCGACAAAGCACTCACACTCGGCGGCAAGACGCTGGCCGTGGACGGCGTGCTCTGTATTGGCGAGCACGGCAATTACCCCAAGAACGAACGCGGCCAGATCATGTACCCGCGGCGGCGATTCTTCGAGGAGACGAACAAAGTCTTCGACCGGAACAACAAAGTCGTGCCCGTCTTCAGTGACAAACATCTCTCGGCCAAATGGGTAGACGCGAAGTGGATGTATGACGAAGCGAAAAAGCGCATGTTCCCGTTCATGGCCGGCTCGTCAGTGCCGGTGACCTGGCGCAAGCCGGAGTTGAAGCTGCCGCTGGGTTGCGAGATTACAGGGGCGGTGCAGATCAGTTACGGGCCGTTTGAAGGCTACACCTTCCATGCCCTCGAAGGCTTGCAGTGCATGGTGGAGCGACGCAAGGGCGGCGAGACCGGCGTGAAAGCCGTCACTTGCCTCCAAGGCGAAGCGATGTGGCAAGCGCTTGATCGCGGCGATTGGTCGAAAGAGTTACTCGAGGCCGGGCTCACCCGCGTGCCGGCCCACGCCAAGGGCGACTATCGCGAACTGATGTCAAAGGACAATGAAGCCGGTGTGGTGCTGATCGACTACCGTGACGGCCTGAGAGCGGCGGTGGCTGTGATGAACGGCTGGATCTATGAAGGCGACGGCGGCGCTTTTTGCTTCGCTTGCAAGCTCAAGGGCGAAGATCAGCCGCGCAGCACGCAGTTTTACTTGCAACAGCCCGACCCGTTCGGTCACTTCGCGTATTTACTCCGCGCCATTGATAAGATGATGCAGACCTGGCACGCCAGCTACCCAATCGAGCGCACGCTGCTGACCACGGGAATCCTCGACGCCGCGATGATCAGCAAAAGCGAACGCAACCGCCGTGTGGAGACGCCGCATTTGGCCATCGCGTACCAGCCGGTGGATTGGCCCTTCGCGACCGATCCAGTGCCGAAGGTGATTCAAAGATAAGCTAGTGCCTCATCAAGTCTTGAATTTGGGGTATAGTCGCTTCAGTTTTACACGGGCGTCGTCGATGCGGAACTGCCAGTCGACTCCCCTTTGTTTCGCGTTCGTTTTCTCGGACCAAGCGGTGATCTCGTTTTGTAGTT
>DATGHS010000355.1:0-8330 GCA_035307785.1 Gemmataceae bacterium
CGTTCTACGTTAACGGCAAAAAGGCAAGATCATACCGTCGGCAACTGCCACGGGTCGCGGCGGTCGCGGTCGCGCCACTTGTTGGCTTCCGCGTCGTCCACGAATTCCCACTTGGCGGCATCCCAGCGCAATTTGCGATGATTCCAGTAAGCCAGGTTACCGAGGTGACACACCGTCACCGAACGAGCGCCGATTTCCACGTCGGCAATGGGCCGCTTGCGCGACTTCACGCACTCCAGCCAATCCTTCTGATGCCCCGGCGACTTGTACAGGTGCACGTCGTTCTCGCCCAGCGGCTGCTTGATGATGTCGGCCGGACTGCTCGCCAGCTTGCCCCGATTCACCTGGATCATGCCATCGGTGCCAATGAACAACACGCCGCCGAAATCGGCCACCGTCTTGTCAATTGGGCCGTGGATCATCTCCACGCCATTGGCATAAACGTATTTCAGGCCGCGCTCGGCTTTCGGATCACTGGGTGGAATGATCTCTGCCGGCCCGGAGTCGTCCATCCCCAGGCCCCATTGTGCGATGTCGAAGTGGTGCGCGCCCCAGTCGGTCATCATGCCGCCCGAGTATTCGCGGTATTGCCGCCAGTCGGGGAAGTGATTGTGCACGCCGCGCGGGCTCAGCACCGAGCTATACGGCCGCAGCGGCGCCTGGCCGAGCCACATCTCCCAGTCGAGCCCTTCTTCGAGTTTCTCTTCCTTCAAATCGCACCAGCGGCTGGGGCTGCCCACGTCTACTTTCACCATTTTCACCTTGCCGATCCGGCCGCTGCGCACCAGTTCACAAGCCTGGCGAAATTCCTGGCTCGAGCGCTGCTGGCTGCCGGTCTGGAACACGCGCTCATATTTGCGCACGGCATCGACCATCGACTTGGCTTCATGAATAGTCAGCGACAACGGCTTCTCGCAATAAATGTCCTTCTTCGCCTTGCAGGCTTCGAGCACCGGAATCGCGTGCCAGTGATCGGGCGTGGCAATGACCACGGCATCGATGTCGGGCCGGGCCAGCAATTCGCGGAAGTCCTTGAAAGCGGAGCAGCCCTTGTATTGGCCGGACTTCACCGCCTCCGCATAGCGCTTCTCGACCGTCTGCTGCGCGTTCTCGCGCCGCTTCGTATCGACATCGCACACCGCCAGCACCTGCACCTCGTTCACACCGAGGAAGTGTCCCAGGTGGCCGCGGTTCATGGTGCCCACGCCGATGAAGCCGAGCGTAAGCCGGCTATTGGGTGATTTGGGCGTTGGGGCCGCGCTTGTGCGCGAGAGGATCAACGGCGCGGCCGCCGTAGCCGCGAGCGAACTTTGCAGAAATTGCCGGCGCGAAAAGCGAGTGCTCATGGTGAGATTCCCGAAGGCAAGAGGGAGAGTAAGGGTGCGACTCTTTTGAGCCTATGCGGAGTCGGGGTCGATGGAAAGGATACGGCGGGGAAATGCAAAAGGCGCTTGCGGCGTTGCAATAGCTGCAACGCCGAAAGCGGCCGGCGAACCCGCGGGGCTCGAAGTCTCGCCCCGCGGCTTGGCTTCCAACGATCAATGCGTGGCCAGGTACGGCACCAGATTCTTGACATCCGGGCTGCCGAGTCCGGTCACGAAATCGTAACCGGTGTGAGCCTGGGCAGTGCTGACCTTGCCGTTGCTGCCGCTGGTGATGTCGTAGTAGTTGGCCGCGTATAGGGCCGAGGTTGAGGCCGCGTTGTAGAAGGGCGAACTTGCAGTGTTGGTCGTGGACAGCATGCCCAAACCGTGAGCCGCGCGCTGCTGATCGGCCAAAGCGATGAGACCGGCCCATTGCGGGGCGCCCGCGCTCGTGCCGCCCACAATGTACCAACCGCCATACTCGGCCGAGTAGACATACACGCCCGTGCTGGGGCTGGCGTCGTACGCCACGTCCGGATTGGCGCGCTTGCCGCTGGCGTTGGTGATGCCGAAATTCTTCTGGTACGTGGGTTCGGATTCCACGGCGCTAATACCGCCGCCCGAACCGGACCAGGCCGTCTCGGAAATGCGGTTGCCGCTCGAATCGACATTTAGCTGCGTCCCGCCGACCGAAAGCACGTAGGGCGAGGCCGATGGGTATTCCACGCCGTAACCGCTGTCGCCCGACGAGGCCACGAAAGCAACGTTCGGATGGCTTCTGAAGTAAGAATCCAGGCTGGTTTCGCCGCTCCAGTCGCCGCCGCCCCAACTCATCGAGACCACTTGCGCATTGTTTGCGGCGTAGTTGACCGCGGACATCAGGTCGCTGTAGCTGGACGATTTGGCCTCCACCAGCACGATGTTGGCCTGCGGTGCGACGGCGTGCGCCCATTCCACGTCGAGCGCGCTTTCCAGCGCCCAACCGGAGTTGCTGGCAGGCAATGAACTGCCGCCGGCCTGGTTCACCACTTTGAACGTCGGCCCGCCCGAAACATTGAACTTCTGGAGGCCAAACTGCGTGTTGAAGGTTTGCAGGTCGGTGACAATCTTGCTGGCGTTGTAGGCATCGACGATGGCAATGGTTCGGCCGGCGCCGGTGTAGGAACTGCCAAGCTGATCGAAGCCATAAGCGTGCCGCGTTTGCACTGGTGTCAACCCGCTGACATAGTTTCGACGCGCCATGGGCTCGATCGAGCCGTCGCCGCCAAAGCCGAGATCGACGCCGCCCGGCATGTTAACGTTGGACAGATCCACGCCGTGCGGCACCCAACCGGTCATTTCCGTCGCCGGGGCGCTCAGCGAGGTGGCCGGCAAGGTCGAGGGCAGCAGGTCGGCGCCGCCGACAGCAATCGCTTCGTCGGCCGAGGACTGTAACTGATTAAGATAATTGGATGAAAACGAATGCGAGTCGTCCTTTTGGTTATCGGTATCCGTTAGAGCTATGTCGCTATTGGCTAAGGGCGCGCTCAGAGATGAAAGGGAATCACTGGGTGCATTTCGATCTTCTAAACGTTCCAGCCGGAGAAACGCGGCACGAACAGCCTTCGTAGCCTCGAACCAGCGTGACCTCATGGTGTGTCTCCCAGTACAAGATGCGTAATCGGCAACGGGCACAACAAACGTAGCATAATTAAAATCCCGACAACAGGAAGCAGCGGAGTTTCCAGAATAAGCCAGAAAAACGCGGATTGGGTTAGAGCCGTAACGGTTAGGAAAACGGGAAAAGCTGGCAAGGCTGAAAGAGTCCGCCGCGCCGGAAAAATGAGAAGTGAGATTCCGGCAGGAAAGCGCGGAATAACCGGTAAAGTTGTTGTCGGCAACCCACAGTGAAGATGAATTCGGGGGCGAGCGGCGCGTGCAGGCATTCGGAGTGCGCCGACCTGTCGCCGAACTCCGAAAAGACCGCACAATCGTTACAATCCGATGGCCCGCACGAGTTGCTCCGCCTCGCTCACCATGTCGCCGAGCAGCCGCAGGCCCAGTTCCCAGAATTGCGGGTCGCGGATGTCGAGGCCCAGCTTGGCGACGAGCTTCGGCGGTGATTCAGAACCGCCGGCCGCGAGCATTTCGAGGTACTTTGGCACGAAATCCGGCCCGGTTTCCTGATACTTCTTCACCAGTGCAAGCACTAGCAATTCGCCGAAAGAATAGGCATAGCAATAGAACGGCGAATGAATGAAGTGGCCAATGTACATCCACCAGCAAGCGTAGCCTTCGCTCAATTGCAGCGAGTCGGCAAACATCGCCTTGTTCGCAGCCAGCCACAGTTCGTTCACCTGCTCGGGCGCCAGTTCCCCCCGCTCGCGGCGAGCTTTGTGCAGAGACTGCTCGAAACGTGTGAGGACAACTTGCCGGAAGACCGTGGCGAAGCTGTCTTCGATCTTGCCGCACAGCAGTGCCAGACGTACCTTCGGATCGGCATCGCGCTGCAACAGGCGCTGGAACGTGAGCATTTCTCCGAACACGCTGGCCGTCTCCGCGGTGGTCAACGGGGTATGAAACTCCAGGTAGCCGACAGGCCGCGACAAATATTGGTGTAAGCCATGACCTAGCTCGTGAGCCAGCGTCATCACATCGCGCGGCTTATCGGTGTAGTTCATCAAAATGTACGGGTGCACGCTCGGCATGCAGCCGTGGCTAAAAGCACCGCTCCGCTTCGCCGGGCGCAGTTCCGCGTCGATCCAATTTTTGTCGAAAAATTCACGGATAATGGCCCCCGCCTTTGGGCTGAAGGCAGCATAGCTTTCCTGCACGATTTGTCGCGCTTCGGGCCAGGGGCAGGTCGAATGTTCTGTAAACAGCGGCGCATAGCGGTCGTAGTCGTAGAGCGGCTCCAACTTCAGAAGCCGTGCCTTGAGCCGGTAGTATCGTTGCACGAGCGTGTAATTCCGCTCGACGGCTGTCATTAGTGCGTCGACGACCTCGTCGCTGATCTCGTTGGCCAGGTGCCGCTGGGCCATCGGATGCGGAAAATGCCGCAATTCGCAATCGGATTTGTGATCGAGCACCAGCGTGTTGAAGATGTAATTGAGCAGGCGCGCGTTTTCCTGCAAGCCCCTGGTCCAACCCTCGGCCGCGGCCTTGCGGATGGATCGATCCGGGTCGAATAATTTGGCGTTGATTTGCTGCAGACTCATCATCTCGGTCTTACCGGCATATTCAAATGGGAAGCGCAGCGAGGAGATAGTCTCGTCGAACAGGCGCACGAACGCGGCCTTTCCGGTCATGCTTTTCTCATCGAGGATTTTCTCTTCCGGCTCGCTCAGGTAGTGCGGCTTCCAGACCCGCTTCTGCTCCAGGTAATGCCGATAGCGCGCCAGCTCCGGCCGGGTCAGTATTTTCGCCGCTGCTTCGTCGGACACCTTGACCCATTCCAGGTCGAAGAAAATCAGGTGCTTGTTGATGATCGTTTGCTGTTCGCGCGCTTTGCTGAGCAGGGCACCGTGCTTCGGCTCATCAGTCTTGGCCGCGTGGACCAGCATGGCATAGCACAGCGGGCGGTCCATCTGTTCCGAGATGGATTCGAGTTGTTGCATGGCAGCAAGCAGATCTTCGGCAGTCGGCCCGCCTTCGCGGGCAATCTGGCCGCGAAAGCGTGCTTCAAAGGCCTGTGCTCTGGTGAGTGCTTGCTCCAAATCGGAGTTGATGCGCGGATCGTCCACGCTCTGATAAAAGTCGCGCAAATCCCATCGAACGCCATCCGCGCTGCTGCTGGGTTTCACTGCTTGCATGCCAGGCTCCTGAAGATTGTTCACCACATTGAGCACCAAGATCACAAAAAAAGGCTCAAGGAATAGATTATTTACTGTTCTTGTTCTTGATGTCCTCTTTGTGCCCTTCGTGCTCTTTGTGGTAATTGTTTTTCGGAGCGCACCATGCCCGTTGAACTGGTTCGTACTATCGCTCCCGACGGCCTGACTCTAGATGGCGCCTGGCAACCGGCATCGCCGGGGCCTCTGGCTCTCGACGGAGCCTGCCTGGTCCACGGCACTGGCAGCAATTTCTATAGCTCGACGTTCATGGAAATGCTGGCCAATAATTTGCACGCACTTGGTATCTCTGTGGCACGCATCAACACGCGCGGCCACGATGGTATCAGCACGGCGGTCGCGGCTCAGGGGCCACTGCGACAAGGCGCTGCCTTCGAAGTGATTGACGATTGCCGGCACGACCTGGCCGGCTGGGCAGAGTGGATACGCAAAAACTCTGGCCCGCGCCTGCTCCTCTTGGGCCACAGCATGGGCGCTCTGAAATGCTTGTACGCCGTCGCGCATCAGGTGTCGCTGAAGCCGGCTGCAATCGTGGCCATCTCGCCGCCGCGTTTGTCGTACGAATGGTTCTGCCACAGCCCGAAAGCCGATGTCTTTCTTGACACCTATCAACGAGCCGAGCGCCTTGCCACTTCAGAGAACCCGGGGATGATGGAAGTGCAATTCCCGCTGTCGATGTTCATCTCGCCGGCCGGCTACCTGGAGAAATACGGCCCCAACGAGCGCTATAATCTATTGCGCTTCGTCGCTAGGATATCCTGCCCGGTGCTATTCCTGTACGGGCAACTGGAAGTGGAACAAAATGTGGCCTTCCAGCAGCAACCGGAAGAATTACAGCGACGGGCGTGCCCGAATCATGCAATCGAGATCATCCCGAAAGCCGATCACTTCTACACCGGCGTGCGGCCGGCCGCGTGGGCGGCGATCGAACGCTGGCTGCATGGCACGTTCTAGTTTGTAGTGACCCGCTTTAGCGGGTCAGCGGTTGACTGACCCGCTAAAGCGGGTCACTACAATCTCGGCCTCACACCTTCAGCCCATGCGGCACCATGGGCATGGAGCGCAAGCGCTGGCCGGTCGCCTGGAAGATGGCATTGCCCACCGCTGGGGCCATGGCCACGATGGGAGTCTCGCCGGCGCCGGCGCTCGGCAAGTCTTTCCGATCCATCAGCACCGTTTCCAGTTGCGGGGCATCGCTGAAGCGCGGCACCCGGTAGCGGGCGAAACGGCCATTCGTGATCTTGCCGTTCTCGAATTCAATCGCCTCGAACATCGCCCCGCCCAGGCCCATAATGACGGCGCCTTCGATCTGGTTCTTCAGGCCATCGGGGTTCACCACGGCCCCACAATCGAAGGCCGTGACGAGCCGCGTGACGAAGACTCGGCCGCCGGTCTTATCGATTACCACTTCGGCACAAGTTGCCACATAGCTGCCCTTCTCAAAACCGCCGGCGATGCCGACACCATGCTCGGCCGGAGGCTTGACACCCCAACCGAATTGCTTCGCCGCGGCCTCCAGCACGGCCCGGAATCTCTCATCCTTGATATTTTTGAGCCGAAATTCGAGCGGATCCTTTTGCACCGCATGCGCGAGATCATCGATGTGGCATTCCCGGGCAAAATGGTTGGCCGTCGCTGCCAGAGCGCGATACGAGCCTTGCCGCAACGGCGACTTGCACGGATGGAATACGGTCTTCACGTTGGCGATGTCATACTTCGGGCTGATGGCCGAGCCGCCGGAGTTATAGTTGTGGAATTCCCAGGCGGTGATCATGCCGTCCTTGGTTACGCCGGCATTTACCTCGATGACACCGGCCGGCCGGAAGTAGGCCCACATGAACTCCTCGGCGCGCGTCCATACTAGCTTCACGGGCTTGCCGGCGGCCTTGGCAAGCCGGGCCGCTTCCTGGGCCGCCTCGCTGCTTTGCTTGCCGCCGTATCCCGCGCCGGTATCCGGAACGATCACGCGGACTTTATCTGGGCTCAAGTGAAAAGCATTGGCCAGGTCATTGCGTGCGCGGAACGGAGTTTGGATGCCGTGCCAGACTGTGAGCTTGCCCTCTTGCCATTCCGCCACCGCCGCGCGCGGTTCCAGCGGAGCGTGTGCAATGTAAGCAATCGTGTACTTCGCTTCGACTTTCTGGTCGGCCGCCGCGAAGCCCTTTTCGATCGAGCCGCGGTTTTCACCGCCCCGGCCGCCGAAACCGCCTCCCCCACCGCCGGCGCCGGCATTCTTTTTTAGATAATCGAACAACTCCTTGCTCGACGGTTGCGGTGAAGTCTTCCATTCGGCCTTGATCGCTTCGAGCGCTTGCTCGGCCTGAAACTCCGTGGGAGCCGCCACGCCGATGAAGTCGCCGTCCTGTACGACCACGACGCCCGGCATCGCCTTGGCATCTTTCAAGTCCACCGATGCGAGCGTGGAATTGAGCGCTGACGGCCGCAGCACTTTGCCGAACAGCATTCCCGGCCGCTGAATGTCGGGCGAGTATTTGTGCGCACCGGTGACAATCGCCCGGCCATTGACCTTGGGCACCGGCGTGCCGGCCAGCTTCCACTCCTTGGCTGGCGCGACGGGAGCGTTGGGTCCCACGGCTTTTGTCAATTTCTTTCCCTTGGTCAGATCGCCGAAAGTGAACGCCTTCTTTGATGCCGGGTCCGTCACCTTGCCGTCGGCCACCACCAGTGTGCTGCGCTCTACTTTCGCCTCTTCCGCGGCCAGGTCGATCAGCATCTCGCGCGCGGCCGCGCCGGCCCGGCGCAGCTGCGGGGCCATTTGCGGCGTGGTCATGCTGCCGAAGGTGCCCGCGTCTGGCGGCACCAGGTCGGTGTCGGCCATCACCATGGTAATCGCCGAAATCGGCAGCCGGAGTTCCTCCGCCACTGCCTGGCTCAGCGAGGTGCGAATATTCTGACCAATTTCGGCCTTGCCCGTGTAGACCGTGACCTTGCCGGTCTCGCTGATGTGCAACCACGCGCTCAATTCGCTTGGGCCGCGCTGACCGAAGCCTTGGCCCTGCCGTGGCTGCTGGCCCACCACGTCATCCAGAAACAGGCAAACAACTATGCCGGCCCCGGCCAGCTTGAAAAAGTCGCGCCGGTCCGGTTCGAAGACGTAGCGCGGCCCTTCGAAGAA
>DATGHS010000356.1:0-8332 GCA_035307785.1 Gemmataceae bacterium
CACCGGTTGCAATGGTTTGTCGACCGGCTGGACAGCCACCAATCGGCGCGCTTTCAGGGCCGCGCGGTATTTCAGCGCCGAGGTGTCTATCCGCTTGCCCCGCTGACGGCCGTCTGTTTATATCCCTTTGGCCTGGTTCAATACCGGCGCGAGTTACTGCCGGTCCAGGAATGGCTCGTGCTGCCGCGCTTTGGCCAACTCGCGCTGGCCCGCTTTCAGCGCTGGTTGGCGCGCATGGCCCGCGGCGAAGAGCGCATTTTTCGCACGGCCAGGGCGTCGATGATTCATCAGGACGATTTGCATGGTCTGCGCCCTTTTCGTCCCGGTGACAATCCGCGTTGGATTCACTGGCGCACGACCGCCCGCCGCGGTGAAACCATGGTGCGCGAATTTGAGGAAGCAGCAGGTCAGAATCTGTTGGTGATCCTCGATCCCTGGAGCGAAAACCCTGACTATGCAGACGCCGGCCTGGAAGCCGCCATCTCACTGGCGGCAACGATTTGCGCCGCCTGGTGCCGTGAGCGCCACGATCGCTTTGGCCTGGCCGTGGCGGGTTGCGCTCCGGAATGCATGGCCGGTTATGGCTCGCAGCAAACGGCGTTGGAAGCATTGCATGCGTTGGCACGGGTTGCCGGGCAACGGCGCGTGGATCCGGGGCCGTTGGTGCAACTGCTCGCGCACAAGCCGGGACCGGATGCCTTGCCGTTGCTAATCGGTCAGCGCCCCAATGCCGCTCTGACCGACGCCGTGTCGGCCAAACTTCGGCGTCCGGTCATTATGTTACAGCCGGAAATGGCTCACGAGTTCTACACTGCTCCCGAGGCGATCAAGGATGGAGGCGAAACCAGCCGGCAGGACATCGCCGCCAACCGGATGATGGCGAAAACAACCGTCGTGAAATGACAACTCTCCGCACGCCATACGGGCGGCAAGGATTTTGTCGGCAAGGATGAACGCCGGCCGGGAAAGGCCGTGAGGACCATGCAATGGCAACAATTCCCCGTGTATCTACCTGGCGTGGACTCGACCGGCTCTTCGTCGTTAGCACCTATCTGACGTTGGCGCTGGCGTGTCTGTGCCTTGGTTACGCCGAATTTGGGCTGATGCCGGAAATTGTCTTTGTCGCCGGATTGGTGGAAGCGCTGCTGCTTGCGGCCTATTTGGCGGAAGGGAAGTGGTCGCTTACCAACCGCGGTGCCAATGCTCTGGGCGTGGTCGTTGCGGCCGCGGCCGGCATCTGGATGGCTTACCGAATGATGGGGCCGGAAGGCGGCTATTTGCAAACTATTCCCTGGCCGGCCAGCATGCTGCCGTTCCTCGGTCCCATGCTCATGATGTTGCTCCCGGCCAAGCTACTGCGGCCCAAGACCAGTGCCGATTACTGGGCGCTGCACGGGATCGGGCTGGTCTGCATCGGCCTCGGCTGCGTCATGGCCGACGACGCCACATTCGGCGGGCTGTTGGTGCTGTATCTTTTGTGCGGGGTTTGGTCGCTCGTGCTGTTTTACCAATACCGCGAGCAAGGCAGCGCCCCGCTTGAGCCGGCGCGGCGCTTGCCGCGCTTGTTGCAGATCTTTGCCTGGATCGGCCCAATGATTCTGGTCGCCCTGGCCGCCTTTTTCTACACGCCGCGCTCGGGCAACAACTGGCAACTGGCCGGCGAACCGCGCCGGCAATTGGTCGTCGGCCTCAGCGAAGACCCAAACATTGATTTGAACGTGACTGGGAACGCGGAACTCACCCGCGACTTGGCGTTTGAAGTCGCGGCGGAAGATAGCGCCAAGCGGCCCAAGCTCGACCTGAATCCCGGGCTGCGCTGGCGCGGCCCAGTGTACACGAGCTATGCCGGCGGGAAATGGGAAAAGCCGCAAGCGATGGTTTCGACGCCGGGACGCGAGACCCCGCGCAGTCGCTCCGCTGATTTCTCCGATCAGCGACTCAATTCTCGCCTGCCGAATTTTGGGCCCGGGCAGTTCTTCTTGCAGATCACCGTGCGCAGTCGCTTTGGGCCAACGCCGTTCGTGGCCGAACCGATTGCGGCGCATCCTTCGGAATTCTTGCCGGTCGTGCAGGTTTTGGCCGATGGCGCCACCCGTCCCTTTTACCACAACGACGATACCACGTTGGCGGCCGATAGGTCGTTGACTTCGGGCCGACAGTATCGCCAGGTGATGGTGCCCGGCTTGCCCACCGACATCAGCGCGCCGCTATCCTTGCTCAAAATCAATCGCGCTGCCTTGTTCGCCAAGCCGGAAGTGCCGGGCGTCGAAGATTGGACACGTGATGTGTTGCAACGTCTGGTGGCCAGCGGGCATCTCGCGGGCGTAACACTGACCGAGCGCACCCCGGATGGACTCGTTCGGCCCGATCATTTCGAAGCCATTGCTCGGGCACTCGAGTGGCACCTGTCGTCGTCGGGCGAGTATACCTATTCGTTGCAGATCGAACGGCGCGACCGCAGCCTCGATCCGGTGCTGGACTTTTTGATAAATGGGAAGCGGGGTGAGTGTTTCCGCTTCGCCTCGGCCATGGTCGTGATGCTAAAGTCCATTGGCGTGCCGAGCCAGTTGGTCCTCGGTTACCGTGGGGTCGATTCCCGTGGCGATGGCCATTACGATGTGCGCCAGTGCAATGCCCACGCTTGGGTTGAGGTACTGGCGCCGCGGGAAGAAACGGCTCCGGCGCATGGGCTGCATCGCGGAGACCTCACATGGCGGCTGGTGACGTTCGATCCGACACCGTATCAGGAATCCATGGTAGCCAGTCAAGAAGCCAGCCGTCGCTGGTGGAACAGCAACGACTGGAGCCGCGACCAGTTGTTCAAGGACCTGTTCATCAATTATTCGCCCGACAAGCGGGCCGCCGCGGCCGAGCGCCTTTGGGAAGCAGTAGTGCTGACCTGGGAAATGTTCACAGAGCGGCTGCTGGCGGAAAGCGCAGAAGGCGATCGCTTTCGCTTTAGCCTGGCACTCCTGGGCTTGACCATCGGGGCTGTCATTCTCGTGGCGCGGGCGCTGCGGCAACGGCTGCGTGTCTACCGGCCAGGACCGCAACACGCAGAGATTCGCTTCTACCAGCAGTTATTGGCGATTCTGGCACGGCGGGGTTGGAAGCCAACGCCCGGCCAGACGCTGCGCGAATTCTGCCAGTCCCTGGCGGCCCCCCTGTCGTCGCAAGGCAAAGGGAACGATCTCTTCATTTGCATTGAGCAGATTGCGAACTTGTTCTATCGCGTGCGCTTCGGCGGCAAACCGCTGAACGAAGCAGAAGCCACCGAAGTGCAAGGCGCTTTAAGTCATCTTGCGCGCGGTCTGGCCCCTAATTGAAACGCCTGTTTTTTCCCGTAAAAAGCCAGCATTCGGACTCAAACCACTGGTGCAATCATGGCCGCGGCATTGTCGCCGGAGCGTCTTTCGGTTGCCGACACGGGGTTGCTGGTAATCGACGTGCAGGAGAAGCTCTTGCCGAAGATTGACGAGCCAGAGCGGCTGGTTCGCAACATCGCTTTCCTGATCGATGCGTGCAAGCTGTTGAATGTGCCGGCGTGGGTGACCGAGCAATATCCGAAAGGATTGGGGCCGACGGTTCCGGAGCTTGCCAAGCGTCTTCCGGCGGAGCGACCCGATAAAGTCGCCTTTAGTTCGTGTGCGATTGCGAGCCTGGTTGACGGCTTCCACAGGGCCGGCCGGCCTAATATCCTGGTGGCCGGCATGGAGACCCATGTTTGCGTGATGCAAACGGTGCTTGATCTGATCGCTCTGAGTTTCCGCGTTTTTGTTGCAGTGGATGCGGTAGGCTGCCGCTATCCCATCGACCATGAGACGGCACTGCGGCGCATGGAAATGGCCGGTGCGGTGCCGGTGACAAGCGAAATGGCGGTGTTCGAGTTAACGCGCGTGGCCGGCACGTCCGTGTTCAAGGAAATTAGCCGGCTGGTCCAAGAGAGGATGAAAGCAATCGCATGAACATTCCAGGTCAATTGAATCCGCCTATTCGCGTGCTCATGGGCCCCGGCCCGAGCGACGTGCACCCGCGCGTGCTCACCGCCATGGCCATGCCGTTGCTCGGCCACCTTGATCCGCAATTCCTGGAGATCATGAACGAGACCCAGGAGATGCTGCGTGCGGCATTCTGCACCAAGAATCGAATGACGCTGCCCATCAGCGCCACCGGTATGGCCGGCATGGAATGCTGCATGGTGAACTTGCTGGAACCGGGCGACAAGATCGTGGTTTGCCGCAAGGGTTATTTTGGCCAACGCCAGGTGGAAGTCGCGGAACGAACCGGCGCGCAGTTGACCGTGCTGGAACGGCCGTGGGGCGAAGTATTTGACCTCAATCAAATTCACGATGTTTTGCAAAAAGTGCGGCCAAAAGTCCTTTCGATTGTGCAAGCGGAAACGTCCACTGGTGCCTGGCAACCAATTGAGCAGCTCGGCAAGCTGTGCCACGACTTCGATACGTTATTGATCGTGGACGCCGTCACGGCACTAGGCTGCATTCCGCTCCGCGTGGACGACTGGGAGATCGACGCGGTTTACAGTTGCTCGCAGAAAGGGCTGAGCTGCCCGCCGGGCCTCTCGCCGGTCACATTCAGCGACCGGGCCGTGGAATCGTTGAAAAAGCGCAAGACCAAGGTGCAAAGCTGGTACTTCGACCTGTCGCTGGTGCAGAAGTATTGGGACAGTGAGCGCTTCTACCACCACACCGCACCAATTACGATGATTTACGCCATCCGCGAAGGCCTGCGCCTGCTCCACGAAGAGGGACTGCAAGCCCGCTATGACCGCCACACGCGCAATCACAAGGGGCTGAAGGCCGGACTGTTGGCTCTGGGCCTACCCTACGCCGCGGCCGAAGGGCACCAGTTGCCACAACTGAATGCGGTGCGCATTCCGGCGGGGGTGGATGACTTGGCGGTCCGCAAGCAACTCCTGTCGGAATTCGGCATCGAAATCGGCGGCGGCCTGGGCGATTTCAAAGGCAAAGCCTGGCGCATCGGCTTGATGGGCTACAACAGCCGGCCCAATAACGTGCTGCTGTTCCTGGGGGCGCTGGAACAATGCCTGGCGAAGCAAGGCGTCAAGCTAACGCCAGGCGCCGGCGTGGCTGCTGCCAATCAAGCGTATCGGATGGGAACTTGAACCATCGGCCTTCCGTAGGCGACGCTGCTAGCGTCGTCACGGGCGACGACGCTAGCAGCGTCGCCTACGAATATCGACTGAGGTTGCAGCATGTGGATCGGTTTTCCGCCCTCGGCCGAGGATAACCGGAATTACGACCTGTCGGCGCGCGACCTGCTCCATGCCATCGAAGACACGCTGTACGATTTGCGCTGGCCGCACTTCCGCGATGACCGCTTCCGGGTGGTCGCGAATATCTCCGGCCAGATCTTTATTTCATACGGCGAGAAAGTGACCATCGACATCGAGCGCGACGGATGGATCCGGGTGCGCAGCGAATGCTCGTTCCCGTTACAATGGATGGACTGGGGCAAAAACGCCAGCAACGTGCGGCGCTTCTTGAACGCTCTGGAGGATGTGATTGACGAAGGCGCTCGCTCCAGCCGCCGCCGTCGCCGCGAGGATGATGATTACGATGACTGAACCTGCGTTATTCCCCGTTCTGCGGATGCGACGGCTGCGTTCGAGCCCGCTGCTGCGTCAGCTCGTGCGCGAAACGGAACTGCGAGTTAGCGACTTCATCCTGCCGCTGTTCGTGCGCCCTGGCCGCGGCGTCCGCCACGAAATCACGTCGATGCCGGGCAATTATCAACTGAGTACCGATACTCTCGTTGAAGAAGTGGGCTCGGCCACGGAACTGGGTATCCGCTCGTTTATACTTTTCGGCATTCCGCCCTTCAAAGATGCCACCGGTTCTAGTGCCTGGGACGATAAGGAAGGAATTATTCAGCAAGCATTGCAATCGCTACGTTCGACCTACAAGGACCATGTGCTGCTGATTGCGGACGAATGCTTCTGCGAATATACCGATCACGGCCACTGCGGCGTGCTGAAGGAACGGCACGGAAAAATGGACGTGGACAACGATGCCACATTGGCCAACCTTGTGAAGCAGTGCGTGAGCCATGCCAAGGCCGGGGTGGACATGGTCGCCCCCAGTGGGATGATGGACGGCATGGTGCAGGCGATCCGCGCCGGACTCGATAAGGCGGGTTTCGAGCATCTGCCGATACTGAGCTATTCGGCCAAGTATGCATCCGGCTTTTACGGGCCATTTCGCGACGCGGCCGAGTCGCCGCCGCAGTTCGGCGACCGCTCCAGTTATCAGATGGATCCGGCCAACAGCGATGAGGCATTGCGGGAAGTCGCGCAAGACCTGGCCGAAGGGGCCGACATGGTGATGGTGAAGCCCGCCCTCTCTTATCTCGACATCATTCGACGGGTGAAGGAGCGCTTCGGTGTGCCGCTGGCCGCGTACAACGTAAGCGGCGAATTCGCGATGGTGAAAGCCGCCGCCCGCAACGGCTGGATCGACGAACGCAGAGTGACGCTGGAAATCCTCACGAGCATCAAACGCGCAGGAGCGGATATGATTCTGACGTACCATGCGCGCGACGCGGCAAAATGGCTGAAATAATGTGCTGCCATGCGAACAAAAATATACTGGATTCCCGGTCCTTGGGCGGGACGCCTGGCAATCGCCCCACGCCCGCGCGGCGGCGAATGGCTGGAAGACGAAGTGACCGAATGGCGGCGCGTTGGGATCGATGTGGACGTCGCGCTTCTTAAAGAGGACGAAGTTTCCGAATTGGAGTTGCCCCGCGAGGAAGAATTCTGTCAGGCCCATGAGATTCAATTCATTTCGTTTCCAATGACCGACGGAGCGATACCGGAGTCGCGGAAGGCTGTTTGCGAATTGGTGAAAACGGTAATGGACCTTCTTTCCTCTGGCAAGTCAGTCCTGGTTCATTGTCGACAAGGATTCGGTCGCTCCGGGATAATTGCTGCGTGCCTCTGCATAGCTTCCGGCGAAACACCGGAGGCCGCTCTCGCTCGCATCGGCAGCGCTCGCGGCCATTCGGTGCCGGATACGCCGGAGCAGAAAGCATGGGTTATGGATTTCGCCAAATCCATGAGTAATCTCTACCAGTAGAAATCCACCACGAAGGGACGCGCAATTTTCGGAGTTTGGCACCATGATGCTGGTCGGCCAGAAAATTGGGCCGTTCGTCATCGAAAGCGAACTGGGTAGCGGGGCCATGGGGACCGTTTACCGGGCGCAGTACGTCGAGAATCCGGAAGATGGAACCTCGGGATCGGCTCGCAAGAAGATCGTTGCGCTGAAGATCATCGCCATCGCCATGGCGGGGAATGAAACCGCGCTGGCCCGCTTTGACCGCGAAGCTAACATTCTCAAGCAGTTGAAACATCCGAATATCGTTCGCCTGTTCGCCACCGGCCGGTTCAAAGGCACGCCCTTCTTCGCCATGGAATATATCGAAGGCGAATCGCTCGACCGCAAGCTGGCCCGGAATCTGAAATTCAGTTGGGAAGAGGTCGTCGAAATCGGCAAGCAAGTCTGCGCCGCGTTGCAGCATGCCCATGAGAAAGGGATCATTCACCGCGACCTGAAGCCGTCTAACCTGATGGTGCTGGATAGCGGCACCGTAAAGCTTACCGACTTCGGCATCGCCAAGGATGTGGATGTGACGGCGCTCACCGGAGCGAATTCCACGGTCGGGACCGCCGCATACATGTCACCGGAGCAGTGCCGGGGCGAAATCAATTTGACGAACAAGTCGGACTTGTATTCGCTCGGCGTGGTGATGTTCGAACTGCTCACGGGCCACAAGCCGTTCGTGGCGGAGTCTCCTGTCGAGATGTTCATGAAGCACGTGAACGAACCGCCGCCCCGGCCCAGCCGGTTTGTGCCGGACATTCCGATCTGGCTCGACACACTCATCATCCAGTTGATGGAGAAGGAGCCGAAGCACCGCCCGCTGAACGCTGAGATGGTGGCCAACGCGCTGAACGAGGTATTGGAGAAAGCAGCCAAGGGTCACAGCGCCGGCGTGGACGCGGTAACAGCCCGGGCCGGGGAACGCCGGATTCAATCGAACCTGGCCGATGAAACCGACCGCGAAGCAGCCCGAACCTTGCGTTCGGTTTTGCAGAAGAAGAAGATCCGCAAAAAAGCGCTGCCGGTTTATCGCAAATTGTGGTTCGGGGCCATCGCGGCGATCTTTTTCTTATGCGCTTTTGCCACGGTGGTTGGCTTACTGCTGCGCCCGCCGTCGGCCGCCGACCTGTACGGTCAGGCCGAGCGGAAGATGGCCAGTCCCGCCACGTACGGTGAAGCGCTGGCCGATA
>DATGHS010000357.1:0-11057 GCA_035307785.1 Gemmataceae bacterium
TCAGGCGCGATGCGCTCCAGCTCGTCATGCACCTTTGTTTTCAAGCCGTCGAGGGCGTGTTCGCTTGCCGGCAACGTGGCCGGCAAGACGTGGTTGGGGTCGTGCATTGCGGGAACTCCAAGATGTGCCAAGAATCTCCCAAATCTAATCGAAATCGGCGCGAAAACCGGCCCATTTGATCAAAGATTTCCGCCGCCAGCCCGCGCAGCGGCTTGCAATGTGTTCATGCGTATAGTATATACGCGTTCACGAGGGATTCGATGCCATCCCAAGTCGTATAAGATGATTCGTTCCTTTGCCCCTGTCATCTTTGGCCCGGGTTCGCACAATAGTTCCCGCGGGGTAACGCACTCCGGGCCAAGCATCGAGCGAATGTAAGGCGCCCATGCACGAGTTGTCAATCGCTCTGAGCATACTGGATATCGCTGCCGAGGAGGCCAAGCGCCTGGGCGGAAGCGTAGCCGCAATTCACCTGCGGCTGGGTCCGCTCTCCGGCGTGGCGCCGGCCGCATTGCGGTCGGCCTATGGATTGGCGCGCGAAATGAGCGCGCTACCAAAAGCGGAACTGGTGATCGACGAAGTTCCGCTCGTTGGCTATTGCGCGACGTGTACCGCGGAGCGATCGCCGCCATCGGAATTGGAACTGTTTTGTCCCGTGTGTAGCACACCGATGCCGCAAATCCTCGGTGGCCGGGAACTGGAAGTCGTCGCGCTGGAGTTGGAAGCATGAACGCCACCCCACGCCTGGTCGAAGTCCGGCAGCATGTGTTGAAGAACAACGACGTCGTTGCGCGCGCGTTGCGGTCTCGGTTCGATGAAACCGGCACGTTTGTCATTAGTCTCGTCTCCAGTCCCGGCGCCGGGAAGACCATGTTCCTTGAAACGGTGCTGAAGCAGCTTCGCGGCCAATACCGGGTCGCAGCCCTGGTGGGCGACTTGGCCACTGACAACGATGCCCGCCGGCTGGCCCGTAGCGAGGTCCCGGTCAAACAAATCACTACCGGAGCGGTTTGCCATTTGGAAGCCGCGATGGTTCGCGATGCCCTGGAAGAGTGGAAGCCAGAGAATCTCGATCTGCTGTTCATCGAAAACGTGGGCAACTTGGTTTGCCCCGCCACGTTTGATCTGGGCGAGAATCTCCGGCTCGTCCTGTTTTCCGTCACCGAAGGCGAAGACAAGCCGCTCAAGTACCCGACCATTTTCAACACCGCCGACGTGGCAATCATCACCAAGATGGATCTTGCCGGAGCCGTGGAATTCGACGCGGCCACCGCCCATGGTAATATTCATGGAGTCCGGCCGGGGATGCGCATCTTCGAAGTATCGGCGAAGAAGGGCCAGGGCATGCCAGAGTGGTATGAATTTCTCGCAGCCGAGTTAAGGCGGCACAGGGGTCTTAGTTTGAAGTAACCCGCTTTAGCGGGTTGGGCACATTTGACCCGCTTTAGCGGGTCACTACAAACTTGCTGGTATTCTCGCACTTGCACGCCAACACTATTCGGGATACACTTTCTGTGGGGCGACCCAAAGCCTACCTGCCCCCAGTCTGTAATCCTGCCGCCGAATCTTCCGTATGCGTTTCTTTCGCCACATTCTGTTCGGCATCGGCGTTGCCACGGCCATCGGCGCGTTTGCCGGCCCAGCGAACGCAGCGCTGCACTGTTCTGTACAGAAGATCGATCTGCCGGATGCCTTTGCGGGCCAGCAACTGGTCGTCTCCGACAATGACCAGGACGTCACGCGCAAGGCGACCTTCATCAGTAGCAATCCTGGGGTGGCAATAGTCGATGCGAAAGGTTACGTGACCGCAGCCGGCAATGGATCCGCCGTTATTCGCATCACGGGCGGCAACGAGTCGCTGGAAATTCCCGTGACAGTGAAGGGCTTCGGCACGGGCCGCAGCGTGGATTTCCGCACCGAGATCGTGCCGATCCTGAGCAAGCACGGCTGCAATGCCGGGGGCTGCCACGGCAAGGCGAGCGGCCAAAACGGGTTCAAGCTTTCGCTCTTCGGCTTTGACACCGACTTCGATTTTGCGGCCATCACGCGCGAGGCGCGCGGCCGGCGCATCTTTCCATCCGACCCGGATCGTTCGCTGCTGTTGATGAAAGCTGCGGGCCGGATGCCGCACGGCGGCGGCAAACGTCTGCCGGCCGAAAGCGCCGATTACCTCTTGGTGAAGCGATGGATCGAAGCCGGCGCCCCGGCCTCCTCCCCTGATGCGCCAAAAGTGACGAAGCTGCGAATTCTGCCCGGCGATGCCGTGATGAAACCGGGGCAATTGCAACAACTCGCGGTGATCGCTGAGTACTCCGATGGCTCGAGACGTGACGTTACCCGGCAATCGGAATTTCAGAGCAACCTCGATGTCGTTGCTTCCGTTGACGGCGATGCACTCGTGACCGCCGGCCAGGAAAGCGGCGAGGCGGCCATTATGACCCGGCACATGGGTTACGTGGCCGTGTTCAAGGCCATTGTGCCGCACGGCCCGCCACTCGCTGAGATTCCGGAATTCACGCCAAATAATCATGTCGATGAACTGGCCGTGGCGAAGTGGAAGAAGCTCGGCCTGCGGCCGAGCAGGCTGTGCGACGATGCCACTTTCATTCGCCGCGTCACCGTTGACCTTTGCGGCCGCTTGCCGACGGCCATGGAGACACGCGCGTTCCTCGCAGATATCGATGCCAAGAAGCGCGAGAAGTTGATCGACCGGCTGCTGGATTCGGCGGATTACCCTGCTTACTTCGCCATGAAGTGGGGCACGATCCTGCGCAACTCGAACTTGGCCGGGGCTGACCAAGCGGCCGTGGCCTTCCACCACTGGCTGAAAGACATGATCGCCCGCAACCGGCCCTACGACGAATTCGTGCGCGGCATCGTGGCGGCGGCCGGCGAATGGCAGGATGCCCCGGCCGTTAACTGGCTTTGGCAGAATCGCGATGATCAATTGCATATGGTGACGGCCGACGTCGCGCAAGTCTTCCTCGGCACGCGCATTCAGTGTGCCAAATGTCATCATCATCCCTACGAGCGCTGGAGCCAGGCCGATTATTACGGCCTTGCCGGCTTCTTCACCCGTCTGGGCCGCAAGAACTTCGGTCAGCCGCCACCCTACTATGCCTCGGCCACCGTCACGACCGGCGAGAGAGACCCGACCACGGGCAAGACGCCCGAACCGAAATTCCTCGACGGGCCGGTTGGGAAGTTCAGCCCCGATGATGATCCCCGCCATGCGCTCGTCGATTGGATGGCGAAGCCGGATAATCCATTCTTCGCCAAAGCGCTGGTCAACCGCATGTGGGGCCATTTCCTGGGCCGCGGATTGGTCCAGCAAGTCGACGATCTGCGCGAAACGAACCCGCCGAGCAATCCGGAACTGCTCGATTGGCTGGCTCAGGATTTCATCACGCACAAGTTTGATGTGAAACACGTAATTCGCACGATCTTGAATAGCCGGGTCTACCAGTTGAGTTCCGAACCTACGGACCAGAATCAGCACGACCGGCAGAACTTCGCTCGTTACTACGCCCGCCGCATGCCGTCTGAAGTCTTCTTCGACGCGGTGAACGCAACTTGCGGCACGAAAGGAAACTTCAACGGCACGAGTGCCAATGCAAGGGCCATCGACTTGCCGCATGAAGGCTTCGGCTCCTACTTCCTCGATGTGTTCGACCGGCCCAAGCGCGTGACCGTGTGCGAGTGCGAGCGCTCCACCGGCGCCAATCTGGGTCAAGTGCTGCTGCTGGCTAATTCCGACGAGATTGAGAACAAGATTTCCGACGGCAACGGCCGCGTGGCCAAGTTCATCAAGGAGAAGAAGCCGACCGGAGAGATCGTTGAGGAGCTTTATCTCGCCGCGTTGGCGCGGTATCCGACCGCCGCAGAGAAGAAGCGGCTCACGGAATACATCGAAAAATCCGAAAAAGACAAACAGCGCGCGGTTGAAGACGTGCTGTGGGCGATTTTGAATACGCGGGAGTTTATGTTCAACCACTGATTCAAATGCGGAATGCGGAACTCGGAATTCGGAATAGAATTCCAGGGAAGTCTTCCGCCGAATAGGGGACAACATATGAACGTCGATTTGCTCGGATTTCCATTTCGCATTCCGCATTCCGCATTCCGCAATTCGCTTAACCGACGTGGTTTTCTGAAGATCGGCGCGCTCGGCATCGGCGGGCTCACGCTGCCTGGATTGCTGGCGGCCCGCGCTCGAGCGGGCCAGTCGTTTAGCACCAACAACAAATCGGTGATTCTCATCTATCTGGCTGGCGGACCGTCGCACATTGACATGTACGATCTGAAGCCCAATGCCCCAACCGAGGTTCGCGGCGAGTTCAAGCCCATCGCCACTAATGTGCCGGGTATCCAGATTTCCGAGCATCTGCCGTGGCAAGCAAAGATCTTCGACAAGCTCGCCGTGGTGCGTTCGGCGTTTCACACGAATGCCGGCCACGGCATGGGCTCGCAATGGATGCAGACCGGCTACCAGGCAACCATTGAAGTCAATGACAACATTTATCCCAGTACCGGCTCCGTGGTGGCGAAGCTGAAGGGGCCGAATCAACAAGGCCTGCCGGCATACGTGAACCTGCCGCGCAAAGTCCCGTTTGGCAACGCGGCCTATTTGGGTGCTTCGTATAACCCGTTCGCCCCGGACGCCGATCCGAATTCCCAGAACTTCCAGGTGCGCAACTTGAAGCTGCCGGGCCGGGTCGATCCAACTCGCCTCGAAGCGCGCAAGAAGCTCATCAGCGACATCGATAGCCTTCGCCGCGAAGTGGATACTCGGGGCGACATTTCGGGTCTTGATACGTTTTATCGCGAAGCGCTGGACATGGTGACGAACCCGAAGGCCCAGCATGCCTTTGACGTCAATAAGGAATCGGTCAAGCTTCGCGACCACTACGGCCGCAATGACCTCGGCCAGTGCTGTCTGCTCGCTCGGCGGCTGGTGGAAGCGGGCGTCACGTTCGTCAGCATTCAGGCCGGCGGCGGCTGGGACACGCACAGCAACAATTTCACGGAACTCAAGCGCCGCCTGCTGCCGCAGTTTGACCAGGGCGTGGCCGCGCTGGTGCAAGACTTGTGTGACCGCGGCTTGCAAGACGACGTGCTGGTGATGTCGTTCGGTGAATTTGGCCGCACGCCGAAGATCAACGGCACGGCCGGCCGCGATCACTGGCCCGGGGCCATGAGCATCCTGTACGCGGGCGGCGGCCTGAAGATGGGCCAGATGGTGGGCACCACGAATTCGCTGGCCGAGCACCCCACGAGCAAGCCGTATACCCCGGGCTGTGTGCTCAGCACCATGTACCACTGCCTGGGCATCGACCACCACCACGTTTTCCACGACGATGCCAACCGCCCGTTGCCCGTGCTGAACGAAGGCGAGCCGATTGCGGAATTGGTGGGGTAAGAGATGAATTGCAGATTCCCTATGCCCACCCACTTCCGTGGGTGGGCTTTCATTTATGTACTGTTGTTCGCCTGCTCGGCGCGCGCCGAGCTCCCCTCGCCGCGACTTGATCGGATCACACCACTTGGCGCTGCCGCCGGTTCCACAATCGAGCTTGAAGTCACCGGCGCCGACATCGAAGACGCCAATCGCCTGCTCTTCGATCGTCCCGGCCTCAGAGCCGAACATCTGAAAGATCGCAAATTCAAGGTCACGATCGCAGCCGATGTGCCGGCGGGGACCTACGATTGCTGGCTCGTCGGCAAATATGGCATCACCAACCCGCGCTTGTTTGCGGTTTCGCACGGCTTGACCGAAGTTGCGGAACAGCCGCCCAAGGATGTCGCCACCGGCCTGATAGTGCCAGTGAATTGCGTCATCAACGGCAGCTCGAAGCAGGGCCGCGAAGACATGTTCCGCTTCACGGCAACAAAGGGTCAGCGCATCGTGGCGGAGTGCTTCGCGCAGCGGCTCGATTCGATGCTCGACGGCACGCTCACCCTCAGCGATTCGGACGGCCGGCAACTCGCGGCGAACAATGGTTATGCCGGCAAAGACCCGCTGGTTGATTTCATTGCTCCAGGAGACGGCGAATATGTCATTGCCCTCAATGATCTCTCCTATCGCGGCGGTTTTGCCTATCGGCTCGTGATTTCCGATCAACCGCAGGTCGAGAACATTTTTCCACGGGTGGTGCAAATTGGCAAAAAGACCGAAGTTACGATATTCGGGCGCAACCTTGGCAAAGATGCAAAGCCATCGCCGTGGAAGATCAGCGACTTGCCGCTGGAGATGACCACGGAAGCATTGACGCCGCCCGACGATATTGTGAAGCGCGGCCTGTTCCGCTTTACCGAGCATCCCACCGGCCATAGCCCGCTGCCCACCGCGGCCACTTGCACACTCGACGGCTTTCAGCATCGCGGCATTCCGCTGCTGGTGACCGATATTCCTGTGACGCTGGAACAGGAGCCGAACGACGATCCGCAACACCCGCAAAAGCTGACCTTGCCCGCCGCTGTCGCCGGCCGCTTTGATAAGGAACGCGATGCCGACTGGTTTGAGATCGAACCGCTGGAAAATGGCCAGTATTCCTTTGAGGTTTACAGCGAGCGCATCGGCGGGCGGGCCGATCCTTACCTTGTCGTGCTCGACGACAAGGACAACCGCGTGGTGGAACTCGACGACTTCGGCATTCGCATGAACGCGTTCGACGGCCATCTGCGTGATCCCTCCGGCATGGTGAACTTGAACGGCAAGAAGAAATACCGTGTTCTTGTGCAGGACCGCTATCGCCGGGGCGGAGCGCGCTACCAATATGTTCTGGTGATTCGCAAGCCGGTGCCGGACTTCTTTCCGGCCGTCATCCATCATCAGAATCCGGGGCCTGGTGGAATCACCGTGCCGCGCGGCGGAGCAACTTACCTAGACCTGATCATCCACAACATGGAAGGCTTCGGCGGCCCGGTCACGATTACGGCCGAGGGACTGCCGAAGGGCTTGAGCATGACGCCCACGACCGTCACCAGCGATAATCGTGGCGCGATCTTACTGTGGGCCAACCAGGACGCGCCGGAGTTTGCCGGCCCCATTCATCTTATCGCCACCGGGAAGCGCGGCGATGAAACGCTGATCCGCGAAGTGCGGCCTTACACACGCGTCTGGCCCAGCACCGACCTCAATTCCAGCCGGCCCACCAGGGATCTGGTGGTGGCCGTCGGCGATCCTGCCCCGTTTGCGCTCACTCCAGCCGTGGACAAGCTGCAAGTCGAAGCCGGGAAGAAGGTCGAAGTCTCCGTGAAATGCGAACGCCTGTGGCCGGAGTTCAAAGGCCCAATCACGCTGATTCCACTTTCCTTTCCTGGCCCCATCAAGATGACGTCAGTCACGATCCCCGAAGGAAAGACGGAGGCCACCATCACTTTGGAAGCCCAGGCCGGCATGCGGCCCGGCGAGTACACACTGGCGTTCACCGGCCAGGGGCAAGTGCCCTTCAACAAAGACCCGAAAGCAACCACCAAGCCGAACACACTCGTTGCTATGCCTTCGCGTCCCCTCACGCTCACGGTCCTTCCTGCGAAGAAGTGAATCGCCGTAGCGGAATTCGCAAGAATTCCGATCAGGCCAGGTCGGAATTCTTGCGAATTCCGCTACCAGTCAAATTCGTTTCACCTGCCATGCTGGCTCGGCGGAATCGTGCTCCAAATCCTTACCGTTCCGTCACCTGAGGCAGAGGCCAGGTGCGTTCCGTCGGGACTGAATGCCACGGCATGCACGTAGGCGGTGTGTCCACGCAGCTCAGCCACTTGCTCCAACTTATTCATGTCCAACAACCGGATCGTGCTGTCGGAGCAGGCCAGTGCCAGCCTTGGCTCCGTAGGGTGAAACGAGCCGCCGAATGCGATCGCGCCAACTTCCAGGACGTCGATCAAGTTTCCGGTCTCCGCGTCCCAGAGCCGCACTGTACGGTCGCTGCCGGAAGAGGCCAGCACCCGGCCGTCAGGACTGTAGCCGACCCAGTGAACAATGTCCGTGTGGCCGCGCAGCACTGCAACCTGCGCATGCGTTTGCGCGTCCCAAATGCGCACGGTTCCATCCAGGCCTGCCGAAGCAAATTGCCGGCCGTCCGGACGTATTGCGAGCGGACCCACGCCGCCTTCGGTACTGCTCCCCGTTGCTTTGATCCATCGTTCGTGGCCGGCCAGTTCCGCCGGATGCTTACTTTCTCCATCCCAAACCCGGATCAGGCCATCGCCACTGCCGAGCGCAATCCAACTGGCATGCGCAATCGCGTTGCTATCGAGACGCCAATTGGCGCCGGGGGCTTGGAATTGCCGCAGCAATTTTTCGCCGGCAACGTCCCAGAGAAATGCACCGCAGGCTCGCTGATCCGAATCGCGCACCACGGACAGCAGCCGGCCGCCGCCTGGACAATAGCGCACCGAAGACACGACCTTCGCTTCGTGTTGCAAAACGTGCTCGCATTGTCCGGTGTCCGCATTCCACACGCGCACCGTGCCATCCCACGCCGACGAAGCGATTTGCCGGCCGTCGGGATGAAATGCAAGGTCGTACACAAAGCTGGTGTGGCCGCGCAGCACCGTGCGGCTCAGCCTGCTGTCGGTATCCCAGAGGCGGACCGTGCCATCATCGCTGCCGGTAATCAGGGTAGTGCCATCCGGGCTGTATGCCATCGTATGTACAGCGTCCTCGTGGCCCCGGAAGTGGAGCGCCACTTCTCCGGTTTCTAAATCCCACTGGCGAATCGTGTTATCGGCGGAACTGGTTGCGAGGAATCGTCCGTCGGGACTAAAAGCGGCCTGCATAAGAGCCATCGTGTGCCCGCGCAGGGTTGCTACGGGACGGCCGGTTTGGCTGTCCCAAAGCCGCGCGGTCTGATCGGTGGACGCCGATGCCAGCCGGCTGCTATCGGGGCTAAAAGCCAGGGCGGCGATTGCATTGGTGTGGCCCCTGAGCGTGGCAACGATTTTTCCCGTCGCGGTATCCCAAAGGGACACGCAGTTTTCCGGATACGGACTGCCAATGGCAAGCCGCTTGCCGTCCGGGCTAATGGCCAGGCTGGAAGCGCGATGGCCGGCCGAAAACTGCAGGGCTTGCTTTCCGTTTTCCGCGTTCCGGAGCCGCACTGTGTTCGCTTCGCTAACGGTTACGAGCCAGCGCGAATCGGCGCTGTACACCGAGCACCCGGTTCGTGGCTGATCAGTGAATTCGGCCACGACGTACCACTGCGCGTCGCACAGGTAAACCGACGCGCTGTTTATCGGATGCAAGGCAACGCGCCGGCCGTCTGGTGAGTAGATCGCTTGCCAAGGTGAGCCGTTCGGCGGCGCGCCATCGACCGCTACGTCGTGAAACTGCTTCGTTTTCAGGCTCCATACGCGCATGGGCCATTTGTCCGAACCCACGGCGATTTCATCGCCATTCGGGGCAAAGGCGATCGTCAGCAATCGGACCGGTTCACGGTTGGGCAAAAGCGCCACTTCCGTTCCGTCAGCAGCACTCCAGACTCGAACACCCTGGCTGCACGCAGCGGCATACCATCGGCCACAAGGACTGAATGCCACCTGGAACACGCGCCCGCCATTATCGGCGATGACCTGGCGAGAAAGGTCGAGCTGCTGGTTGTAATAATTCCATTCCCACCTGCGAAACTCAGGCGGCGCATTCGCCAGCGCGCGTTTGGCCGCGGCCCCGTTGTTGAGCCGCAGCGAATTCGCGGCTTCGGAGAGGAGCGATTGGTACAACCGCCAGCGCGCGTCGGCCGCCGCCTTTTCGGCATCGAGGCGGGCATTTTCCCGTTGGCCCGCCAGGTCGCTGAAACGCACCGCCGCCATTCCCGAGGCAACCGTTGCCACGACGAGCAACATTCCGACCACGGCGAGCGCCGCAGCCACGCCGGGGTTGCGCCGGCACCAGCGATTCACCCGCTCGATCGAAGAAATGGGCCGAGCTTGAATCGGCTGGTCGAGCAGAAATCGATTTAACTCCTCGGCCAGGGCGCCGGCCGAAGCATAACGGCGGGCCGGCGCTTTCTCCAGGCACTTGGCCACGATCGTGTCGAGATCGCGCGGAACCTCACGACGAAGCCGCCGAACCGATGGGGCTTCCGATTCGACCACCTGGCGGAGTGTCTCCACTGGCGTCGGCGCGTCAAACGGCGGCTTGCCGGTCAGGCATTCGTACAGAATCGCACCGAGAGCGTAGATATCGACCGCCGGGCCAACGCTGCCCGGCAACCCGGCCGCCTGTTCCGGGGCCATGTAGCTGGGCGTGCCAAGGACGTCGCCGGTTTTCGTCTGCACACCTCCTTCGGCCGTCTCCAGTTTCGCCAGGCCGAAATCCGCGATCTTGACCGTGGTGAGTGCTGAGTGGTGAGTGGTGAGTGGTAGCTCGCTTTCGCATTGGGCCGACGTGACATCACGTAGTTCGTCCCCGCCTTCAAGGAGAATGTTGGCGGGTTTGAGGTCTCGATGCACCACGCCGCGTTGATGGGCATAATCGACAGCCTCAGCCAATTTCTGAACGAGCGCGGCCGCTTCGTGCGGCGGTAAGGACTTGCCGGTAATCATTTGCGCCAGCGTGCCGCCGCCCAGAAACTCCAATACGAAATAAGGCCGGCCGTCTTCGGTTCCCGTCTCGTAAATCTGCACGATGTTGGGGTGATCGAGCCGGGCCACCGCTTCGGCTTCGAGCCGGAATCTTGCCAGTTGTTCATTGTCGGCGAAGGCGCCGGCGAGGATCATCTTGATTGCTACCAGCCGCTTTAACTCGCGGTCGCGCGCCTTGTAGACCACGCCCATGCCGCCCCGGCCCAGTTCGCTCAGAATCTCGTAACGGTCGAAACCGGTCAAATGCTTGGACGGCGAGCGCACACCTGCGGGCACCTCGCCGGATTGAAGCTCAATCGCGTTCATGTCGTTCGTCTTGGCCGAATCATGGTCGGCGGTGGCCGCCGCGAAGACGCCGGCGTGCGAAGCCAGGCCGGCGTCGCGCCGTTCCGTGCGAATGTGATCCCACGCCTCGCGGCAGGCAGCACATTCCTGCAAATGGTGAGCCAGCTCCCGGCGTTCGGGAGAAT
>DATGHS010000358.1:0-22191 GCA_035307785.1 Gemmataceae bacterium
TTGTCAACGTCTACCACCCGGGGCGCGTCTTTGCCCGGCGGAACTGCCGGAGGTTGTCCGTTCGCCGGGGAAGTTGGGGGATCTTTGGGAGTCGCCGCCCTTGCCTTCTCATCGGCTCTGGCGGCTTGCCATAGCACCAGCCCGGTGCCGGTCGCGATCACAGCGACGATCAATAGTATGGGAATCACTCTCAAGACTTTGTTAAGCAACATGGTTTTCAATGCTCCTTCCGTCAGGGCAGCAACCTGAGCGGAGATGATCAATCCAACCGCCGCATGCCGTGCCGCCAACAGGCTAGAGGTCTTCACGGTAGACAACGCCAGCGAGGCCGGCACGAGGGCCGACGCCGCATTTTGGGACAGGAGCATTCCCATTGAACCGCCGGTAATAGCGAGGCCGCAGCGGGACAGTCGTTTGGCCAGTCTGGCGCGGGCTCTTGCCAATCGGCTGGCTACAGTCCCTTCCGGCCAGCCGAGTTGCAGGGCCACTTCTTTCCGGGTTTTCCCTTCCAGATCGGAGAGGACGATGACTGAACGGCTTTTAGCCGGTAATCTCTGCAATTCCCGGTCAAGCACGCCCAGAAGTTCGTTACGCTCGTCTTCGGGCGCGTTCACGCTGGGAAGCACGGCAGCTTCCTTCGCCCGCCGTTTGGCAGCTCCTCTGCGAGCCTCCATGGAAATGCGCGAGGCAACGCCATAGAGCCAGTTGCCGACCATCGATTTAGGCCGGATGCTTGCTGCCTTGCGAACCAGAACGAAGAATGTCGCCTGGAACGCATCTTCGGCGTCGTGCGAATTGCCCAGGATACGGCGGCACACGCCCAGGACCATGGGGCCGTGTCGCCGCAATAATGCCTCGAAAGCCGCCTCGTCCCGACGGTTCAGGTAAGCCTCCAGCAAGAACTCGTCGCTGGCCCGTACTTCGTCTTGCTTGAGAAAGAGGCTGCGAAGATGCTGACCAAAAGTAGAAGGCTGAGCAACCGCCATGCGCCTCCCTCCGATTCGGGGATTTAGCTCCTGTTATCTTACATTGGTCGCCGGCGGTTGGATTGATCCATGATTTTCTGCGGGAGAATCGAATAGTCATCGCATCCCGCTTTTTTCCTGTGCCCGATCATTTGGCGCCTAAATTCTCGTGAAGTGCCTCCACCACCTTCCCGCTGCTAATCGCATACGGGCGCCGCAGGTGATCATGGATCGTCTGCTCCGGATTCAGGCCCAAACAGTGGTAAACGGTGGCGTGAATGTCTACGGGGTCCACCGGGTCGGTGGCGGGGTAGGCGCCGATGCGGTCGGAAGAGCCGTATACTTGTCCGCCGTGGAAGCCGCCGCCGGCCAGCAGGACCGACTGGCACAAGCCCCAGTGATCGCGGCCAGCCTGCGCGTTGATCTTCGGCGTGCGGCCAAATTCGCCCATGACGACGATGGCTGTCTGCTCGAGTAGCCCGCGGTTCTCCAGGTCTTCGAGCAGCGCCGACAGGCTTTGGTCGAGCATTGGCAATAGCTCGCTTTGCAGCGCTTCGAAGTTCTTGGAGTGGGTATCCCAGCCATCGCAAATCGTCATCTCGTTGAAATGAATGGCGACCATCGGAACCTCGGCCTCGGCGAGCCGGCGGGCCAGAAGCATGGCCTTGCCGAAGCGATGCCGGCCGTAGCGGTCTTGCAGGCGCGGCGGTTCGCCATCGAGCGAGAACTTCCGGACCGCACCGCCCGTCGCGCCAGTCAGGACCACAGCCTGATTGCGCAACTGATTGTGAACCTGCGAGCCGGCTAACGTTGGCCCGCGATTTTCCAGCACCGCCAAGAGCGAGGCGCGCTGCTCGAAGCGCGCAGCCGTCACTTCCGCAGGTGGACTCAGAGCAGGTATGGCGTCGGCCGCACCGGGCTCCCCGTTGACTGCTAGTGGATCGACCAGCGGACCCAGGAATCCGCCGCCGCCGCCACGCAGCAGTTGCCGCACGCGCTTGAATTCTCCCCGCAAACTGCTTCGCACCGCCAGTTCGGGAATCGCAATGTAGCCGGGCAGGCCTTGTGGCGACGGCTTGAAGTGAGCCAGCACCGCCCCCAAATGCGGTGCGTCGCCGCGCTGCGGCGGCCGCACGTCGTTATCCTGATTGGGTTGTTCCACCCCCCGGCCGGTGAGCGTGTAATAGATCATCGGCGTGTGGTTGTGGTTATTGTGGCTGACCGAGCGCACGAGTGAGAAACGGTCAGCGAGGCCGGCCATTCGCGGCAAATGCTCGCAGATCTGCAAGCCGGGCACCGTAGTTGGGATCGGCCGAAACGGGCCACGAATTTCGGCCGGAGCATTCGGCTTCAAATCCCACATATCCAAATGCGGCGGGCCGCCCAGCAAATAGATGAAGATGCACGACTTGGCACATGGACTCGCCGTCGGCCGCGCTGCCGGAGCCATTCCCGGCGGTGCCAGACTGGCCAGCGCTAGGCCGCCACCGAGGCGAAGGAAATCGCGGCGGTGAAAAACGTTTCGAAGCTGGTTGGAATGGCAGACGGCCATTTGGCCGCCTTTACTATGTCTTTCATCACAACAAAGGTGCTAGGCCACATTGTATGGTGTTGGCAACGCGCCTGAGATGCGTTGTTGGATAAATCGCCCGACTAGCCCGTCAAACTCGCGCTCAACCAGCTTGACGTCGACGCAGTTGCATTCTACGGTATCGGCAGTTCTGCTCGCCCAGCATGGATGGGGCGATGCCATGTCTGAACACGAAACGTATCCCACAACTTCGACTTCTCAATCTCAGCTCAGCGAGCGCCGCGCTTACGTGCGCCTGGCATGCGACTTGGATGCCACGTGCCGGATGGCGGACGGATTTCGCGAAGTGGGCTGGCACGGTAAGGTGCACAATATTTCCCGCGGTGGCATCGGGCTGCTGACGAGCCACCGCTTCCGCCCGGGCACCGAACTCGCTATCGATCTGCGCGACCGCAGCGATACCGTCGTCCGCACCGTGCGCGTGCGCGTGGTCCATGCCACGGCGACGTTTGTCGACGGCAATTCCAGTTGGCTGCAGGGGTGTGAGTTTGACGCTCCGCTTTCGGAAGAGGAATTTCAGGCCCTGCTTTAAGAAGTGGTTTCTAAACTGTAGCCGCAGGCTTTAGCCTGCGGCGGCTGTAGCTTTAGCCTGCGGCGGCTGTAGCCGCAGGCTTTAGCCTGCGGCTACAAGTCGCGGCAGTTTTGAAACCGCTTCTAAGTCGGAGCGGTACATGCTGCCGCCGTTAATTCGTGCGACTCCCCTTCCTTGCACTTCGCAAAAGGGATCGTACACTTCTTCAGCCATGGAAAGCGCATGGGCCAGGCGGCAAGATGGCTTACTTTAACCACTTTTTTTGTCATCATCTCAGAAACCATCATGGTCACCAGTAACCAAACTTGTAACCGACATAGAATCCGAAACCATCACTGTCACCAGAAACTTAACTTGTATCCATTTGTATCAATGTGTGCGAAGGCGCGGTGCGCACGGCGGAAGCCGCTGCCATACTTGGATTTACGGCGACAGTCCTTGGAGCAACTATTGTCACCTGGTGACAAAAGGTTACTGTTCTGCCTGCCTTTCCGACCCCGAAACGGCATAAAGGCTGCGGTCAGCGCCACGGTCAGGCACTTGATGTTCCATGCGGGAGGCCCAAAGGAGCTGCGGATACGACAGATCGTATGCCGTTTCGCAGCGCTTTTCCCATTTATTGGTTGACGATATGCCCCAAAAGGCGTTAAATTGTATCAGACCCCAGCCAGCTCGATATTCGGGACGGCTGCACTCCTTTTGCGAATGTTTTCCCGCCGTATTCGCTTCCCGGCCTGCTCCCTCCGGAGCCGGCCCTTCCGCTGAGGATTGAATCATGCTTGTCATTCCCGGCCAAGTCGGCAAAGATACCTGTGATGGGCTGAGCCGCCGCGATTTCATGCGCATCGGCGGCCTGTCGTTCCTGGGCCTGTCGTTGCCCAGTGTGCTCGCCTTGGAGAGCCAGGCGCGGGCCGGCAATGTCGCTCCCGAAAGCGGCCCCGGGGCGGGCAAGGCGAAGAGCGTGATCCTGCTCTACCTTCAGGGCGGCCCCAGCCATCTCGACCTGTGGGACCCGAAGGACGGCGTGCCCGCCAACGTGAAGAGCATCTTCAAAGCGATTCCGACCAAGACCAATGGGCTCATGTTCACGGAATTGCTGCCGAAGTTCGCCCAAGTCACCGACCGCGTGACGATGCTTCACACCATGAGCTACACGCCGGTGGGGTTGTTCAACCACACCGCGGCGATCTACCAGATGCTGACTGGTTACACGACCGATAAGGTGAGCCCATCGGGGCAACTGGAGCCGCCGACGCCGAAGGACTTCCCGAACGTTGGCTGCAATATCACCAAATTCAAACCGCCAACTGAGCCGGTGCTGCCGTTCGTCATGATGCCGCGGCCGCTGCAAGAATCGGGCGTGGTCGGCAAGGGCGGCACGGCCGGCTTCCTGGGCCGGGCTTATGACCCCTACCTGCTCTACCCGCCCGGCGACGACATGGACATGACGAAGATGGATCGGATCAAAGTGGACGATCTTCAGCTTCGACCCGAACTGACCGCTGCTCGCTTGGAACGGCGGGCCACGCTTCGGGACACGGTTTCCAAGGGCATGACGGCGCTCGAAAAAGCCACGGCCAAGTACGACCTCGATGATTACTATGGCAAGGCGCTGAATCTGGTGATCTCGGGCAAGGCGCGCGACGCGTTCGACCTGACGAAAGAGAAGCCGGAGACGCGCGAGCGCTACGGTAAGAACACGTTCGGCCAGTGCTGCCTGCTGGCCCGGCGGTTGGTCGAAGCCGGCACGCGCTTCGTCGAGGTGAACTGGCCCAAGGTGGCGAATTCCGACAATCACTCCTGGGATGTGCACACGGGCCTGTCGCAGCGCATGAAGACTCAATCGGCCCCCATGCTCGATGCCGGCCTGGCGGCTTTGATCGAAGACCTCGATCAACGCGAACTGCTGAAGGAAACCCTGGTGGTTGCCGTCGGCGAGTTCGGCCGCAGCCCCCAGCGCGGCGTGAGCACGTCGGGCAATCAGAACAGCGATGACGGGCGCGACCACTGGCCGTATTGCTACACCGGCGTAATCGCCGGCGCCGGCGTGAAGCGCGGCTTCGTGTGGGGCAAGTCGGATAAGACCGGCTCCGCCCCGCTGGAGAACCCCGTGCACCCGACCGAGTTGCTCGCCACCATCTACCACAGCGTTGGCATTAACCCGGCCACGATTGTGTACAACCACCTTAACCAGCCGCGCGAACTCGTCAAGGGCGAGCCGGTCTTGGGCATTCTGGGCTAAACGGCGAGCAGCCCGGTGGTTATTATGGAAAGCGGCGGTCCTACCGGGTGAGGATCGCCGCTTTCGCACTTGTCTGGCAGAGGATTTTCACGATGGCCCGCCACATCGTTGCCATTCTGGCGCTTTTCTTGGCAGTTCCCGCCCTTCGCGCCGATGAGGCGGTCTACGAGCGCAAACAGGACGTGATTTACGGCCGCAAATACGGCATGGCCCTGACGATGGACGTCTTTACACCAAAGGTGAAGCCAAATGGGGCCGCCATTGTCGTCATTATGAGCGGCTACTGGCGCTCCGACCATCGCATGCTCGATAGCGACGCGCTGGAGCTGGGCATGGAATTCATTCGCCGTGGGTACACCTGCTTTGCCGTGGTGCACAGCAGCGGACCGATGTTCAACATTGAAGACGCCATCGATGACATCAATCGGGCCGTGCGCTTCATTCGTTACAATGCGAAGAGCTATGCGATCGACCCGGATCGCATAGGCATCACCGGCGCTTCGTCGGGTTGCCACCTTGCCCTCATGGTCGGCATGGCCGGCCGCGAGGGCCGAAGCGGCGCGCGTGATCCGGTAGACCGCGTTCCTAGCAAGGTGGAAGCGGTTGCCGGCTTCTTCCCGCCGACCGATTTCTGCAATTACGGCAAGGATGGCTCCAGTTGCGATCCGGTCGTGAAGCTGTTGGGAGCGCCGTTCGACTTCCGGGTGCTGAAATTCAACTGCTTCGAGCCGGTTTCGGAAGATAAGTGCAAGAAGATCCTGCACGACATTTCGCCGATCTACTTCGTCGCGCCGAACTCTCCGCCTACGTTGCTCATCCACGGCGACCGCGACCCGATTGTGCCATTGCAGCAATCGCTGATCATGATGACCAAGCTGAAGGAATGCAAGGTGCCGTGCGACCTCATCGTCCACAAAGGCGGCGCCCACGGCTGGGACGGCATCGAAAAGGACCTGGTGCCCGTCTGCGACTGGTTCGACAAGTACCTGCTCAAGAAATAGAGTGAATGACGGAAGACGACATGGGTTCAGCCTCTCCAATCCTTTCTCGCGGCCGTTGGATGGCCCTGGCTGCGGCACTGCTCGGCTGGATGTTCGACGGTTTCGAGATGGGACTCTTCCCCGTCATCTCGCAGCCCGCACTGACGGACCTGTTGCAAGTCAAAGCCGATCCGCAGACCGGCCAACTTAGCACACACGACAAGGCTTTGGTCGCGCAATGGAATGGCCTGGCCGTGGCCGGGTTCCTGATTGGCGCCGCCACGGGCGGCGTAATCTTTGGCTGGTTGGGGGATCGTCTTGGCCGCGTGCGGGCCATGGCGCTGAGCATTGTCACCTACGCGCTTTGCAGCGGCCTCGGCGCCTTTACTTCGCACCCGTGGCAAATTGTGTTGATACGATTCCTCGCCGCTTTGGGCATGGGAGGAGAATGGTCGCTGGGCGTGGCGCTGGTGATGGAGGTCTGGAGCGGTAAATCGCGCGGTTTCCTCGCCGGGCTTATTGGCGCTGCCGCGAACTTGGGCTATGCGACAGTTGCCGTGTTGAGCATGGGCCTGGAGCGGATTCAAGTTGCGCTCGCTCATGTGCTGACGGATGGCGGCATGACTTCGGAATGGGTGCATCGACTAACCGATCATTCCGCCTGGCGGTTGCTCATGGTGGCGGGAACGATCCCCGCTCTGCTCACGTTTTTCATCTTCCTTTGTGTGCCGGAGTCGCACCGCTGGCAGGAGGAGCGCCGCAAGGGCTCCACCGCCGGGTGGATGACTAAGGATTTGCTCGGTGTGCTAATCGGTCTGGGCGGCGGCATCGGGCTCATCGCGCTCTGGAACCCGATGTGGAGCGAAGGCCTGCCCTGGTGGCAACTGCTGATCGGAACGCTGGTGGCTGTGGCCATTGTGACGCTGGGCTATCTCTACCCCATGCTCGGGTACTTGCGGCGCTCGGCGGTCGAACCCGGCTTCGCCCGGCTGACGCTGAACCGCATGCTTCTAGGGGCGGCATTGAGCGGCGTTGCCCTCTTGGGCACTTGGGGCTCCATTCAATGGGCGCCGAATTGGGCTGATGCCCTCTCGAAGACTGCCCACGCCCCGGAATGGTGGCGCTATGCCAAACAGTGGGCTACGTTTTGGTCGGCGTGGGGCGCGATTGCGGCTTCGCTCATTGCGCCGATCATCGGCTACTGGATGGGCCGGCGCATCATGTACGCACTGTTGTGCCTGCTGGCCATGGCGGCATCGTGGCTCTTTTACCAAGGCAACGTGACGTTCGGCACGTGGTTCCTGGTCTGCGTCTTCTTGGCGGGCGGGGCAACGGCTTCGTTCTATGGCTGGCTGCCGTTGTATTTACCGGAATTGTTCCCCACGCGCGTTCGTGCCACCGGTCAGGGCTTCAGCTTCAACTTTGGCCGCATCCTCGCGGCCATCGGCGCGCTGCAAACCGGAAACCTGACGGCCTTCTTTAGCAAGAAGGTCGACTTGTCACAGTCGGTGCCGAGCTTCATTCAAAACCCACGCGGCTTGCCAATGGCGTGTACATTCCTTTGCCTGATCTATGTGCTGGGGGTCGTCTTGGCGTTTTTCGCTCCCGAGACGAAAGGCAAGCCGCTGCCCGATTGAAAACGAACGCCCAGGAACGGAGTCCCTGGGCGTTCAACCAATTAATAGGGAGGACGCGGCGCAGTCGCCGCGGGCGCGAGGGCCGTTCCCTGTTCGACGATCACACTCCCTCGCATCTGCGGATGCAGATTGCAACGGTAAGCGAAGGTGCCGGCTTGATTAAACGTCTTGCTGTACGAACCGCCCGGTGGAATGTTACCGGAGTCCCACGAGCCATCGATGGCCGACACGGTGTGCGGCTTCTGGCCCTTGTTCATCCACTGGATCGTCGAACCGGGCGCGACTCGCATCTCGCCAGGTTGGAACGAGCCGTCCGTGATAGTGACTATCTTGGTCGAGGCTGCGGCGGGCGGACCTGCCGTTGGTTGCATCGTCGGGGCCGGAGCAACTGGCTGGGCCGGCATTGGGTAGTAATAAGTCGTAGTGGGGTAGACGTACGTGGGGGCCGTGTAAGCTGGGTACGTGTAAGCAGGGTACGTGTAGGCCGGGTACGAATACGTCGGATACCAATAAGCTTGCCTCGGCATGTATCCGTAATTGTTGTAGTACCAGCGGCGGTACATGACTTGGGCCGATGCCGGGCTCGTATCGAAGCAAGCCCAAGCTAACGCGCCGAGTGCCACGGACAGGAATGCGGACCGCATGATGGACCTCCTCTGCTGTTCCGGAAACAGGCTCAGAAATCGAACATCGAACGTCACCAAACGACGGCGAGCGCAGTTTCGAGACGCATCCACGGAGACGTCCGAAAACTGATTGCTCGTTCGGCCGTCGGTGGCCGAAACGCCCGCCAGGCGCTTTCACTTCCCAATGAGAAAGCCGAACGCCGCAGCCCCAAGCTGGGTCGGTCCCGAATGTTCGGCTTAGCGTGCCGGCGACGAGAGGAATCGCCAGCCAAATAAAAAGGTGGGCCGGCAAGCGCCGGCTCACAATCATTTTAGCGATTTTGGAGGGCAATGTCTGAAGCAGGAAAGGTAATTGTGAATGAGATTGCCGCTCAGGTGTCGAGCCGCCTTGGGCGCGGCAGCGGCCGGTCGCGCTGAATGCGAGTGTCCGGTAGCTCTATTTCCTCTTCAACTTGCGGTTCCGAGCGCGGCCTCGGCTTCCAATCGCGGATGTTGCTCGGCAATTCCGTCGCCTCGGCCGATTCGTCCACGGTATCGGCATACGACCAGCCGCATTCCTCGCATTGCATCTGGTTTTCGAGCATGCGCTTGCCGCAAGACAGGCAACGGAGCGTGTCCACCCCCGCTTCTTGCTCAATTGACCGATCGCGCGGCTTGGGCCACTGTTCCTTCGCCGCCGAAGCTCGTTGCGCGTCCGCCGCGGCAACCTGCAGCTTGATCCAGCCAAAGGCATTGCCGAAGAACCAATCCATGGCAATGCTTTCGCCGTCGGCAATGTAGCATGGAATGCCCTCTTCCTCAAGGAACATGCGGGCCAGTTCTGCCTCGTGCAGAAACCGAAACGTGGCAATCGTAACCAAGTCTTCGGCCATGGGGGCGCCCATTGCGTTGCTGCATTCGACCAGCGAGGCTCGAAGACTCGCCTCGCGGCTTTCCGCTACTTCTGAAACATCGCATTCTTGCGGTCGCCGCGCGAGAGCAGATACGCGATCAGGTCGAGAATTTCGTCCTCCTTCAGCACGTCGAGCAGGCCCGTCGGCATCATCGACACCTTCGATTGCTCCATGCTCTCGATCTTCTTGCGATCGACGTTTACGAGCGCATTGGGGTCGCGCATGTCGGTCTGAATGACGATGTTGTCGCCGTGCAGATTCACGATCCGGCCCACGACGGTCTTGCCGTCGGTGGTTTCGATTTTCACGGCGGCGTACTGATCGCTGATGCTCTTGCTCGGATTTGTGATCTTTTCGAGCAAATCGCGCGTGCTGAAGCGGCCGCCAAGGCCGGTGAGATCATGCCCGGCGGCGCCGCCCTCGTTGCTGAAGCGGTGGCAGCCGAAGCAGCCGGTCTCGCCAAAGAGCGAGCGGCCGCGGTCGTAGTCGCGCTTGGTCAGGCCCTTTTCCACGATCGGTACCAGTTCATCGAGCGTCCAGTTCCTGACAAACGGCCTCTGCTTCACCGTGAACGGCAACTTCGGATCGGGCCGCGCTTCCAAGATCGGTTTTAGCGCAACCTTTTCTTGCTCGGTCAGCGTGGCGATGGCATCGGTCTTGATGATCTTCAGGAAGTTGGCGAAGCTCGCGCCGCCGCGGAAGTTCGCCGCCTTCAGGAGCCAGGAGAAGTACTCCTTGCGCTGGTCCAGCGTCCAACCTTTCTTCAACACGCGCAAAGAACGGGCATATTCGATTTGCTCTTCCTGCGTGGGCGCATCGCGCATGAGCTTCAATGTCTTGGCCACGACATCCGGCGCTTCAAGATACACCAGTAGCGCACAGAGTTCGCCGTTCAGCAGGTGACTGTGCGTGGGGTAGACCGAGTCGAAGCGCGTGACGATGGGCGGGCGGACATAACCGCCGGGCGGGCCCATGCGGTTGAACAGCACCTGATAGACGCGGACCAGATCGATGCGTTGATCATCGTTCAGCACATCCCATTTGATTTGGCGTAGAGCTTGCAAGATCTTCTGCTTCAGTTGCTCATCCACCGGAGGCGTATCCTTGGTGCGGTGGAACGGATCGGTCGCGCTCACACGCACCAGGGCGAGCAGAGCCAGGATTGCGGCTTCCGGTTCTTTTTCTTCCAAAGCGCGATCCTGCCATTGCTTGGGGTCTTGCCATTCCAGGGCCGCGCGCGCGGCGAAACGAATGAAACGATCCGGATGATTGAGATACGGCCAAACTTCGGCGACCGCATTGGGATCCTTGTGGCCGTGGAATGACTCGATCCGGTGCCGCAAGGCGCGCATGTCGGCGCCGGCGTTATTCAGCCCGGCCTCGGCTGTCGATTCCTTGCCGGTGTACGTGACACGGTACAAGCCCGATTGCGTATTCCGGCCGCCGATGGTGAAGTACAGCGCGCCGTCCTTCGGATTCACCACGACATCCGTGAGCGGCAACGGCGTGCCGTTCAGGAACTCTTCATTCTCAGCATTGTACGCACTCTGATCCGGCGTCAGATGCAACGCATACAGCTTGCCGTAGCTCCAATCGCACATGAAGAGGGCGTCCTGATATTTGGCCGGGAATTTGGCCCCGTAGCCGAAGCACATGCCGGTGGGCGAACCGGGGCCGACGTTGTAAATAGCAGGCAGGCTATCGGGATAGAACGGCGGCCACTTGCCGGCCCCGTTGCGCCAGCCGAACTCGCTGCCGCTCGTGACCAGGCACACGCGTGTGGGCCGATACCACGGCGTATTGAAGTCCCATTCCATGTCGGCATCGTAGGTGAAGAGTTCGCCTTGCCGGTTGAACGCGGCATCGAATTCGTTGCGATAGCCGGTGCTGATGAGTTCCCAGTTCTTGCCGTCGGGATCGATCTTGGCGATGTAGCCGCCGGGGGCGAGCACGCCCTTCATGAAGCCGTTGCCGTCGGGCATGCGCGGCAACAGGTGGTCTTCGCCCCAGATCAACGGCACCCGCGAACTGCTCACTTGCGTGAGCTTGGCCGCATCGCCAATGATGACGTACAGCGACTTGCCGTCGGGTGAAAGCAGAATGGCATGCGCCCCATGCTCGCCGCCGGCCTGAAGCTCGCGCAGCAACTCCGGCTCGCCATAGGTCTCGCCGCCATCGGTGGAGCGCACACGCCAGAGGCCGTGCTTCGGGGTGACCTGCTTACCATCCGGCAGCGTGTGCTTGACGGATTCGTTCACCATCACGTAGAGGCTGTCGAAGGCGTATAGCAGGCCATGCGCGCCGCCGAGTGGAATCGGCAGCTTCTCAACCTTCGTTTCATCTGCGCTGCCGCCGATGGCCGGAGGCGTAATTCGATAGAGGCCGCCGCCCTGATCCGACGTGATGAGCCGGCCTTTCGGGTCAACGCACATGTTGACCCACGAACCCTGGGTGGCCTTCGGGACAGAATACAGCAATTCGACGTGGAAATCCTTGGCGACCTTGATCTTGTCAATCGGCGTGGCTGTCGGGGTCTTCAGCTTGCCGCCTTTGCCGAGCGAAGTGTCGTTGATGGCGGTCCACGGCCCGCCGCCGAGATTGGCAATGACGGCCGCGGGCTTCCAGGACTTGTCATCGAAATCGAGGCTTTGCCAATTCTTGTCGGCCTTCTCGGAAACGAGCCAGGTATCGTTGGTGACGATGCTCGAGCTCACGCCGCGCCTCGCTTCGAGGTCCAGCCGCAGCACCAACCCCGCCGGGCCGCTCGTGTTGAAGCCCTGCACCGCGAGGACATGTTTTCCAGGGCCGACCAACTTCAAATGCGTCGTGATATCCTTGGAAACCGGGGTCTCCCACTCGCTGCTCTTCAATACCTCCTTGCCGTCGAGATAGACCGTCATCTCGTTATCGCAGGTACCGGCTATCTTCGCGGCCGTGATGTTGGCCGGTACGTCGAAGACCTTGCGGAAGTAGACGGTCTGGTTGTCCTTCGGGCTCTGGTCGAGCCAGATCCACTTCGGGGCGGATTTGTCCTGGGCGAAGGCGAGAGCGCAGGAGGAGAGAAGGATGAGGGCAGAGGACACGTATCGCATGGAGAGACTCCGAAGAAATCAGGACACAAAGAGCACAAAGGAGACACAAAGAACACAAAGATATTGGGAATGTTGTCGGCGACTCTTTGTGCTCTTTGTGCCTCCTTAGTGTTCTTTGTGTCCTGTCTTATTACATCACTAATCGTTTGATTCCAGATTTCATCATCTTAACGTTGAAGTTGAGAAGTAAACCAAGCCAGCAGCCGGTGAATTTCAAATAAGTCAGGAGTTGGGCTTCATGAACCTCAATCAACTTGTCTACAGATTTGATCTCAATCAAAACCAGATTCTCCACCCAAATATCAATTCTGTAAGCTTGAGGAACGAGTAATCCTTTGTATTCGACATCGAGCGGAATCTCAAATCGATACGAAATGCTTCGAAGCGGCAGTTCGTGGCAAAGACAAGTCCTGTACGCGGATTCCAGCAACCCCGGACCCATATGGCGATGGACTTCAATGGCGGCCGAAATGATCTCATTGGACAAATCATTACAGCGCATTTTGGTTGCTTCATCTACTGGCATTTTCGTTCCTTAAGACAGGACACAAAGAGCACAAAGGAGACACAAAGATCACAAAGACATTCAGTTCAGAATTCTTCTTTGTGTTCTTTGTGTCTTCTTTGTGTTCTTTGTGTCCTCTTTTTTCTTACTTCCCCCACTTCGGATTCACTTCAAACTTCAAATCCTTGAACCGCACTTCCATCGGCCCGCCCGCATGAATCTGCAAGCCAAAGATCCCGCGGCGTGACACCATCGGATCGTCGATATCCACACACAATTGGCCGTTGATCCAGGTGCGCACTTTGCTGCCGACGGCCAGGATTTCGTAATCGTTCCACTCATCGGGCTTTACGTACTTCTCGCCCATGTTGTTCGAGAGCACGCCGCGGCCGCTTTCCTCGTACAGCTTGCCCCACCAGCCAAGGCCGACGTCGGCCTGCGGGCCCTTCATCTCGCCGTCGGGCAGGGCCTCGCTGCGGAACTGCACGCCGCTGTTTTCCTTGTTCGGCGTGAGCTTCACTTTCAGCGACAGGCGGAAATCGGCGGCCGTCATCTGGCTCTTCAGGAACTCGTTCTTCTTCAGGCCGGTGGTCTTGCCGACGATCTCGCCGTTCTCGACGCTCCAGAGCTTCATGTCGCCGTCCCAGCCGGTGAGGTCTTTGCCGTTGAACAAATCCTTGGCGTTGTCTTCCGTGGCCAGGTACGGCACCTGGGCGTTGTAGCGCAGGTATGCGATCAATGCGCGAATCTGGTCCGGCTTCAGGTCCTTGAGCAAATCTTCCGGCATCATAGAGGTGTCACTGAGTTCGCGCTTCTCGATGTCGGCCACGGGGATGGTGAGCGTTTCATTCTGCGTGACCACGGTGAGCGCCACCGGCGTTTCGCCCTTCACGATGCCGGTAACGGTGCGGCCATTTTTCAGATCAATCCGCGAAGCGGCGTAATCCTTGGGAATGACGGCGCTGGGGTCGAGAATATTTTCCAAGAGGTAATTCAGGTCGGCGCGGTTGGAACCGGTGATGTCCGGCCCGACCTTGCCGCCGACGCCGTAGAGCGTGTGGCATTGCGAGCACGTCTTGGCAAACACCGCCCGGCCTAGCGACAGGTCCGGGGCCGCGGCGGTCAGCGACAGCATTTTGCGCATATCGCCAATGGCCTTCGCCCGGTCGGCTGGCGTGATGCGGACCACGCCCCAGACTTCGCCCAGGCGCTTTTCGATCTCCTTGTCGGGCAAATTGCGCATCTGCCGGACGATCTCGGCCGGGATTTCCGAAGGCGCGAGCTTCTTCGCGGCCAGCGCATCGAGCAGCGCCTTGGCATACGCCGGGCGGGAAGCGAGCGTGCCCAGGGCATCGCGCTTTTCTTCGAGAGAGAGCGAAGCGAAGACGGCGAGGATGGAACTCGGCGTCTTCGGGTCATCGAAGCCGGCGAGGCCTTTCAGCGCCGAGGAGCGCAAGTCGGCGTCTTTCAGCAGGCTTTGCAACAGCGGCGGAAGCTCGCTGTCGTGAGCTTGTACCAGCGCGTTCAGAGCATTGAGCCGCGATTCCTTGCTGGCTTTCGTGTCGGCCATGATGGCGCGTAAGTTACCGAACGCACCCTTGTCGCCGAAGGTGACGGCCAACGCCGAAGCCAGCGTGCGGACTTCCTTGTTGTCGCTTGCGAATAGCTTCTTCGAAACCTCCGGCCACGGCAGCGGGACGCCTACATTGCGATGACCTTGCAATCCAGTTTGCATTTCGCGAAGGAAGAGCAGTTGATCTGCTGGGTCTTTGAGCACGCCAATGCGCCGAACAAGCACTTCCAGGCCCTCGAGTCTGGCGGTGGCACTTATGCGGCGAACGCTGAGGGGCAAAAGCATCGGGATCTTGGACAAACGAGCGATTTCCAACATGTGGTCGGGAATTTTTTCTGCCAGGGGTTCAAGTGCATACCAATACAAATAAGGTAGATTCGGATCGGCCGCGTCTTCAGAATGGGATACAAGATTCTTCAGTATAACTTGCCGATCTCTCGGCGGGACTCGTTGCGTCACGCAAGCGATGGCGCGCCGAACCACGGCAGACTTCTCATACTTCGCCTGCGTCTCGAGGCGCCCGGACAAGCTCCCTCGGGCCCAACCTTCTTCGACATCGAACTGAATTGCCCATGCCCGCACATACTCATTGTTGTCGCCATAGGGGTAGAAAAAGAAGTTAAACTTATTGCCAAGCATCGCATGCAATACCCATAGCGCTCGCAAACGGTGAGTCTCCGACTTGTCCTCTGTCAGAATCTTGAGCAAAGGCAAGTATACCGTTTCACTGAACTTCGCTGAATCGGCTTCAGCACCAGCGCCGCCTCTTAATAATTTTTCCGCCCGTTCCTGCAATATCCGCCGCGCGTGCCGCACGTACCATTCGTTGTCGCTGAGCTGATACTTCACCAACTCCTCGTCGCTACACTTCTGCAAATCAATCCCCGTCACCGGTTTGGTGCCGCGGTAGCTGATCTTGTAGATGCGGCCGTTGGTGCGGTCCCACACTTCGGGCTGTGGCAGGTGGCAGGCTTGCTTGTCGTACCAGTCGATCAGGTAGGCGTTGCCGTCGGGGCCGTATTTCATGGCGATGAAGCGAGCCCAGGCGTCGTTGGCCAGCAGGAAGTCGGGCCCGTGCGAGGCCACGTAGCCCGAGCCCTTCGGCTTCGGAATGTCCATGTTGATGCGGCGGCCGTGAATGTTGCCCATGAAAAGCTGGCCGCGATATTCCTTCGGCCAGGCCCCGCCCAAGTAGCACATCAGGCCGGCATGGGCGTGGCCGCCGCCCATGCTATCGCTGCGGTTGTTGCCGGCCCACGGGTTCGCCCCCTGCCAGTGCAAATGGTCGGCAATGGTGGGAATGTCGGCATAGGTGTACGGGTTGAAGTGGCTGCCCGCTTGCCGGGTGTAGCGTGCCCCCTGAATGATGTGGAACAGGTGCGGAATCACGCACGCTTCGCAAAACGCCTGGCCGTAATCGTTGAAATCCAGTCCCCACGGGTTGCTCGTGCCTTCGGCAAAGACTTCGAAGATGTGTTTCGTGGGGTGGTAGCGCCAGATGCCGGCGTTGATGGGAATGCGATCCTTGTCCGGGGTGCCGGGCTTGCCGACGCGCGAATGCGTGAACACGCCATGGCAGCCGTAGAGCCAGCCATCCGGGCCCCAAATGAAGGAGTTCAGAGTCTCGTGCGTGTCTTCGTAATGCCAGCCGTCGAGCAGAATCTGCGGCGGCCCGGCGGGTACAGTGGCAGGGTCGGGAGACCCTGCCACAACAGCCTCTTTCATGGGGATGAATAGGAGATAAGGAGCAGCACCGACCCAGACGCCGCCGAAGCCGACTTCCAAGCCGCTGACTAGATTCAGGCCTTCCATGAACACGGTGCGCTTGTCGAAGTGGCCCGTGCCTTTGGTATCTTCGAAGATGACGATCTTGTCGCCCTTGCTGCGCTCGGCTTCCGGCAACAGCGGCCCCTTGGATGGATGGCGCTGCGGATAGATGAACGCCTCGGCCACCCATAACCGGCCGCGATCGTCTATGCAAAAGGCAATCGGCTGCATGACATCCGGCTCGCCGGCAAAGAGCGACACGGTGAAGCCTTCGGGTACGGTCATGACATGGGCGGCCTTTTCCGGCGGCAGGCCGGCGTACTTGTATTCATCCGGCGGCGGCAATTGTGGCTTGCGCGGCGGCACGTTCGGCTTGTTGGTGTAGAAGCGGAAGTCGTCGAAATTGATGTGCCCCCAGCCGCCGGAGTGCTTGTCCACAAGGCGGATGAAGATCTCCTTGCCCATGTGCTCTTTCAGATCGACGAGCACGCGCTTCATGTTCTCTTCTTCCATGCCCGAAGCGCGGAATATCACTTTGCCGGTGTCTTTGCGAATGACTTCAACGCAGGTTTCCGGAAAGGACCCGCCCCCGACGAGAAACGACGCCCACGGATGTGTGACCTTGAACGGAACCGAGGTGAGCGTACCCTGCGGCTTGTCGCCGAAGCGCTCGAAGGTGCCGATCCAGTATTTCCCCTGGTGCTGGCTCTTCTGGTCATTGCGGCGCGGGTAGACCGTGTCGCCTTCGATGGGCTGGCCCCTGAAGGCGTCGCCCTCGGCGGTCCAGTCCTTCAGCGTGCCGGTCTCGAAATCGAGGTTCAATGGCTTGCCGTCGACGCCGAGAGGAAGCACGCCTTCCGGGGGCTCGTTGGCGCAAATGGCCAATTTGGGGAGCAAAACAATAGCAACAAGCGAAAGCACCAGGAAAGCGCGATTCATCAGCGGTTACCTCGCGGCCAACCAGAAACGGAGAGTATAGGCGTGTACCGCCGATTGTACTGCTTGGGCAGAAGAATTGCACATGTCCCAAGCGAATTTTGTCGTGCCCTTTTGGCGAACCCCGCGTGAGCGAGACGTTGCTAGTGCAGCCGGGCGTGGCCGGGGCTCGAGGCAAAGGTCGGGTGGCCGGGGCTGGAGTCTTCGGAAGCCCCGGCCACGCGGCGCGCAATTTACTGGGAGCTATTCTGGGTGGCCGGGGCTGAGCGGGATGCGAAGCCCCGGAAACGAGTGACGCTAAGCCGGGGCTTCCGAAGACTCCAGCCCCGGCCACCCGTCCACTAATGCGAAAGCCGCTCTCGAACGATATCTGCGAGCCTGGCGGTCGTGAGGCCCTTGTGGATCCCTAGGGAACCGCGGGCGGCTTTGTCCATGAAACATTCGTCGGGGATCTCGACTCGGTAGCGCTCTTCCAGATCCATGACCACCTCGATCACGTTAAGTTCGTCCCCGTACTCCAGTAACGGCCGGTTGACGTCAAGCTGATCGACCGCGACCTCGTACTGTCGAGCCACGATCTTCTTCACGTCCTCCAAGCGAACGTCCGCACCCCGATCCCCTGCGGAGCGCCGTGATGATCCTGTCCCCACACGGCCGGGCGGCGCTTCAGTTGCGTTACAGCCGATCAAGGTGGCTGCGGCGAAAACTAGTAGGATCCGCATTCGCATCGCCGCGGCTCCGGTGGCCGAACAATGTTTTGACTGAATTCACGCCTTCAGCATCTCGTCGTGCCGCATGCCGCTGGGCGGAAGATCGGCTCTGCGCGCGTTCGCCAGCGCAGCCTTCGCGCCGGCATGCTGTTCGGCATCGTTGTCTTCCCATTCGATGCTCACGGCGCCGTCGAAGCCAACGCGGTTGAGTTCGATGAAAATCTCTTCCAGCGAATTGGCATCGCGGGCCGTGCCGGCGGTGACGAAGTTCCAGCCGTTGGACCAGTGGCCCATCGGCCGGTGGCCGCCGAGCCGGCCGGCCCGGCAATGCTCGCGGGCCACCCACACGCCCTTCACGTGCGCGCAGTGAATGCGCTCGGCAAATTCGCGGATGAATTGAACCACGCTTACGTTCTGCCATTCCAGGTGCGAGCCATCGAGGTTGAAGCCGACGACCGAGGAATAGCCGGCCTTGTCCATCGCCTTCAGGTAATCGTTGGCCGATTCCAGGTCGCCCATGGCCCGCTCGCTCGGGTGGCATTCCAGGTCGAACGTAACGCCGTATTGCTTGCACTGGTCGAGCACCGGCCCAAAGCGCTCGACGAGCAATTCCAGCGAAACGTCGCGCACATCAGGAATGGGATAGCCGCCGAGGCTCGACGGCAGAGGCGGAAACAGGAAGAAGTGACTCCAGCAATGGGCCGGCGAGCCGACGAAGCCTGGGCACGCCACCTTGCGATCTTGCAGCTTGCTCAGGTGACCGGCGAAGCGAACGCAGGCCATCAGGTCGCGTTTCGCCTGCTCATGCACCTTTTGCGCCACGTCGCCGGGAACGAAATACGGATCGGTCCGCGGCGGGTTGTGGCCGGCCTTGCGCCAGGCCTTGTAGGCATCGAGCGCTTCACCGGCCACAAATTGCAGCGTCTTGGCCGTTGGCTCGTCGCCCAGTGCCTGGCCTTGTAAGTGTGTGGCGACGGTGAAGATTTCCAGGCCGTGCTTCTTGGCCAGCGCCACGCGCTCCTTGGCATAATCCGCCGCGCCGGCGTCGGTATCGCACTTGCGCAGGTTCAGTTCCCAGCTGGCTTCTTCCCAGCCATCGAAGCCGGCCCCCTGGATGAACTTGAGCCAGTCCGCCTCGGGCACGTTGCCGAATTGCCCGCGAACCAACCCGATCTGGTGAAACGAACCTTTGCCATTGCGGTGCGTGGATGTCTGCTTGAAGCCCATGGCTGCGAGTCCTCGAAGGAGAGTAAAAGCGACGTAATTCCGGTTGCGGAGATGATATTCGGCGTAATGCGGGGTGCAAGGCAAAGCGTCAAGAAGAGCAACCACGGCGTTTTTTAGAGCGCGTTTCAGCACTGTAGCTAATGGGCGAGCCGGCGGGTTTATCCCGCCGGGACGAGCCCGGCGGCTCGCCAATTAAAAATGGTTCGGCTCATCGATCAACGGTCACTTCTTATCTTTCCTCGGCGGCGGCAGGGCCACGCGGGCGGTGGTGGCGAGATTGTTGATCGCCATGATCGCCGTGCGGCGAAATTCCGGATCATCCGTGGTGCGCACTTCTTTCGTCAGAGCGAGCAGGGTGACTTTTCGCTCCGAGTCCAAATCGCCCATGAGGTAGATGATCTTCGCCACTTCGCGCTTTACCGTCAAATTCGGGCTTTCGAGAGCCGGCAGCATGGCTGGAATCGCGGGCTCGCCGATCTTGAGCAGGCTCGATGCCGCGTAGGATTTGGTAATCGGGTCCGGATCGCCCAGCGCTTGCACCAGCGTTTCGATAAGTTCCCGTTGCTGGTCCATGTTCAAAATCTGGAGCGGGCGAAGGGGTGGCAGCCCGCCCATTCCGGGCAAGGCCGTCATGCCTGGCGGGGGCTGAGCCGGCAAAGCCGCCGCCATCAGTACGGCGGGTGCAATCGTCAGAAAGGTAATGCGCAGCATGGTGACTCCGGGGAAAAAGAGCGTGCGGGCTTTCCCCAAGGATACACCACAAAGCGCAGCGCCGCTTGCGGCGCTGCAAGTTACCCGTACCGCAGCAGCAGATCGCCGCCCTCGACTTGCATCCCCGCGCGGACCAGCACTTCGGCGATGGTCCCACTTTGCTCCGCATACAGCGTGGTCTCCATTTTCATCGCTTCCATCGTGAGCAACTTCTGGCCTTGCGCGACCTTCTCACCCGGCGCGACGGTGACGTTGACCACGGCCCCCGGCATCGGCGCGCCCACATGCGCCGGGTTGCCGACTTCGGCTTTGACCCGACCGGCGACCAACCCCTGGCCCACGAGCTTACGGTCCAGCACGAGAACTTCGCGCGGCTGGCCGTTGAGTTCGAAAAACACCAGCCGCTTACCATCGGGGTGCGGATCGCCCACGGTCTGGAACTTAATGATGAGCGTTTTCCCCGGATCGATTTCGACGTTTATCTCTTCGCCCTTTTCCATGCCGTAGAAGAAGGCCGGCGTGGGCAATACGCTAGTATCCGAATAACGGCGCTGATGCTCGACGAAATCTGGAAAGACGCGCGGAAACATCAGGTACGAAAACAGGTCCTGATTGCTCGAGCGCTGAAACTTCGTCTCCAGCTCCGCACGAACATCGTCGAAGTTGACCGACGGCAGCAATTCGCCGAACCGTTGTGTCATTGGCTTTCGGCCGCGCAGAACGCGCTTCTGCAGCTTCTCCGGAAAGCCGCCCGGTGGCTGCCCGAGTTTGCCCTCGAGGAACTCGACCACCGATTCGGGAAAGGCGAGTTCGCGCGAACCATCCAGCACGTCTGCCGGCGTGAGGTTGTTGGCGAGCATGAAGAGAGCCATATCGCCCACGACTTTCGACGACGGCGTCACCTTCACGATGTCGCCGAACATCTTGTTGACTTCCGCATACATCCGCCCCACGTCGTGCCAGCGCTCGCCCAGGCCGAGCGCCTGCGCCTGCTGCACCAGGTTCGTATACTGGCCGCCGGGCATCTCGTGCAAATAGATGTCGGCACTGGGGGCGGTTTGGCCGCTCTCAAAGGGCCGGTAGAACTTGCGCACGTCTTCCCAGTAGTCGGCCGTTTGCTGCAAGCGCTCCGGAGAGAGCCCGGTGTCGCGCGGCGTGAAGCGCAGGGCCTCCACGAGCGCATTAAGACTCGGCTGGCTGGTGAGGCCGGAAAGCGGGGCGAAGGCACAATCGACTATATCCACGCCTTCCTCGACCGCGAGCAGCAGCGCTGCCATTTGCCCGCCGGCACAATCGTGCGTGTGGAAATGAATGGGAATGCCGATCTCCTGCTTCAGGGCGCGGACGAGTTTTTGCGCCGCGATTGGCTTGCAGATGCCGGCCATATCCTTGATCGCCAGCAGATTGGCACCCCCCTTCTCCATTTGCTTGGCAAGATTGACGTAATACTTCAGAGTAAACTTTGTGCGGGAAGGATCGAGAATGTCGCCGCTGTAACAGATCGCTGCCTCGCACAGCGCGCCTTCATTCCGGACCGCGTCAATGGCGAGTTTCAGGTTCGGCATCCAATTGAGCGAATCGAACACGCGGAACAAGTCCATGCCGGCCTGGTGCGCTTCCTTCACGAAGGCCTGCACGACGTTATCGGGGTAATTCGAGTAGCCCACCGCGTTGGCCGAGCGAAAGAGCATCTGAAAAAGGATGTTGGGAATGCGTTCGCGCAGGTCGGTCAACCGCCGCCAGGGGCATTCTTTCAGGAAACGCAGAGCCGTGTCAAAAGTGGCGCCGCCCCACATCTCCAGTGAAAACAGTTTCACATGCTTTTCGGCATAGGCCGACGCGATTTGCAGCATGTCGTAGCTTCGCATGCGCGTGGCCAACAGCGACTGGTGGGCGTCGCGCATGGTGGTGTCGGTCACAAACAACGGCTTTTGCCCGCGCACCCATGCGGCAAATTTCTCCGGGCCAAGCTCGAGGAGTTTCTCGCGCGTGCCGGCAAGACGTTGAGTTTCCGCTGCGGCAGGCTCGCGTCCAAATAGCGAGGGCTGCTTTTTCGCCAGCGCAAAATTGAAGCGAAAGTCGGCCGGCACCAGCGGGTGGCCATTCACGATGACGTCGCCGAGGTAACTCAACAACTTCGACGCGCGGTCCTGGCGCTTCGGTAACTGCTCGACCAGGTCCTTGCGTTCTTCCAAGAAGTTGGT
>DATGHS010000359.1:0-11405 GCA_035307785.1 Gemmataceae bacterium
AAAAGGCTTCGGATGGCTCGAATTCACCAAGAATGGGAAAATGATCTGGTCCAAACCAGGTGAAGCGCTTGGTGAATTCGATTACAAGATCGAAAAGAACAAAATCAAATTTGTCTACCGCTTTATGGGCGATAAAGGTTCAGATGAGGTTATTGAAATTAAATCATTAACCGACGACGACCTTACGCTGTTACTGAATTGGGGGGACCGCGACACCTACGAGTTAAAAAGAGTCAAGAAATGAAAATGCCGGGCCTGTGCCCGGCATCGTCTGACCAAACCGCATTGTTGAAATCGGACAGGATTGGAATCCTATCCCACATTATTTTACAGCAATTCCTTGATCGGGTTGGCGCCCTTCTCCACAACGCGAATCGGCCGGCCGATCGGCGTTTCATTCTGCTTGTTGTAATCGATGCCCAGGATACTGCAAATCGTGGCCATGTAGTCGATCACCGGCACGGGGCGATCCACGACCGTGGCGCCTTCGGCATCGGTCTTGCCGATGACCTGGCCGCCCTTGATGCCGCCACCGAAGAAGACCGTGCTCCAGGCGCGCGGGTAGTGGTCGCGGCCCGGTTCGCCGTTGGCGCCCTGGCGGTTGTTGATCTTGGGCGTGCGGCCGAATTCGCCCATCCAGATCACCAGCGTGCTGTCGAGCAGGCCGCGATCTTTCAGGTCGTTAATCAGCGCGCTCAGGCCCTGATCGACGATTCCGGAAAGCTGCTTCACGCGGCTAAAGTTGTTCTGGTGCGTGTCCCAACCGCCGAGCGTCACTTCCACGAACGGGATGCCCACTTCGATAAGCCGGCGGGCGAGAAGGCAGCTTTCGGCGAACTTGTTGTTATTGTTGTTGCCGCCGCCCTTGCGAGCCGGTTCCGACGATTGCGCCGGCTGATTCGGGAAATATAGCTTCTTGCCCGATTCCGGTTCGAGCGCCAGATCGAAGGCTTTTGCTTCTTTGCATTCCATCAACCGAATAGCACGCTGATAGGTGGTGCGATGATCGTTGATGGCCGTGCCCTGGTATTGCTTGTAGAAGCCGGCCTCCATGTCTTCGAGCAGGCCGGTGCGGTTCTGGAACTGGCTCTCGTTGACCAGCGGCCGGAGGCTTTCCACGCCACGAGCTGGGTCGGCCACATCGAGCGGCTGATGCTTCGGTCCGAGAAAGCCGGCCCCGTAACTGCGCGGGCCGATGGTCACGAAGTTCGGCAACGGGAAATTCGGATCGCCGAGTTCTTTCGACACGATCGAGCCGAGGCTCGGATACACCAGCCCGCCGATGCCTTCCTTGTAGCCGGTGTGCAGGTAAACCTTGGCCCGGCCATGCGCGCCTTCCTGCGTGCTCATGCCGCGAATGATCGCGCCATGATTCATGAGTTGCGCCAACTTCGGGAAGTGCTCGGAAATCTCGACGCCATCGGCACTGGTCTTGATCGGCTTGAATTCGCCGCCGTCGGCCGTCCCCGGCTTCAGGTCGAAAGTGTCTTTATGGCTCGGCCCGCCGTCCATCCACAGCAGGATGCACGACTTGTGCTTGACCTTGCTTTCGGCGGCGCGAGCGGCCAGGACGTTGAGCCAGCCGGAGAGCGAAGCGCCGAGTGCTCCGGCCGAAGCGATCCGCAGAAATTCACGACGCGAATGCGGGGGGATAAAGTTCACGGTATGTTCTCCTGAAGCAATAGCCGCTTGCGGCTTAGCGAGGGAAAGTTATCGATTCAACGCAAATTCACTCGAATTCAGCAGCACCCACAGGATGTCGCCGAAACCATCCGTGGGATGATCATCCACATACTTCGTCATCTTTTCCATTTCCGCGCTCGTGGGTCGGCGGGAGAAAGCGGTCAGGTACAGCTTTTCGATGGCTTGATCCTTGGCCAGGCCGCGCGTCAAGTTCTGGGCCACCAGCGAAGCACCGCGCGCGTATTGCGGCGAGTTCATGAGCCGCAACACCTGCGGAATGCCCGATTCGTAAGAAATCGCTTGCGTCTCGCCGGCATCGAAGAAGGCAACGAATTGATCGCGGGCAGTCAGGGCCCCGCGCTTCTGTGCCGCGGCAAAGGCGGCGGCTTTGTCCTTGGGGATTTCCCTGCCCAAATTCGCCACGCTCACCACTGCGTTTAGAGAGTCATAAAGCTGCTCAGCGGTCAGCACCTTGATCGGCATGTGGCTGAAATACGTGCGATCCGCTTCATTGCCCGCCACCGGAATGCTCGTTCGCTGATAAGTCTCGCTGTTGCAAATGGCCCGGTAAAGGAAGCGCACGTCGAAATCCTGCGCGACGAATACCTTCGCGAGTTCGTCCAGCAATTCTGGATGCGAGGGCACGCGCTCCTCGTGCATGTCGTCGATCGGATTGATAATGCCGACACCGAAAAGTTGGCCCCAAACGCGATTCGCCCAGGCCCGGCCAAAGTATGGGTTCTCCTTCTCGGTCAGCCATTTGGCGAAGACCGGCCGTAACGGTTCCTTATCTTCGACGTTGGCTTGCTCGCCCTTCAAGAACTTCGGCGGCAGGAACTTCGCGGCTTCCGGCAGGTTCTTTTGCCGGGCCACGCCTTTACCCTGGGTGGCGCTAATCTCGACGATGGAGGGCACTCGACCCTTAGGATTGGGGTTCTTTGGATTCCCGTCCAAGCGCACCTTCATGAAGAACGCGGCCAGTGCCCAGTAGTCGTTCTGCTTGTAGCTGACAAACGGATGATTGTGGCACTGAGCACACTCGATTTTCACGCCGAGGAAGAGCCGACTAATGGAGTCGGTCATCTTGTCGGCCGAAAGGGCGGCTAAGAAATAGGTCGAGGCGCCGTTCTCCTCTTGTGTCCCGGTCGCGGTTAGCAGGCCCGTGACAATCTTGTCCCAGCTTTCGCCCTGCACGAACCTGTCTTCCAGCCATTCGCGCAGCGGATCGACGCGAATGCCGCGGTTCTCGGTGAGCCGCTGAAACATGAGCTTGGTCCAAACATCGCCTTCGTGCTTGCCGAAGACGGGGCTGGCGAGCAACTCATCGATTAACTTAGCACGCTTGTTTGGATCTTTATCGTCGAGAAATGCTTTCGTTTTTTCCACGTTCGGAATCACGCCCGTGAGGTCGAGGTAAACGCGGCGCAAGAACTCGGCATCATCAGCCTTTGGCGAAGCGGGAAGCTTTTCCTCCTCCAGCTTTTTGGCAATTGCCTCGTCGATCTTTTTCGTCAGCGGAGCAGTCGGCATTTTGGCCAGGCGTTCCTTCAGCATCGCCTCGGCGGCTTTGGCCTGCGCGGCTTTCTTTTCTTCTTCGATGCGCTTGGCCTCGGCCTCCTTTTTCAGTTCTTCGGCTGTCTTGGGCTTTTCGGTTTGAACTTTCCGCTTGACCACGTTGGCTGAATTCGCGGCGGCAGACATCACGACTCGTATGGCAATGCTGGCCGAGGTGTTCTTCCCCTCGTCGCGCTTCGATTTCTCGGCTTCGGCTTTCTGTTGTGCCAGGAGCTTGGCTTTGGCCTTCGCTTCGGCCGGGGTATCGTCCGCCCGCACCGAAGCGACTCCGAAAAACATGGCGGTCACTAAGAGGATTCCGCAACACGATGGTTTGGAAAGCATAAGTGGGACTCCTGCTCGACAGGTGGGCGAAAAGCGATCTAAGCGGGAAGAATCGGCAACGAGAAACCGTCTGGTGCTAATGTATTAATAAACCCAATTGAGGGCGTTTGGTTCCGGCGGAATGGTACCTGCAATAAAAGGCCGCGATGCCGCCCGTTTAGGCAAAAATGAACAACCGGGGGCGCGGAAAACTCATGATTCCCCCCCTCGGTTCTCACCAAGCAATTCGGATTCTATCACGGCCCTGGCCAGACGGCTGAATCGCGCAAGAGGTAGGCTCGCTTGAATTGCCCGGCGGTTCCGCGGCCGCGCATTTCCACCCAGACAACCACATAAATGCTGCCGCTCGAATCAGGCATTCGGACCTCGTCGCCGTCGGCATAGCCCGGCGCGTCAATGCCGCCCGATCGGGTGCAGCCGTCGCGGATATCGACGCTCTCATCCATGTCGATAAAGTGCGACCAGATGAGTGTGCCGCTGGCCGGTCCCATGCCCCGGCCGCGCGCCAAGTCCGGCACCAACCGGCAAGCAATACCGGTTGCCAAGGGCGTCGCCGCGCCAAACGGACGGTACAGAGCGAACGTGGTGGTCAAGAAAGCGGATGGAATGGACATGGGTTTGGTGAGTGGTGAGTGGTGACTGGTAAGTTCTTTCGCAAGCCGCGGGGCGAGTCTTCGAGCCCCGCGGGTCACCACTCACCACTCACCACTCGCTCCTGTCAAATGTTGGCCGTCCGATACGGCGCCAGCAGGCGCTCGATTTCGGGCGGAATGGGTAAATGGGCCAGTTGGTCGAACCGATACGTCATGTCGTCAAGCTTGAGTTCGGAAAGGTTTTGGAAGCCGGCCGCGACCTGAGTTTTCACCTGGCAATACCAGTGATTGATGATCTGGGCATACGCTTCCTTAACGTCGTTGGGCACATTGCCGGTGGCCGTGCTGTAAATCACTTGCACGGCGCGCGGGCTGCGCGTCCAGATTGCCCGGTCGGCATTGACCAGGGCCGGGTTCCGATAGGGAGCCACAAAAGGCCCTACCTTCGACTGAATCACGCCACGCTCGCTGTGAACGACATAGGTGCTTGGGTCAATGATCGTATTGGAGCCGAATACTTCGGCCGGATCGACGTTAACGCTGGTTACCGATGTAACTGGAAAGTTCGCCAACGTCAGAAATTCCGTGTTGCCTGGGAAATACTCGGTGTAGGTGCCGCCAATGAAATCCCGGCCGCAGTAATTGCCGATCCACGAATCGGCAGAATCCTGAAGCAACCCAATGAGCGTATCATCGGCCGAAGTCGTGATGCCCAGGCGCGTCTTGACATTGGCGAGAGTATCGAGAGACATGGGAAAACTCCGATGTTGAAATGCGGAACTCGGAATTCGGAATGCGGAATAAGAATGCAATTCCCTGATTCCGCATTCCGAGTTCCGCATTCCGAATTAGATCTGCTTCTTCTGCTCGCTGATCACCACCGCGATGGCGAAGCTGGGGCTGGTGCCGCCGACGGTGCCGACATAGCGCAGATAGCGCTTCGTGCGCTCGAAGGAGATGGCCTGGTAATTGCTGCTGGCCGTGACTTGGGTAAAGGTCGCGTTGGTGACGTCGCTCCACGTGCTGCCGTCGCTCGACTCCTGAATTTTGCCGGCCAGGGTGGGCGACGTGCCGCTGACGGTGCCGACTTGTTGAATGGCAAAGCAGGAACCATCGCCGTTAATCATGTCGGCACTCGAACCGTTGGTGGTGGACGTGATGGTTTGCGGCGGCAACCCGTCGCCAAGAATCATCTGATCAGCCACATCGTGAAGTTTGGTAGACATTAGAATTCTCCGGTGAATATGAGGGAAAGGGAAAGAATCAGAATTCGGAATTCGGAATGCGGAATTCGAAATCAATTCAAAATGTCTTCCATTCCGCCTTCCGCATTCCGAATTCCGCATTCGAACTTGGTTCATCAGTTTTCTGTTAGGCAATCAACAGCGTGTCGCAGAGAACAAAGCTCGCCGCGTGCCGCGGGCCGGCGTCGATGTGCTGGATGCCGCGCAGGTAGGTCTGATCATTCTGAAGGGCCGTGTCGCCGAGGCCGGACGCCAGGAACTCCATCACGCCCATGCGGGCCACGATCCAATCCGGGAAGTAGCCAAGGATGACGTAGGTGAGGTTGTTGCCGCTTCCCTTGCTGCGCGTGTTCGAGATCTGCGCCGAGCGCACCACCTTCGTGCCGTAAATCTCGTGTGGCGGAGCGTCGGCGGCCGAACGCATCGGGTGAAACAAGAACGGCCCTGCCTGATCGCCGGCCGTGATTTCATCGGCCCGGCGGTTCATGATCACCGCATAGAAATCCTTGCGCATGAGCCAGGCGGTCGGCGCATCCACGGCATCGGGCAGCTTGCTTTCCATCTTCGCCACATCTTGCGGTTGGAAGGTATCGCCGTTCGCCCCCGTCGTCGAAGCCGTCAGCGTGGAGATGTCGGAATAGGTCAACAAGCCCTTGATCTGCGTGCCGCCGGTGCCTTCGAGCATGGCCAGGTCGGCTTTTAGGGCCGCCACGCGGGCCATGTCGAAGCGGATCAGGCCTTCAGCCGAGGCGCTGGCAAAGCGGAGCAACTCGTTGTTCAGCTTGATGAACACGCCCAGTTTCTTCGCTTGCAGATCGAGGTTGCCGGTGGCCGGCGTGCTTTCCGTGATGGCCGTCCCTTCGCCGACCCAATACGCCGTCGAGCCGCCGGTCAGCTTCGGAAATTGAATCCGTCCATTCGGCGGCAACGCGATCTCCTGGCAGCCCGCGTTCGCGAACGTCTCCATATTCCGCTGCATGTCGATCAATTCGCCCAGCACCGGCCCGGCCACAAAAGTGCCGCCCGCAATATCGCTCAGGGCGCCGAGCGCCTTCGTCTTCATGTTCAGCTTGCGGGCAATCCACGCGGCTTCGTCGGCATCGAAGCGATCCTGAAATGCCGTCATCTTCTGGCGAATCTCCTGCTGCAAGCGCTGGCCGCGCGGCTCAAACGCGGGCAAGTGCCGGCTCGCCAACGGCACCAGGAATGACTGATGACCGCAGTGCGGCACGAAGCCGTACGTCGAATACAGTTCCCGCAGCTGATGATGGACGTGCAGCTCTTCCTTGGCCTGATCCGGCCCGACGATGCCGAGCGCGAAAGCGGCTGCTTTCAGCACCGAATAGCCGGCCGAGTCTTGCCCGACCGCCCCGCTGGTAACCCACGGCACCCGCCGCTCGACTTGCGGCGTGGCCGCGAGTGCCTTCTCCACCGCCGTCGTGGTTTGCTGCTCGATGAATTGTGCCAACTCGGCGCGCGACTGGAATTTTTCGACTGTTTCAGACATGAGAAACTCTCCTGAGGAAAGGGGAAAGGAAGCAAGATTTGAACCACACAGACACCGAGAGCACCGACAAAACGCCGAGAGGATTAAAATGATTTCCCTGCCAAATATGCCTCTGAGGCTTTCTCTGTGCTCTCTGTGTCTCTGTGGTTAATGGAAACCAACAGATCCGCGAATACATCCACTGCCAGCGGCTCAAACCAGCGCTTGAGCGTTTCGTCCTGCACCAGCCCTTTGCGCAGGGCCAACGTCAGCGCGGCCGGATTCTCCGGCACCGGCACGGCCGAGTATTCGAGCAAATCCCATTCTTCCACGAGCGTGCCCTGGGCGCCGGGCCGCGAGCGCACCGGCAGGAAGCCGATGGACCAGGCGCGCAGAATCCCTTGTTCGTAAAGCCGAAAAACTTCTTCGGCGAACGGCACGCCCTTCGCAAATTGCGTCTCCGCCAGAATCTGGTTGTCGTGAACCTCCAACTTCTTGCAGGTGCCGATGGGCGGCAACGAGCGCTGATGCGCCCACAGCACGACCGGATTGCGCAGGAACTCGTCGGAGTTGCGCAGGCCACGTGGAAGCACCACATCGCCGGCGCGATCGGCGTCATTCGTGCTGATAACGGCACGCACGGTAAGCGTGCTTGGATCGGCAGCGACATGAAGTTGCGACGGCGACTGGCGAATGTGCGGGGTAGACATGGTTGACTCTCGTTGAATTAGCCCACGGATGAACACGGACTTCGTAACACGGATCAACACGGATAAATCAAGAAATCAATTCATTTACTTTGACCATTCTGATCTGTGTTCATCCGTGTTTTGCAATCCGTGTTCATCCGTGGGCTGGTTTTACTTCTTGCATCCCAGGCAAAATTGGCTCATCGAACTTCTTGTCCGCAAACGGGTGCAAGCCGCGGCCGCGGCGAATCTCGTTGTACGTGCGCAGTCCCATCTTCGCGTCGAGCTCGTCGTCCTTGCGTTGCTGCTCCTGATTGCGTGGGCTGCACGGGGGAAAGCTGATCGCCACATCCGGACCGTAGCGATGGCCGAGGGCGCGCGTGAGCGATTGGCCGATGAGCTCCAATTTCGGCTGAATGGTGCCTTCGCAGAACATGACCCGCGCCCCGAACCAGATGTCGGCGCCCAGGCCCATGTTTTCGACCAGCCCGGCAATCGGGGCCGGCACCCGGAAGAGCGCGAAGATCTCGTCGCGCGTCATTTTGGCCGAATTCAGATAATCCATTTCGGCCGGTGTGAGCGTCCACGGCGATGCCTTCAAACCTTGTTCCAGCACCAGTGGCCGCTGCCAGTTCTCCCGGCCGCTGAAGCGTGACGTGATCTTCTCTTCCAGGCGCTTCACGGTCGGGTCGCTTAAAACCTGGTCGGTTTGCAGCACCATGCCCGGGCGCTGGCCGGCGTGGAACGCCTGGTAGCGGCTCTTGAGCAATTCCGTGTTCGCATCCACGGTGAGCGCGTTTGCCTGCAACGGCGACAGTCCGTAATGCGGATCGAGCGGATTCGGATACTTGAGGTGAATGATTTCGTCCGGCGAAAAGAATTCCAGCGGCGCGCCGGGCACGCCGACTTCATACGCGTGCACAAATGTCTTCGGATCGGGCAGCACGCGCACCCACGGCGACGGAATGATCCACAATTCGCCCGGCGCGGCCATACGATTGGCGCCCACCCGTTGCGGCGCGGTGTACCAATAGCAATTGCCCGTGAGTTCCAGATAGACCACCGTGAGGTACCACAATTCCCACGGCGTCATCCACGGGTTGGGATTGTCGAGCAGGCGCAGCAGCAGATGCGTGTGCGGCAGCGGAATCTGATCATGCTGGGCCTGGCCGGTGTTGCGATAGACGAACGGCTTCTGATGCGCCACTTCCTGGGCGATGGCATTGACCGCCGCGTAGACCCACGACTGGTAATTGCGCAGCTGCTCGACCTGATCGTTGCGCCACCAGCCCGCCGGCCGCGGCGGCACCGGCACCGCGAACAGGTTGGCAATCGGCGGCGCTGCCGGCCGCGAGCGCTGAAAAATGCCGGTGAGGCGCTTCAACGTGAACATGATTGATCCCTCCGCTCTCTTCCACGTAGAACGGAATTTATTCCGTTCGACACGTCGCCGCGAACGGAATAAATTCCGTTCTACATCATGTCGATTGATCCCCTTCTTCCGGCGGCACCTTCCGATAGCCCAGCGACTTCAGCACCGCCAGCACTTCGTGACACGTCGGAAACGGCCGCCGGTGCTTGCGCTTGTAGCGCTCCATGGCCATCATGAATTCGACCTCATCCTCTGAAAACGAACTGCCGGGGAAATTCTCTTCGAAGTAGCCGTCGGTGCGAGGGATCATGAGAACACCCGCCGAGAGGCATGACCGGGCGGGAGCTGGGCGCCGTTCAAGCCTTCGCCACCCGCCCGGCTGAAAAGAAATGCTTCGTCAACGTGTCTGGAACCGAGGTCCGCCGCCCGTTTTCATGATCAAATCCTCGTCGAAGGATTAGTGATCGTTAGTACACTATCGAATATAGGATCGGAAAATCCCCAGGTCAAGCGATAGTGCGGAGAATTTTTGAGAAAAATCGGAATTGACGGAAAAAGCCTGAGCTGATTGGCACTGCGAACGTGATTTCAAGTAGAATGCCGCGAAAGATTTCGGGTGGTGGCGCGCTTTCCCATGGTGAAGCCATTTGACACGGCGTTGAAACACTTGCTGGAAGCACACCCGGCCGACTACCTGCGGTTGGTTGATCTTCCCACGAATTCGCCCATTGATGTGATCGATGCCGACTTGGCCACCGTCAGCGCCGAGGCTGATAAGGTTTTACGAATTAACGATCGCGCACCGTGGCTGATGCATTTTGAACTCCAAGCGAGCTACGATGGCGAACTTCCCCAGCGGATGTTGCGGTATAATGTCCTTCTGAGACTTCGGCACGGTTTGCCGGTCCGAAGCATGGTCATTCTCCTGCGGCCCAAGGCCGACGGGCCGGAAATGACCGGCCTGGTCCGGCATCTGCTGGACAACAAGCCGTATCTGGAATTTCAATATGGAGTGATGCGCCTCTGGAGAAAACCGGTCGGCGCGGTCTTGGCGGCCGGAGTGGGAACGCTGCCGCTGGTGCCATTGGCTGAAGTAGGACCGGCCGAGTTGCCCAGCGTCATTCAGCAGATGAAGCAACGGCTGGGGGTTGAAGCCACCGCCAGTGAGCAAGCAGTCATTTGGACAGAGACTTACGTGCTTATGGGTTTGCGCTACGACCAGGCCCTGGCCAACACGATATTGAAAGGAATACGCGAAATGGAAGAATCCGTGACTTATCAAGAGATCATCAAGAAAGGCAAGGCCGAAGGCAAGGCCGAAGGCAAGGCCGAAGGCAAGGTTGAGGGCCAGCTCGAGGAAGCACGCCGGATTCTGCTGATTCTGGGCACCGACGCCTTCGGCCAACCGAATGCGGCAACGGAAACCGCTATCGCCGCGCTGATCGATCCGAAACAGTTGGAAGAGCTGATCCAGCGCATCAGCAAAGCGAAAAGCTGGCAGGAATTGCTCGCCAAGCCGCGCACCCAGCGCCGCAACGGCCGCAAGGGACGATGACGGCGGTCGTGAGCTTGCCTTCAAAAATGGTGCAGGTGAAGCGACAGTGCGGAGAATTTTTGAGAAAATGTGCAAATCGCTCTCAAGCCGCAAGAGCTGGAAGCACGCCGTTGACCGGCCAGGCGGAAGCGGCTAGACTATTGCTACCTCATTTCAATCGGGTGTCGCCATGCAAGAGCTGGCCCATTTCATTGGCCGCCCAATCGGGCCGAAGGAAGCTTACGATGTGGCCGCCTTAAATGTACGTTGCGCCCAAGGGTTGCGTTGCGCCGAGAACTTGGACGAAGGGCGGCTCATTAGTTGGGTTGATCAGGCCGCCAGACCGGTCATGTTCAACACGCGCCGTCACTGGTACCGATTCAACGAAAACCCGGGCTTTTATAAGAATTCTCCAGGTTATTTTTGCTGCTACTTCTTGTTGCAAACGCTTCAAGAGGATTTCGGCGTCCGCTATAATCCCGCTCGAATTATTGACAAATCCTTTCAGGACCCGAACTGCATTAAGCCTGATTTCAGCGACTCGCGCGACCTGTTCATTCATGGGTTAATAGACGGACCAGGCGGGACATGCTGTTCGATGCCGGTCCTTTATGTCGCGGTGGGCCGTCGGCTCGGTTACCCGCTCAAATTGGTTCAGACCCGGGAACATCTCTTTTTTCGCTGGGACGACCCCGAAGGGAAGTGTTTCGGCATACCAGACGTCGTAAACATCGAAGGCACGGGCAATGGCATCGGTTCGCACGACGACGATTATTACCGAACCTGGCCTGCGCCGTGGAGCGACATCGAGAAGGCCGAGGGTTGGTATCTCAAGTCGCTGACACCTTTGCAAGAATTGGCGAGCTTCCTTGAAAATCGCGGTCACTGCCTCACCGACAACCACC
>DATGHS010000360.1:0-3661 GCA_035307785.1 Gemmataceae bacterium
AGCCAACTTGTGGAAACTCCCAGGTGCGAAAGCAAGAGCGGCGTCACTTGCGTCGAAAATGGCAGCACGGCCGAGACGCCGAAGGTGCACACCGCGTAGATGACAAACGCCCGGCCCCAAAGCGTCTTCATGGCATGCCAGGGGGCCAACAGTCCCACGCTGCCATTGCGCTGCGGCGGGGTGTGCGGCAACGTAAAGCAATAGAAGCCAACCAGGACCGCCAGAATGCCGGCAAGTAGGAATGCATCCGACAACATGCCATGCGCTTCACCAGGTTTGATCCAGTGCCGCACTTGGTGCGCCCACTCCGATTCGCTGAACCAAAAGCCCAGCAGCCAGTTCGGCGCGACCCAGCCGAGTGTGCCCCACATCCGAACCTTGCCGAACTGCTGGCCCGGTCGAGACAGGTGAGCGAAGCTGACGGCCGTGGTGAGCGTGAGCGCCGGCGCCATCACCAACCAAAAAGCAAGGCTCGCCGAAAAGACGGCAAGTGGCGTGGTCAACGTGCTAAGCAAAAAGAGCAAGGCGGCTTCGACGACCGCGCAGACCAGAAGGCAGCGTTCGGCCGGGATCCAGCGGTCGGCAATTTGACCTGCAACTAACGGCGCCAGCAGCGAACCGAGCGCTTGCGTGGCGCAGCACCAGCCCATCTGGGTGGGGGAGAAGCCGAGTTCCTTGAGCCGCATCGTGAAGAGGGGAACGATCGCGCCGGGAGCGGAATAGAGCAGGAACATCAAGATCGACAGCCGCAAACGCACCGACGGGAGGGCCGCGACCGGCGCCGGCTTCTTCAGTGGAAGCCGGCGCAAACTTTGCAGGTCCATGTTTCCTCTTCTCAACAGATTGCCGCCTTCCCCAATCATGACGGAAAGGACGCCTCAGCAAGGACAGCGCCCTTTTTGCAAAGTTCGCCAAAATCCGCAAGGCGATTTCTCGGGGCAGCCCCACGAAATTGCCCCGCGGGGCTTCGCCACACGGATTTCATAGCACAGATGAGCATGGATCAAAACTATAGTCGTTTTGATCCGTGTTCATCCGTCTTATGAAATCCGAGTTTATCCGTGAGCTAATGAGGTTTCTCCTACAAACTCGTCAGGCAACCACGGCGGTTCCCAGTTCGCCTCATCCAAATTCACTGCCAGCTCGCCGAGCGATTGCACCATAACATCCGGCCGGTAGGCGTATTTGGCCAAATCATCGGACCGTGTGCCGCCGCTGAGCACGAGCACCGTGTGGAAACCGAGCTGCACCCCGCCAAGGATGTCGGTCTCCATTGTATCGCCGATCATCGTGGTTTCGTCGGTGGACAGGCCGAGTTCTTTTCGCGCGGCTCGCATCATGATAGGGCTCGGTTTGCCGGCGCTGAACGCTTTTACTCCTGTAGCCAATTCTAGCATAGCAACCATCGCTCCGCAGCCCGGCCGGAGGCCGTCTTGCGTGGGGCAATTCGGATCGAGATTCGTGGCAATTAACTTGGCCCCGCCAAGCACCATCCGCACGGCAGCCTCTACCAATTCCAAATTGAAGGTGCGTCCTTCGCCGACGACTACATAATCCGGATCGTGGTCCACGATTGCATAACCATTCTGGTGCAATGCGTTCAACAATCCACCTTCCCCGATTACGAAGGCCGTGCCGCTAGGTTTCTGCTGCGCCAGGAAGCGCGCCGTGGCCATCGCGCTGGTAAACACGTGGGCTTCTTCCACCTCGATCCCCAGCCGCGCTAGTTTGGCGGCAATGTCGCGGCGTGTTCGCTGGCTGTTATTTGTGAGCAGTCGAAAGGGGATGCTCCTCTCGCGAAGTTGGCGGATAAAATAGTCGGCTCCCGGAATTAACTCGGACCCACGATACAACACGCCGTCCATGTCAATCAAATAGCCATGCTTGGATGGCAAGACTTCAGTCTCCATATTTTTTTCCTTTCTCGTTCCGAGAGAGATTCGGAATCGCAGTTCCAGGCTTCCGTCTGTGCAAAGATATGTCACGCATCCGCAAAGGGAGATAGGGCAAACCTGGATCGATCTAAACGGCAATCTTTATGCCAAATACGAGTCCCTGGAAGTTGGAACTGTAACTCTTTGTGGAAACAGTATTTATGGATGCAACATTCGATATTAGCTCAGCGCCTCATATGAATCAGTGCCTAATAAATAGGCACAATCTTTGAGACGGCCCGACCTGCCCGACTCGAACTTGACAAATTCCGCCCGCAAATCTACAAGCCCGCCGTCCGCAATCGACCGGCATGCGCTGAGTGTCTTTGGAGGCTTTGCGCTTGATGCATGCCGTAGCCGGCGACCGGGCGAGCTGCGGAAGCGGCATGCTTCTGGCGGATGTGAATCCGCGCTTTTCGGAGAAATAAAACATGATCAGGCGAATTGCAAAAACTATTCTGCTGGCAAGCACGCTGGCAGTTTTGGCTTGGGCCGCTCCGGCTCAAGCCGGCATGATTCCCGTGGAAGTATCGGTCACTCCCGACGGTGGCAACTTTCGCTGGACCTACGCGGTCGTGGTGACGACGTCGGTAAACGTCAATCCCGGCGACTCGTTCACCATTTACAATTTCTCGGGATTGGTCAATGGCTCCATCTCGGCGCCGTCTGGCTGGACTTCCATGGTTTCAAACTCTGCTCCCCGCGCCGGAACAAATCCGACGCAGGATGCGGGCGTTCCGGACGTGACTTTCACGTACAACGGCAGCTCGCCCATTTCGGGACAGCAAGGGCTGGGGAATTTCATGATTGATTCGACGCAACAGGCGTCCGGACAAACTGATTTCACCTCCACCACGCACCGGCAAATTGACGGCCGTCTCGAAACCAACATTACCACGACCGACGCGCCGACCGGCTCCACGAACCCGGTCAACGGCACGCCGGAACCTTCTACTCTTGCTTTGCTCGGGCTCGGCTTGCCATTGCTTGGCGCTTATCGGGCGCTGCGGCGACGCAAGAACGGCTAAGATTCATTCGCCACGCCGCAAGCGGTCTCTTCTGCTTGCGGCGTGGCGCTTTTCATGACCAGCGAAACCAGCGCAAGGACAGGAAAAAGCACACGATCGCGATCGCCGTCAGAATCCCCAGCCGCCAGGCAACTTGATAAAGCCCTTTTCCCTCCAGCATCACCTCCCGCAAACAATCGTTCATTTGGGTTAGCGGCAACGCCTGCAAGAACGGCTGCACGACTTCCGGGAATTTCTTGGAAGAGAAGAATACGCCGGAGAGCACGACCTGCGGCAACAGAAACAGGTTGATGATGCCAACCGCCACATCGGGCTTATCGGTGCGACAGCCGATCAGCACGCCGATCGACATGAAGGCGGTGCCGCCTATGGCCAGAACCACCACTAGCGTGAGCGGATTGCAACGGATGGGCACGCCTAGAAACAAATTGCCCACGACCAGCATCATTATCACTTCGGGAACAATCATCAACATCCGCGTGCACATTAGACCGGCCAGCAAATCGGAACGTTTCATGGGCGTGGCCAGAAACAGTTTCAGCAAGCGCCGCACGCGCAAATCCACGATCACAAACCCCACCCCCCAAAGCCCGCCGCTCAGCAAATTCATGCCCATCAGGCCGGGAATGAGAAAGTCCACATAGCGTGAACCCGGCTCCAGTTGCTCGGTATCGACGGGATCGGGAATCCCATTCGGAT
>DATGHS010000361.1:0-5794 GCA_035307785.1 Gemmataceae bacterium
AAGAACGAAATGTTCTCGAAGATCGATGCCGAAAAAGGTATGCGCGCAACCGTCACAACCGACGGCGGCAAGGTCACCAAGATCGTGATCTTTAAGAGGTAAGTCAACGTCCGTGTTGGTGAATACCAACCAGGGCAGGCCGCAAGGCCTGCCCTTACGACGCTCGGTCAATCTCCTTCAATTTCGCTTCCAGTCCACACGCATTCGCAAGCTGAATGGCCAATCCGGGGCGGGCATTCGCTTCCAGCAGCATCGGGCCGAATTCCGCATCGATCACGATGTCCACACCAAGGTAGCCCAGCCCCACCGCCCGCGAGACCCGACGCGACATATCGAGTACTTCACGCCAATGCGGAACTTGCCGGCTGAGCAGCGACTCGCCGGTATCGGGATGGCGAGTGACGAATCGATTCTGCTGCACCGCATGATGCGTGATGCCGCTGCTCAGGTCGATGCCGGCCCCGATGCCGCCCTGGTGCAGATTCGCGCGGCCATGCGATTGCCGTGTCGGCAACCGCAACATCGCCATCGCTGGAACGTCTCGGTACAAGACCACGCGAACGTCTGGAATACCGCGATAGCAAATCGGCGTAAAATCAGGATGCAACCGCACGCGGTCCTGGATGAGCGCTTTATCAGGCCGACTGCCAAGCGAGTACATGCCGGAAAGGATGTCGCAGATGTGTTGCCGCAGATCTTCGAGTGAAAGATGCTTGCCATCATGTCGGCGGAAGCCGTCGCGGTAGCAACCGGCAATCACCAGGATGCCCCGGCCGGTCGCTCCGCGATTCGGCTTCAGCACGAAATCACGATGATCGTCGAGCATGGCGTCCAGACGCCGCAATTGCGAGTGCGAATCGATGATAGCAAACAGTTCCGGCGACGGCACGCCGATCCGCCCGCACAGTTCGTGCATGCGGCACTTGTCATCCACGATGGGAAAGACCGAGCGCGGGTTTTGGGCGAGGATGTATTCGGCATTCCGGCGATTCATGGCCAGGATTCCAAGTTCTCTCAGTCGCTTGGCGCCAAAGAGCCCGAACATATGGCCTCGCTATTTTCACCGCGAAGACGCAAGGAACGCAAAGACGGAATTAAGAGAGAACTGATTGCCGCGGTTTCTCGCTTTTAATGCTATTTTTGCATTTACTCTGCGCTCTTCGCGCTCTTTGCGGTGATTTCATGATCTCTCGAAACCGGTACAGTTCCGTAAACCGGTATCCTCTATATCGTCCCAGCAGGAGTTGCCCTGCGATCACCAGCCCCGTGCCTTCCGGAAAGCGCAGCAGAAGCCGGCCTACCAACGGCATCCCAATCACTAGCGCGATACAGCCGGAAAGGGCGAGTGTGTTCATGAGCGTGAAAAATGACGCCCGTGCGTTGTCCTCTTCCTCCAGTGTCCAGAAGCGCTCGATCATGCCGGTAAGGATGATGAGTGGAAAGAGTGAGATCAGATGGCTCGATGGAAAATGGAAACGATTCGCCAGGAACACGAACCCAACCAGTGATATGACTACGAAGCTGAGCAAGAGCGACGTGCGCGAGACCTGAAGCAGGTGCAACCGATGCAGCAGCCGGCGCATTAACCAGCCGGCGAAAATGATGGCCACAAACACGAAGATACCGGGCCAGCGCTCAATATCACGAAACGCCAATCCGATCAGGGCGGGTGTAAACGTGCCAAACGTGTTTAGGCCGATCATATTGCGGAAGAAGCAGATAATGAGTGCCGCGATGGGCAGAAGCAGAAGGAACTCGACGAGCTGCCGATCCACCTCTGGCAGCGAAGCCGGTGCAATGACTTCATCGACGGCGGAGCAGCGCCAGCGCAGCGTCATGAAGACTAGCGAGGCAACCGCAAGCAACGAGGCGATTCCAATGCAAAGCGCCGTCCGTGACATAATCCGATTCGCCAGAATGCCTGTGGGTCGCGTTTTCAACTTGCCGGGCACGTTGGAAACGCGCCCCACGAAGGCTACAATAATGCCGGTTTCCGCAAAAAAGGGGAAGGCGAATAGATGGTTGGCCGGCGCTGGCGCGCCGGCACGAATCATAGACCGAATGATTCGAGGATGATTATGCAACGCGGACCACTCATTTTTTTGGGCGTCTTTGTCACGTTCCTCTTCGGCTGGCTGGGTCTGGTCTTCTATCCCCAATACCAACTGAACGCTCTTACGTCGGAGACTCCGGAAGGCTCAACCGAAGCGTACCCGCGTCCGCTCGACGGGCTCGCGGGGCTCGGATTCAAGGTTTATATCGCGGAAGGCTGCGTGTACTGCCATTCGCAACAGGTGCGGGCCGAGAATTTCGGCACCGACATCGCCCGCGGCTGGGGCGACCGCCGTTCGGTACCGCGCGATTACATCTACGAAAACCCGGTGCTGCTTGGCACGATGCGCACTGGGCCCGACCTGGCGAACATCGGCACGCGGCAGACCGACGAGACCTGGCACTATCTGCACCTGTACAATCCGCAAATCACGTCGCCGGGCTCGATCATGCCGCCGTACCGCTATCTTTTCGAAGAGCGCAAGATCAGCGGCGAGCGCTCGCAGAATGCCTTGAAACTGCAAGATGAGTGGGCGCCGGCCGAAGGGCGTGAAGTGGTGCCTACCGACCGGGCGAAAGCATTGGTGGCCTACCTGAAGGCCCAGAATCGCAATCAGCCTCTGGAGGAGGCCAACCGATGAGCGCCGATCCCTCATCCGCTCCGTTTTTGTCTCACGATGAGCACCACGAACAGGTGAATGTGCAAGCGCTGCATGCGCCGATCATGCGCGAATTGGCAGAGCCGCGCGACGGCTACGAAGCGATCAACCCCGGTTGGACCATCGCTTTCGGCGTGTTGCTCTTCTGGGGCGGCTACTACCTTTCGGCGTACAGTGGCGACTTTCGCTCCGATGTCTTCGATGAACGCCGCCACGCCGACGCTGGCAGGAAGGCCGAGCAGAAACCGCCTGATCCGTTGGTAATAGGCCGTCGAACTTTCGCTGGGCGCTGTTCCAATTGTCACCAGATGGATGGGAACGGCCGGCCAGGCCAGTTTCCACCACTGGCCGGCTCGGAATGGGTAAACGGCTCACCGGAAATCTTGTGCCGGATTGTGCTTAACGGTGTGCAGGGCGAAGTCACGGCCCGCGGCGTGAAGATCAACGGCAACATGCCCGCGTTCAACACCGGCCCGTCGCAGATGAACGACGAACAAGCCGCCGCCGTCCTCAGCTACATCCGGCAGGAATGGGGCAACTCCGCACCGGCGATAACAGCGGAACAGGTGGCCGCAGTGCGTAAGGAAACGGTGACACGGACGGGCCCATGGACCGAGGCGGAGCTAAAGGCGCTAGAGAAGAAATAAGCAAAGCCGGCGAGCCGAGCCGCATAAGCGGTTGGGTGGGGCGCGGGGCCAACCCGGCCGCTTACGCGGCTCGCTGAGCATTCATGAAATCCATGTCGGATAGATGTTCCTTCTGTTCCTCGCCCCTCACCGGCCGCGCTCTATGTGGCCGGCCAAGGCCGGATCGCCCAGAGGCGCGCTATTGTTGTTACGGCTGCCTCAGCTTGGGCGAACAGGAATCCTCGAAGCCTGCTGGTTGGGATGGCCAAATCTTTCGCTTATTATTGAGTCTTCTCCTTGCTGGCCAGGCAATGGCTCTGAGCCTGGCGGTGAATATCACGCCGCCGGAAGACGCGGCCACGCGCATAGTGCTGCAAGGATTGGTGCTGGCCGCAGCTCTGGCAGTTCTGGCGCTCCTGGGTTGGCCACTGCTCGAAACAGCTACGCGCGAATTGCGGCATTTCCGGCCTACGATTGAGGGGCTGTTCTTGGTGTCGATTGCCGGCGCCATGGCCGCGTCGTTGCATTCGTTCATTACAGGAAGTGGGCCCGTCTATTTTGAAGTCGTGGCGATCCTCCTCGTTGTCTACTCCTTCGGCCGACAAATCGGTGCGCGCCGCCGGGCTTCAGCCGCGGCTTTGGTCCGGAGCTGGACGCGCTCGCTGGCCAAAGCGCGTAGGATCGGTGCCGATGGCAGAGAACAGAACGTTGCCGTGACTGAAATTCAAACTGGCGATTTGGTCGAGGTTCGGCCAGGGGAAGTGTGTCCCGTGGATGGCATCATCCGTTCGGGCACCGGATTCTCGTCCGAAGCGCCGGTGAGCGGTGAGCCATTCGCCGTCGTACGGCGCCCGGGGGACCATCTGCTCGCAGGTTGTGCGTCTTTCGATGCCACCTTGCGGATCGAAGCCACTGCTGCCGGCACCGACCGGCAAATCGACCGGCTGATCGCCGCGGTGGAAAAAGCGCAAGAAGCACCTGCTTCGCTCACGCGGCAAGCCGACCGGCTGGGCCGGATATTCCTACCACTTGTTCTCAACGTCGCCATATTAACTTTCGCCTATTGGACGTGGGCCCAGAACTGGCACACCGGCCTGTTGAATGCGATGTCGGTGCTGCTCGTCGCTTGCCCATGCGCCATCGGCCTGGCTACGCCGATTGTGCTGTGGACCGCCCTTGGCCGGCTCGCGCAGCGCGGTTTGATTGTTCGTAGCGGTTACGTGCTGGAGCGATTGGCAGAAGCAGATTCCGTGGTTTTCGACAAGACGGGCACACTCACCGATGAGGAAATTGGTCTCGTCGACATTTCCACGCGCTTGTTGGGCGCCGAACGAACTCGCCTCCTCGGCTGGCTGCGGGCAGTGGAAGCGCATAGCCGGCATCCGGTCGCGCGCGCCTTCGCCGCTTGCGGCTTGGCCGGGAATCCAGCAAAGGAAGTTCAAATTGTTTCTTTTCGCACCATTCCCGGCGCTGGCGTCGAAGCCGAAATCCAAGACGAAGATGGAGTGAAACATATTCTGCGCATCGGTCGCCCTGAATGGCTGCAGTCCTCCGAGCGATTGGAGACGGCCTCCCTGGTCGCCGGTTTGCACGCGCACAACGGCCATCGCATTGATGTGGAGCTGGACGGACATATTGCCGCGATTGCCATGCTTTCCGAACGATTGCGCGATTCCGCGGCCGATACACTCGCTTCCTTTCAGTCGATGAACATGGCGGCCGACGTTTGGACTGGCGACAACGCGGAAAGGGCAGCAGCCATCGGTTTTCCATCGGCACTGGCTTCGCTTAGCCCAGAGGATAAGCAACGTAAGATGGTCGAACTGAAAACGGCCGGCCACAGACCACTCTTTGTAGGCGATGGCATCAATGATGTTGGGGCGATTGCGTCTGCGCACGTGGGCATCGCGCTTGCCTCTGGCACTGATCTCGCTAACAGCGCCGCCGCGGCCACACTTTACCGTGGCGACTTGCGAGTGCTGCCGTGGGCTGTCGAACTGGCCCGACAAAGCATTTCGACGATGCAGCGCAGTCTCTGGCGTGCGGGGCTTTATAACCTTGTTGGCGTTGCTCTCGCCGCAGTCGGGGTTTTGCACCCGGTGGTCGCGGCTCTCTTAATGGTCGCATCCAGCTTGCTCGTCGCATGGTCCGCCAGCCACGCCCGACGTATCTCGGCGAATTGTGAACCTCGCCGCAGGGCAATGCCAGTGAATGGCCAAGCCGCGTCGTTTCGGCTTGCGGCTGTCATTCATGTTCTTGCCATTGCAATTCAAGGCTGGCTGTGGGCGCACATGCTTCCGGCCGATCCTCAATCGTCGATGTTTTTGCTTGCCATATTCGCGGCTTCCGGCCTGGGGTTGATTTCGCTCTGGTATCGTTGGCGCGACATTCCGCATCATCTCGACATGGCCTTCGGCATGCTCAGTCTCGGAAACCTCGGCATGCTGCTGGGCTGGT
>DATGHS010000362.1:0-4933 GCA_035307785.1 Gemmataceae bacterium
ACATTGCCCCAGCTGCCCCGGGAAGCGGAGCTGGCCGGACTCGGGCCGCAAGGCTTGGTCGCGGCGTTGCCGGAACACGCGGTATTTATTGACCTTTTTCGGTATGACCATCAGCAGGCCGGAAAATTCGTAGAGCAACGGTACATTGCCTTTGTATTGGCCAAAGGCCAGCCGATTCGGCGCCAGATACTAGTAAACGCTCGCGGCATCGACGACGCCGTAGCAGCATGGCGGCAAGCAATTGAAGCGCGCTCGGCTAATGATCACAGCGTGCGAGTGCAGCAACTGGTGTGGAACAACTTAGCGCCGCACATTCCGCCTGGCACGAAAACGCTCTTCATTTCGCCGGATGCCGATCTCGCGCGCCTGCCCTGGGCAGCCCTGCCGGCGGGAACGGATCGTTTGTTGCTTGATGAATTTGCGTTATCCATTATCCCGCATGGCCGCTTTCTCTTGGAACAGCTCCGGTATCCACCAAGTTTTACGGGCCCCGAAGCGACGTTCGTACTGAGCAATGTCGAGTACCGATCTCCCAAGTGGCGCAATCTTCCGGGCACGATCGCGGAAGCCAATGCCATCGCGGCGGCGGCTTCCGGCGACGTCCAAATGCTCACCAAATCCGATGCGACGTCACCGCGCTTGACCGAAGCGATGCAACAAGCTCGTTACGTCCATTTGGCAACCCATGGTTACTTCGACTCGGAAGGACTGCAAGATGAGAAAAGGCGAGAAGGCGCTATCTCCGTCTACCGTCCGCTGGAAGAGGTTACGCTGAACCGGATCGTGAGCAAGAACCCGCTGGCGTTCGTCGGGATGGTTTTGGCCGATGGCCAGGTTTTGAACGGTCTGGGCATCATGAATCTACCGCTGCAGAACACGCGTTTGGTCACTTTGAGCGCCTGTGAAACCGGCCTGGGCGAATACACCGGCGGCGAAGGCGTACAGGGCTTGCAGCGCGCGTTCCATGTTGCGGGATGCCCTAATGTAATTGGGTCCTTGTGGAATGTCAACGACGCCGCCACGGCGGCGCTGATGGCGAAATTCTACCACGAACTATGGACCAACCAGAAGCCGCCCATCGAGGCGCTGCGCGAGGCGCAACTGACCATTTACCATCATCCGGAACTGATTCCCGATTTGGCCGGCGAGCGCGGCGCACCGAAATTGAAGGAAGCGGTGGCGGTGAAAAATGAGCCCGGCGCGCCCGCGACGAAATCGAAGCGCGCCGCTACCAAGCTCTGGGCCGCATTTGTGCTCAGCGGCGTGGGCAAGTAATTGGCGGCGAAGCGAGCCAAAGCGAGAAAGTGCCATGCATCGATCACGCAAGTTGATTTTCGTTGGGGCCATAGTTGCCGCCTGTGCGCTCGCATTTCAGCCCCTGCGTGCCGACGATCCTCCCAAGGAGCCGGCTCCGGCCAAACCGGCCCCCACGGGTCTATTCGCGGCAGCGAAGCTCAAGCTGGAAGCACAGCAATTGAGCGATCGCGGCCAGATTCTCGAAGCGATCGAGAAAATGAAACAGGCGCTGGACCTCACAAAAGCTGCCTTTCCCGCCCCGAAGTATCCGGATGGTCATATGGCCATTGCTGCCTGTCTTAATGATCTTGGACTTCTGCACGAGGACAACGGCGCCTATGACAAGGCCCTGGCTTGCCTGAACCAAGCGCTGGCGATGAACCGAGCGCTGTATCCGGCTGCCAGATTCCCGGACGGGCACGCGTATCTCGCCAACAGTCTCGACGTGCTGGCCGGCCTGCTGGTGTTCATGGGGGCATGCGAAAAAGCGTTGCCCCATTACGAAGAAGCGCTGGCCATGCGGAAGAAACTCTATCCGGAGTCGAAATATCCGAACGGCTATCCCCAACTGGTTGCCAGTCTCGGCAACCTGGCGACGGGGCTGCGGAAGATGGGCGCGCTCGAGCGCGCCCTGCCCTACCACGAACAAGCACTGGCGATGTGCCAGACGCTCTATCCTACATCCAAGTACCCCGACGGCCACCCGGAGCTCGCTTCGGCGCTCGACAACCTCGGGCAATTACGGCAGGATATGGGGTTGTATGAGAAAGCACTGGTTCTCTATGAGAGAGCCCTGACGATGCGGCAGAAGCTCTACCCTGCCGACCAAGCGCACGACGGGAACCGCGCCGTGGCCATCAGTCTGAACAACGTGGGCGCCCTTTACTTGGACCTGGGTGCGCTCGACAAGGCCTTGCCGTATTTTGAGCAGGCGTTGGCCATCAAGCGAAAAGTCTTTCCACGGTCGAGATTTCCCGAGGGCCACCCCGAACTCACCGCGGACCTGAACAACCTGGCCGTCTTGCTGAACGAACTGGGCGAAAGCGCGAAGGCGCTCGCGTACCAGCAACAGTCGCTGACAATGAATCGCAAGCTGTATCCGGCAGCGAAGTACCCGGACGGCCACCCGAGCCTGGTTCATTGCCTCATCAACCTGGGCAACTTGCTCCGACGAACGGGAGCGGCCGAAAAGGCCCTGGCGCATTTCCAAGAAGCACTGCAGATGAGCCAGCGCCTCTACCCAGTTGCCCAATACCCCAATGGGCATCCGGACCTGTTGTTAGTGCGGAGCAATTTGGGCGCCCTGCTGTTTTCGATCGAAGAAGATGAAAAGGCATTACAGCAATTCGAGCAGATGCTGGCGCTCGGCCGGAAGCTTTACCCGCCGACCCGGTATCCCGACGGCCACCCGGAGCTCGAGAATTCCTTGCACAACCTGGCCTTCGTGATGTTGCACATGGGCCGCACGGCCGAGGCCTGCGCCAACTTCGAGCAGGCGCGGGCGATGGCGGAAAAACAAATCGCGCACGTGCTGGCCACGGCCTCGGAGGCCGATGCGCTTTCCTTTGTCCAATCACACGGCGCGGCGTCTCGGAATGGCCTGCTTATTGCCAGCCGCTTTCTTCCGGGCAGCGAAGAATCGGTTTATCGAGCCGTGTGGAAGTGCAAGGCCGTCCTTACCCGCGCCCTGGAAGGCCGATATGCCAGCGCGCGGACCGCCGGCACCGAGTTCGCGTCTAAAGTCGATCGCCTCAGGGCCATCCGCCGCGGTCTCGATCGATTGTTGCAAGACGGCCGGATGGAGCCGTCGGAGCGCGACCAGCTGCTGGCCGCGCTGTCCGGTGAACGCGACCAATTGGAACGGGAACTCGCTGCAGTCTTGCCGGTCCGCCAGCGCTGGAAAGAACGGGACCAATTGGGTCCTGAAGACCTTGCCAAGTGTTTACCGCCCGGCAGCGCATTGGTCGATTTGTTGTCCTGCACCTTTTCCTCTCAAGACGCGACGGCTCCGGCCCAACAGGACACAAAGGCAACCCGTATCTATATCGCCTTCGTCCTGGCCGCCGGCCAGCCGGTCAAGCGCGTGGAGTTACTGGACGCCGATCCGATTGATCGAGCCGTGCGCGCTTGGCGGCAAGACATTGAGGCCCGCCGCAATAGCACCGCGCCGGAGCGGTTGCGAGAATTAGTCTGGGCCAAGATTGCGGCCCAGATCCCGGCCGGCACCCGCACCGTCTTCATCGCACCCGATGGCGACCTGGCTCGGCTGCCGTGGGCGGCTCTGCCCGGTTCCAAGCCGGGCACCGTCCTGCTCGAGGAATTTGAAGGTGGCATGGCCACGGTGCCCCACGCGACGTTCCTGCTGGAACAATTGAGGTTCCCGCCCAGGTTTGACGGTCCGGAATCGTGGCTGGCCGTGGGCGCAGTGAATTATGGCCAATCGCCGTGGCCGAAATTGCCCGGCACCGACGTCGAATTGAAAGCGCTGGTCCCGGTTGGTTCGGCCCGGCGCGCATCATTAAGTGGAATGGAGGCCACGCCCAAGCGCGTCTCATCCGCGCTGGCCACGGCTCGGTATGCGCATTTGGCCACGCACGGCTTCTTCAATGAAAACGAGCTCATGGCCGAGAAGAAACGGGAACGGGAAGCGCGGAAGAACTGGCAATTTGTGGAAAGCGGTACCCCGCGCCGCGTGGCTGCCAAGAACCCCCTCAGCTTCACCGGCCTGGTGCTGGCCGATGGCGAAGTCTTGACGGGATTGAGCTTGGTCGATTTGCCTTTGGAGAATCTGCGGCTCGTCACTCTCAGTGCCTGCGAAACCGGCCTGGGCGACCTGTCCGGCGGCGAAGGCGTGCAGGGTTTGCAGCGCGCTTTCCACCTCGCCGGCTGTCCCAATGTCATTGCCAGCCTCTGGAACGTCAACGACGCCGCCACCGCGGCGCTGATGGCGAAATTCTACCACGAACTATGGACCAACCAGAAGCCGCCCATCGAGGCGCTGCGCGAGGCGCAACTGACCATTTACCATCATCCGGAACTGATTCCCGATTTGGCCGGCGAACGCGGCGCCCCGAAGCTAAAAGAGGCCGTGGCAGTGAAGATTGGCGAGCCGGGAAATCTAGTTGCCGGATCGAGACGGGCCGATACTAAGCTCTGGGCCGCCTTTGTGCTCAGTGGCTTGGGAAAATAATTTCACTGTTTCGACCAGCGAATTGAGTGTTTCAAACGAGGCGAACCGCCATGCATCTGTCATCGATCCTGCGTTCGATCGCCACGGTTTTCCTGGCTCTGGTTCTTGTGGTGCCCGTGATGCGAGCCGGCGAGCCGCCGAAGGAATTGACGCCGGAAGAGATGAAAAAACTGAACGGGCAAATGTCCACACTGGCATTGAAAACATTTGCCCTGATCAATCAGTCCAAATTCTCGGAGGCGGCCGAAAACCTGAAAAAGGTCGTGGAGATCGAGCGTCAGTTGTTCCCGGCGGCGAAGTATCCAGACGGGCATGCAATGCTCGCTGCCACTCTGAACAATACCGGCTCCATGTATCTTTCGGCGGGACAATACGATCAGGCGGTATCCTACATCGAGCAGTCACTGGCGATGAACCGCAAACTCTACCCAGCGTCGAAGTACCCCG
>DATGHS010000363.1:0-2320 GCA_035307785.1 Gemmataceae bacterium
CACACGGCAGAGTATTCTTGAATCGCTGGGCGAGCAGGGCGTGACAGTCGATCCGAACAAACTTACCGACATCAACCTGCTGAAACGCCACGTCCTCAAGCGCTGCATCTACGGCGTCGATCTCAATCCAATGGCCGTCGAGCTGGCCAAGGTCAGCTTGTGGCTCGACGCCTTTACCCTGGGCGCGCCGCTGAATTTCCTCGACCACCACTTGCGTTGCGGTAACTCGCTCATCGCGGCCACGTTCAAGGATTTGGAGCAAGCCACGTCTACACTCTTCGGCCTGAACTTCGAGCCTCTCCTTCGAGCGATCCAAAACGTTCTTTTCGTCAGCAAGATGGCCGACGCAACAGCTGCCGAAGTAGCCACGTCAGTCAGCCGATATGACCAGGCCCGGCAGTTTCTCGGTGGGTATCAGATCGTCCTCGATCTGCTTGTGGCCGAACACTTCGGATTGCCAAGAGCGAAACAATTGTTGGAAATGGGCCGCGATCTCGATTTGACCAGCCCAGAAAAGTTTAACGCGTCTTTGCAGGGCGAGACCGAGCGCAAACTCGTTTCCCAGGTGGAGGCCCTGGCCCAGCGTCCCGACCGTCGCTTTTTTCATTGGGAGATCGAATTCCCTGAAGTGTTCTTCGGGTTTATTGACATCAACGAACGTCAGATCAAGCACAAGGACAAGATTACCGACGCTTCCGCCGGATTCGACTGCGTGATCGGCAATCCGCCGTACGATGTAATGGAGAAAGACAGAGGCGGTGACGAAGAACCACACGAAACGACTGGACAATTCATAAGATCATATCCACTGTATCGCAAGTGCTTGGGCGGCAAATTAAACATTTATCGCCCCTTCATAGTACGCTGCCTAAGCCTCCTTAGACGAAACGGAACCTACAGCCAGATTGTTCCTATGTCGCTCCTTGGCGACATTTCACTTGCTTCCACGCGCGCATTCTTGTTCACCGAAGCCACCCCTATCCGAACGCCACAATCAAGGGCAAGCCGGTCGCTTTTCCGGATCGCAAATTGCACACGGTCGAATACGACCTGGGCGCCACCTATGGCGGGCTGTACGACGACATCGTCGCCGCCATCGACTCCCTTTCGCTGGCCCCCTACAAGCTGGAAGCCTACAAGAAAAAATCGGCTATTGCCGACGAAGAGAAGCACAGCTTCGAACAAGGCCGCGAAGAGGGGCTGGTCGGAATTTTCAAGACCCGTTTTCTCAAGCGGCTGGAATCCAGCGTCGAGGCGTTTCGCCTCAGCCTGCGCCGGGCGCTCACCTTTGAGGAAACTTACAAAGATTACTTGCTCGACCGGAAAGTCGTCTCCTCCAGAGATTTTCAACGGGCAATCCGCTTTCTGTCCCGTGACGAGGAGGATGACATCGCCGCCGGCAGCATGGCCGATGAGCTTGACGCCGTCGCCGACGCGAAAGAATACATCGAGAGCCTGCCGACCGTTGACCTAAACGAGTACGAACTCCGCCGACTGAGCCATGACGTGGAAGCCGATGTCAAAACGCTCAAGAGCCTTTACCAGCGCACCGAGCCGCTGGCGGCCAAGGACGGCAAACTCGAGAGGTTGAAGGAACTGCTGGCCGGCGACCTAAAGGGAAAAAAAGTCCTGATTTTCAGCACCTTCAAAGACACCACCCGTTATCTTCACCGCCGCCTTACCCAAGACGCCAAATGGCTCAAAACGGCCGGCAGCCCGCACATTCGCCGTATCGATAGCGGCAATCACCCGGAGGAACGTGGGCACATTATCGCTCAGTTTGCACCGGTCGCCAGCGGCGCGGCCGAGCCAACACCTGAGCATATCGACATTCTCATTAGCACCGACGTACTTTCCGAAGGCCAGAACCTTCAGGACTGTGGCATCCTCATCAATTACGATCTGACTTGGAACCCGATTCGCCTCGTCCAGCGTAACGGGCGCATTGACCGCATCGGCAGCACCCACACCGAAATCGGTATTTACAACCTCTTCCCTGAAAAGGAGCTAGAAGCCCTGCTACATTTGATCGAGCGGCTCACCGATCGTATTTCCACGATTGATGAGTTGGGCCTGCTCGATGGCAGCGTTTTAGGGGAAGTGGTACATCCCAGGACGTTCAACACCATTCGCCGCATCCGCGGAGAAGACGGAACCGTTCTCGATGAGGAAGAAGCGCGGGCCGAACTGGCCGGCCCGGAAATGCTGCTCAAGCAACTCAAGGATTTACTGAACCGCGACGGCAGCACCGCGCTGACGGCACTACCCAACGGCATTCATTCCGGAATGCGGCGGGAGAAGTGCTATGGCATGTTCTTCT
>DATGHS010000364.1:0-10524 GCA_035307785.1 Gemmataceae bacterium
GGGGTTCCATATCACAGCCCAGGGTTGCCGCGCTAGCGGCTACCCTGGGAAGCGACCGCCGCCCCAAACCGTACCCCGAAGGGGTTGCATAAAGGGTTGCTTGCCCAGCGCTGGAACCCTTTCAGGGTTCGTGGATGAAGGGCGGGTTTCCCAACCCAGGATAGTCCCGGCGCGCCGGGACAACCCTGGGCTATGTTATGTAACGCCTTCGGCGTAAAAACTATGCGCGAAAGTCCAGGTATTTTGTCAAACTTCATTAGGGAAGGGGGACGGGGGTTAGGTTTCAGGACTTGTCTGAATTCCAGAGGCACACCCACCTGGCTTCAATCCGGAATTCATTCCATTCATGGCGTGACCATGATCTTCCCGAACATTTCCCGCCGTTCCATCTTTTCCTGCGCTTCGCGGAGCTTTTCCAAGGGAAACACCGAATCCACCACCGGCCGCAGCAGCCGTCGCTCTACCAACTTTAGGCATTGCAAGAGATCGCTGCGGCTGCCCATGTAGGCGCCCAGCACGGCATGCTGTTGCGTGAAGAAGAAGCGCAGGTCGATTTCGACTTTCGGTCCCGTGGTCGCGCCGCAGGTCACGAGCCGGCCGTTACGGCCCAGGCAGCGCGTGGCCTGTTGCCAGACCGCAGCCCCGACGTGCTCCACCACGATGTCGGCCCCCTGCCCTCCGGTGGCGGCCTTCACTTCTTTGGCCACGTCCTGCGTGTTGTAATTCAACGTAATGTCAGCCCCGAGATCCTTGGCCTTGCGGAGTTTCTCGTCGCTGCCGGCCACGGCCAGCACCCGCGCCCCGGCCAGTTTGGCAATCTGAATGGCGGCCACGCCGACCCCGCTGGATGCGCCCCAAACGACCACATTATCGTTCGGCTGCACGCCGGCGCGCCGATGCAGCATGTTCCAGGCGGTGACGAACGTCAGCGGCACCGCAGCCCACTCCACGAACGACCAGGCATCGCTGATCGGGATCAAATTGTAAGCCTTGGTTTTGGCAAACTCGGCGAAGCCGCCCTGCGTCTGGTTGCCCTGGATGTGGTAATCCGGCGCACACTGGTCGAGGCCGCGGGCGCACCATTCGCCGCTGGGGTCGGCCTGGCCCGGCGAGATCATGACGCGCTGGCCGGCGGTAAAGCCCTTGACACTCTTTCCGACTTCGGAGATTTCGCCGGTGGTTTCGCAACCACCGATGTGCGGCATCGAGATCTTCATGCCCAGGCCCTTGCGCACCCAGACGTCGAGATGATTCAAGGCACAGGCTTTCACGCGCACCAGGACTTCGTCATCCTCGATTTGCGGCGTGGGCAGGTCCATGAGTTTCAAGACTTCCGGCCCGCCGTGTTCTGCGAAGGCCATTGCACGCATCTTACGTCTCCATTGCCTTAACGAGCCGGAAGCGTAAGCGACGGATCGGGGCGATCCGTCGCTTACGCTTCCGGCTCGTTTATGTGGTTCCCCATCTTCACTATCCTTCCACCGAAAGCCAATTCTAGCGGATTTGCATGAAGTTCCGCCAAAAACGGATAATCTTCATATTCCGAAAATTCCGGTTTTCCGATGAAAACTGCATCGAACGGTTTTACCGGCTGTATGGGTTCTTCCAGTTGCATGGGGTGATTTATGCGCAGAATGAACTCCGTTTTCTGGCGTGGGGCACGGTGGGCGTGCCTCGTGCTTGGAATCGGTGTGGGTACGGGCGGCGGCAGCGTGCTTGCGCAATCGCAATATCCCGCCTCGGCCCCTTCGAGCGGCTACGGCTCCGTCGTGCCGCCACCGCCCATTCCGCAGGCGCCGAGCTTTGTGGCACCTGGGCAAATTCCCAGCGCTTCGAGCACCGTCGTTCCGGCTCCGATCATTCCGCTACCGCCGGGCAGTAGCCTGTCGACGACTTTAAACGGCGTTGGCAGCCAGGCGCTCGCGCCGAAGACCGGCGCGCCGTCGCCGCTGCCGATGAGCGGCCCGATGTACGTGCAACAGCCGATGGGGCCCACCATGGGGCCGGACTCGCCGGCAATTCAAGCGTTGATCGATCAGCGCATCAAACTTCACGATGAAGAGGTCGCCCGGAAGAAGAAAGCGGACGACGACGCCAAGGCCGCCGAAGCCGCTGCGCGCGGCACCGAGGTTGTGAACAACGTGCCGCTGTCGGTCACCTGGAATAACAGCGTCTGGTTCTCGGGCGCAGATAATGCCTTCCGCGTTCGACTCGGCGGCTACGGCCAGTACGACACCAGCCACTGGATTCAGGATCCGAAGACGTTGCCCCCGGCATTTGGCGGCAACGGTGCGGCCAACGAGGGCCAGTTCGAAAACGGCATCTTCGTTCGGCGTGCCCGTATCGAATTTGAAGGCACCTTGTGGGAGAATTTCGAGTTTCAATTCTACCCCGAATTCGAAGGCGTCAACCGGCTTCAATATGACGAATTTTGGTTCGGCTTGAAGGAAATCCCTATCCTCGGCAGCATCCGCTTCGGTAAAGACAAGATCCCCACATCGATGGAATCGGTCGGTTCCAGTAAAGACGTGTGGTTCATGGAACGGTCGGAAAACTTCGACACGTTCAACTCGGAATTCGGTTTGGGCCTGTTCTGGATTCGTAATTACTTCAATGAGCGCATGAGTTCATCGGCCTGGGTAGGCAAATGGGATATTTCCGAGTTCTCGTACAACGAAGGCGACTACTTCGATAACAACGGCTACGCCGCTGCCATCCGCATCACCGGATTGCCGATTTACGAGGGCGACGGCCGCTATCTGGTACACCTTGGCTGTTCGTTCCAGTATCGTCAACCCAACCTGGACAGTGGTCTGGGTGTGTTCGCCCCCGCACCGGCAGCAGCTGCCGTCGCATCAAGCACGGGCGCCAGCTTTTTCCGGTTCCGAGCGCGGCCCGACATGCGCGATGCCGTGGGCATCGGCGCATTGACCAATAGCGGCGGTCTTGGCAACACGATCATCGGTTACGGCGACGGCGACGGCACGCGGCTGGTGGACACGGGCCTTATCAGTGGCCAAAACGTCTGCATGGTCACGCCGGAATTCATGGTCTACTGGGGCCGATTTGCGCTGCTGAGCGAAGGATCGCTTAACTGGGTCAGCAATGCGAGTTCCATTAATGCGACCACGGGCGCCGCTACTCCGATCGGCAACCAGTTTTACTGGGGCTGGTATGCCCAGGCGAGCTGTTTCCTGACCGGCGAACAGCGCACGTACAACAAACGCTACGGCACCTACGCGCGGGTGATTCCCAATGAAAACGCCTGGCTTGTGCGCGATGAAGACGGCAACTTCAACGGCGGTCTGGGCGCCTGGGAAGTGTTGTTCCGCTACGACTACATCAACGTAAACGTGGTCAACAATACGTTGCCTGGCGCGCCTGGTATCGTGGGCGGCAGCGGTATCATGAACTCCTACACCGCCGGTGTGAACTGGCACATCAACCCGAACTGCCGGTTGATGTTCAATTACACTGTCGCCGGAAGGGAAATGCAGGCTGCGGCCGGCAATGCCATTCTGCAAGGCATCGGCACCCGCGTCCACTTCCAGTTCTAAGACCTGATGCCGGGTAACCCGCTGGCCCGGCAAATCAAGGAACGACTTTAACCGGCCGGGCCGAGCGTGGCCCGGCCTGATTCACCCCTGAACCGAAAACGTAAGGAAACGAAAACCATGATCCAGATGAAACGACTCTTGGTGGGCGCCGTGGCCATCGTGTTGACGGCCGGCGTTGTCGCCATCGCCGAACCGCCCAAGCCACTGCCGCCGCAAGTGGCGCAACCGGCCCCGACGGGCATCTACGACCCGAACGTGCAGCAAACACACCTGATCGGCCCCATTCCCTTCGGCATGGAGCACTGCGACACCTGCGAGAAGTACGTCTGCAAGCTCCAGACCAAGGAAGTGAAAAAGCCGGTCTACACCTCGCATTGCGTGCCCTACTGCGTGCCCTACTGCGGCCACCACAATTGTGCCGACTCCTGCGCAGAATGCGGCATGATCGCCTACAAGAACGTCCTGGTGAAGAAGGCCCGGATCGTTTGCGAAACGAAGTGCGTGCCGGTGCCGGCTCCATGTGATGCGTGCGCCCCCGGAGTTCCGTGTGCTCCGATTGCCCCGCACAAATGACTCGCGTTCTCTCCTGCTTCATCCCGGCCCCGTGGCTTCCTGCGGGTCCGGGATTTTTTTGTTCCGGTGAGCCCACGGATGAACACGGATTCCATAACACGGATGAACACAGAAAGAAAACGAATTGAACAATGTGCTTTTTCTGATCCGTGTAAATCCGTGTTACGCAGTCCGTGTTCATCTGCGGGCCAATGCACTTCCTCGGCGAAACTTCCCTCCCTATGCGGGGTTGGTTCTGGTAATATCAAGCGTCTTCACTGCACGGGGGAACTACGGTAATGAAATACAGTGTCGCTGCGTTCGGCATCATCCTGATCGCGTCCATCTCGTTCGCCGCCGAGCCGGCGAAGGTGAAGCCGCGCGAGGCGTTGCAGCCATTCACTTTTCTCGTGGGCTCGTGGAAAGGCACCGGCATGCCGGAAGGCACGCGTGAGGAGAAAGACAAGGGCTGGTGGACCGAGCGCATAACCTGGAGTTGGCAATTCAAAGGCGATGACGCCTGGATGACCGCGAGTTTCGAGACCGGCAAGTACTATACCAAGGCCGAACTGCACGCGCTGCCGCAGGCCAACAAGTTCAAGCTCACGGCCGAGACGGTAAACAAGGAGACGCAAACCTTCGAAGGCGAGCTGCAAGACAAGAAGCTGACGCTTGAACGGACGTACGACAAGACCAAAGAAACGCAGCGCATCACCTTCCAGCTATTGCACTCCAACCGCTACTTGTACCTTTACCACGTCCGGCCGGAAGGCAAGACCTTGTTCACCAAGCGATACCAGGTTGGCTGCACCAAGGAAGGCGAGGCCTTCGCCGCCACCGGCAGCAGCGAGAAGGAATGCCCGGTGAGCGGCGGACAGGGGACGATCCCGGTGAGCTACAACGGCAAGACCTATTACGTCTGCTGCACCGGCTGCCGCGACGAATTCAAAGCGAACCCGGAGAAGTATGTGAAGGAGTTTGAAGAGAAGCGGAAGAAGGAAAAAGAGAAGTAGTCATTAGGCCACGGATTAACACAGACTGCGTAACACGGATGAACACGGATCAGAAGATATTAATCTGATTCCAATCCGTGTTGATCCGTGTAATGGAATCCGTGTTCATGCGTGGGCTGATTCTTAATAGGCCACCATCCCCGAATGGCCGAAGCTGAATGCCCCCGGCACTACTGCTTCCGCCAGCATCTCCAGGCTTTCCACCAGCCGCGGGCCGGGGCGGTTGAAAAAGGCGTTGCCGTCGGCGACGAAGACCCGGCCATTGCGCACCGCTTTTAGCAGCCGCCAGTCTTCGCGATTCGCCAGTACGGGCATTTCCTGGCGGGTGCGAGCGATATCGAAGCCGCACGGCATGACCACAATCACATCCGGGTCTTGCCGCAGCAGGTCTTCCCAGGTCATCCAGGGCGAATGCGCGCCGGCTTTGCCGAAGAGGTTGACGCCGCCGGCCATTTCGACGAGTTCCGGGGTCCAGTTGCCGGCGGCCATCAGCGGGTCGATCCATTCCAGGCAGGCCACCGTAGGCTTGCGGCCCCAGTGGTTGGCCCGAGCCGAGATCGCTTGCATGCGCTTTTGCAGTGAATCGACCAGGGCCGGGCCGCGCTCCCACACACCGGCAGCCTCGGCAACGTGGCAAATGCCAGCCCACACATCGGCCAGGCAATTCGGTTGCAGCGAGACGATGGCCGGCCGGGGGCCGGTCCAGTCGCCGAGAGCCGCTTGCACGTCGCGCTCGCTGACGGCACAAACTTCGCAATGCGATTGCGTGACAATCAAGTCCGGCTGCAACTGTTGCAAGACATCGGTGAAGACACGGTAGACCGAAAGCGAATCGCGCACCGTTTCCTTCACGCGCCGGTCGATCTCGCCACTGCTGCCGTGGATGTCGAACTTCGGTTCCGTGCAGGCGGGCAGGCGCTTGACCCATTCCGGAAAGTCGCATTCATGCGAGCGGCCCACGAGTTGCTCGCCCAGCCCGAGCGAACAAACGATTTCCGTGGCACTGGCAATAAGGGAGACGATGCGCATTTATGGTACATTGGCCCACGGATGAACACGGACTTCGTAACACCGATCAACACGGATTAGAAAAATCATCTTAGCGGGGCGCCGTCAAAACTGTGTGGGTGGCTCGCAGGCTCTTTCTTATCAAATACCTTTCGCTTGATTTCCGGCTTCGGGCCGAAGTTGCATAAAAGGCCCACTTCAATTCCAGTAGCCTTTAGGTAATTGAGAATCTGCGCGTGATGCTCTTTTGCAAGCGCCTCTACCGCTTTCAACTCAACAATAACGCAATCCTCGACCAGGATGTCGGCGAAATAACAGCCTACCTCGATGCCTTCATAATAAACCTTGATTCGCGCGCTCGGAATTGCTCTAAGACCTTGTCGCTGCAACTCGATCACCATTGCGTTCTGATAGACTTTTTCAAGAAATCCATAACCGAGGGTATTGTAGACTTTGTAGTAGGCGCCAATGATTTTCTCAGTTATGTCTGCATGTTTCATCGCACCCTCCGTTGATTTGGACCCGAGTTTTTCTCCCACATTCTTATCGGTGTTCATCCGTGTTATGAAATCCGTGTTCATCTGTGGCCGAATCTGCGGTCACACCATACCCCACCATCTGCGCAGGCCCCATTCCAGGCTGAGCACGGTCACGAACAGCATCAACCAGAACGGCTGAAAGGCCGGCGGGGCGTACCACGGGTCCGACTTCTTTTTCCAGTCGGGATAGTGTTTGATCTTGATGCGCTGGTTCGGCAGCGTGGCGGACTTGAGGTCTTTCAGGAACTGGGGCAAGTCATCCATGCGGTAGACCTGCGGACGGCCGCCGCCGGCGGCGGCGATCTTCTGCAGAGTTTCGGGTTCCGCGGCCTGTTTCAAAAGTTCGCTTTCGTCTTGATACACGAGGAAGCGAACCGAGGCTCTGCCGTTCACCGGTTTCTGGTCGGTGTCGAGGGCCATGCCCGCCACTTCGATGCGATATTCGCCGGCGGTATCCGTTCGCCAGAAGTAGCCGCGGTATTGCTCGCCCTCGCGGCTGACCTGCACGGGAAATGACGCGCCATCGGGGGCGATTACCTTCGCATCGAACCTGGCGCCGGGCAGGTCTACGCCGGTGCGGCCCTTCACGCCGACCGAAAAGGCCTGCTTGCTGCCGGAAGGCAGCCGGCGGAAGTCGGGCTTGATCCAGACGTTGCCTTCGCTGTTTTCCTGCTGGGCCAGCCAGAGGACAACTTGCTTCCAGAAGCGGTCGTGCAAATCCCAGCCTTCGGTGGTTACCGGAAAACCGAGTTTACCCCAGTACCAGGTGGTGTCCGGCCCGAACGCGAGCACGCGGCCCTTGCCGAACATCTGAAAGACCATCAGCGGCTCGCCCTTGCCGCCGGGATCGGTGCCGGCCAGCACGGTGGCGAGCGGCTTGCCGGGCTGCGGCGATTTCGCCTTCCCCAGCCGGTTGTAGCCGCCGAGCTTTACCTCCTGATTGAGCCGCCGCCAAGTTTCGACGTTCGCTGGCTTCGTGGCGGCGAGCTGCAGAAGATAATGCTCCTCGCCCTGGGGCGTAGGATACATCTCCGTGGGCGCATCGACCTGGCCCGATTGCGATAAGTCCACCGGCAGCAAGTCGGCAATGGGAGTGCCTTGCCAGTCGCCGCTGCCGCCCCGGCCCGCGGTGCCGCCGAAGCTGTCGTGCCCGCCCATCATCATGAAGCCCACGCCTTTTTTGTCCACGAGTTCGCGAATCTTGTCCAGAATCTTGGGATCGCAGGCGCGCAGCCGCTTGGCCGAGACATCGCCCAGGATAATCACGTCGTACGCCTGTCGTTCCAGTTGATATAGTTCGGCTTCATTCGGCGGCGGCGGTTGCTCGGTCTGGCGGGTGACAAGATGAACGCGGAAGCGCGGATCGGCGGAAAGCGCGTTACGGATATATTTGCGCTCTTCGCGATCGTCATCGACGATGAGGACGCTGACGCCCTCCTTCACCACGCTGACGTAGGTCGAGATCTCGTTGTTGGAGATGGTGACTTCTTCGGGCAGCGGTTTGATACGTAACGTCACGCGGATTTCACCCGGCGTGGGCGGAGCGGTCGTCTCGATCCGAAGCTCGTTGCCGTTGCGCAGCGCGACGATTGGGTGCCAGCGTTCCTCCACTTCCTCGTCGGCCATGAACATTTTTCCGATGGGCACGCCCTTGCCGTCAAATTCCAGCACCGGGTCGATGGGACTATTCTCGAAACCAAAGGCATCGATCTTGGCGCGAATAATCATGCGCCCCTTTACATAAACCGGCGACGGCTCGATCACGATGCTGGTGATGGCAACATCTTTTTGCTGCGACGACGTGCCAGCCTGCCCGAGCGCAAAGCAGTGAATCGGACACTGAATGGCGCGATACTTGGCGGCTTCCTGCACCGCGTTGAAGCGCGTGCCATTATCCGCGCCATCGCTGGCAATCAGCATGCCGCGAAGGTTTGGCTCGTTCTTATATTGTTCGTGGAGGTGGTTTAGCATGCCGCCGATATCGGTGCGATTGCCGTCGGGCTGCCGGTTCTTGTCATAGGGCTGAACATCCTCGGCGAAGGCGAACACCTTGACGGTAATTTGCTGCTCCTCTTCGAGTTGCTTGATGATCGGCTCGCAGCGTTCCATCACTTTTTGCATGGTTTCAAAGCGCGATTGCTTGTTGTATTCATCACGGAGGGTCATGCTCTTCGAGAAGTCACAACCGATGAGCAGCACCGAGGGCACACGCTGATCATCGCGCACTGCCAGCGCCGGCCGGACGATGGTGAGAATGGCGATCAAAAGCGCCAGCAAACGCAGGCCAATAATGAGCAGCAGCTTCACACCGCGAACCTTGGCCGACCCGCGATAGGTGGCCAACGTTACGAAGACGAGGAAGACGGCAGTAATCGCGGGCAACGGCGCCGTGGCGAGGGCCAGGCCGACGACGCCGAGGATCATCGCCCAACAGGCTTTGCCGAAGCTAGTACTGCGCGAAAGCCAGCCCAGCGCGGCGCACAGCGCGGCGAGGAGCAGCCGGCCCAAGATCGGCATGGCCGCTGCCAGCAGCCGGCCGAGCGAGCCGGGCAACAGCATGGCCACGCTCTGGAGGATCTCGACCGGCGAGTGCGACCAGGGCGACGGCGGATCGAAGGTGAAGTCCATGGATGAATCCAACATCATATCACCCCTCGCCCCTTGGGGGAGAGGGGATGGGGTGAGGGGGAAGCGCCCCAAATGGCCACTGTTTTCACGCCTCGCCCCAACATTCTCCCTCCGAGGGGAGAGGGGGTAAAAACACTATGCCGGTTGCGCTTCCATCACCGTATCCGGCTCCGGTTCCTTCTTGTAAAAGCGGTTCGCCAGGTAACATTCCAGCGCCATGCCGATTAGCAGTATTGCCATCAGCCACGGCAACAGTTCCATCGGCTGGCGGAACCGGCTGGAGATCAGGTCCTTCAACGGCTTGTTTTGACCGGCCGGCACGAGCGCTTCCGGACCCGTGACTTTTTCAATCTCTTCCGGCGGCACGCGATCCAGCACGAATTCATTGGGCGGCGGGTTCAGGCTGAACTTCGTCTCCCAGCGCGGCTTGCCGCCCGACACCACGAAATTGCCGGCCGTGCCCGTTTGCCGGATGCGGAGTTCCGTGTCTTTCTCGTCGCGCATCACCCGCGTGTCGGGCCCGGTGACGCCGGGGCCGTCGAGCGTGTATTCCGGAAAGCGCGCGTCGAGCGGCAACGGCAACGCCAATGCCTGGCCACAGGTAAAATTGAAGTTCACCTCTTCCGCGTCGCCGAGCAAGTAGCCCGCGACTTCATTGGCGAGAACGAGGTAAAAATAATGCGTCGTCTGGCGGTAGTCGTTCCAGTCCGGTTCGTCCTTGCGGAAGTCCATGGCGGTGGTGAACAGGATCACGCGGCCGGCGCCCTTCTCGCGCCCCACCACGCGCTCCAAAAGGGCAGGCGTGCCCGCCTTCTTTTCCTTGTCGTCCTTCTTGTCCAGGTTGGCGTCGGCGTAACGGACGATGACGTTGCCGGCATGCGGCGTGGAAACCTCCCAGTAGCGGAAGGCGCCGGGCTTGTGGAGCACAACGCCCACGTTGCCGCGCTGTTCCCAGTCGCGGAACTTGGCCAGCAGTGGATGCGTGAAATTCTTGATGTCCCACGGAATGCCGAGTTTCGCGGTCGGCGGAGCATCGATAATCTTCTCCAGCTTGCCAGGCATGAGTCGTTGGGCGGCCTCGGAGTTATAGTCGTCGGTGATTCGATCCTCGCGGCCCGGAATGATCGCGAGATTGCCGCCGGCCAGCACATAGGTATTCAGCACGCCCCAAAGATCGCTTCCGGGCTGGCGCACGCTCAGCAGGCACACCGCCTGATAATCTTTCAG
>DATGHS010000365.1:0-25875 GCA_035307785.1 Gemmataceae bacterium
GTTGCAGGTTTTCTGCCAAATGATTTTGCCGTCATCGCGGTTGACGCAAAGAAGTGTGCCGGGCTCGGAGCAGGTGAAGACATACTTGCCCAGCAGCACGGGATGGCTAACGCCATAGCCCGGCATGGCCGTGGACCAGACCACGTTTTTGGTCGTGGACCACTCCAACGGCGGCTGCGCTTTGGGATAACAGCCCGTGCCATCGGTGCGCCAACCGATGGTGGTTTGGGCATGTGCGATGTGCGGCAGAATGAGTGCAACCGCAGCGACGAGCAGCACAAGGCTTAGATTCTTTCTCCCCTCTCCCCGCTGGGGAGAGGGGAAGGGGGTGAGGGGGTTAGATTCTCTCCCTTCACCCCCAGTCCCTCTCTCCAGCGGGGAGAGGGGAGGGTTGAAAAGGCCTGCAGGCACGTGCTCCGCAGTAGAATAGACTCGCAATTCGCCATCGTTACAAGCCCCTTGTCCATATTTGCGCAGTCTCATCCCTGTGCCCCCCGATGTCTACATTTTGAGCCGACCTCAGCCACTGTAGCGGAATTCGCCAGAATTCCGCCAGGCGGACGAGCGAAATTTTGGCGAATTCCGCTACGAGCGCAGTTTCACACCCGTCCCTGAATGTATTCCGTAAGCAGAAACACCGTCTGCTCTTGGGCGGCCTGGAGCTGGGCATTGAGGTCGCCGATGGAAATCAAGCCCAGCAGCTGGCCATCGGCATTGGCCACGGGCAAATGACGAATGCGGCGGTCGCGCATCACTCCGCGGGCCTCGTCCACGGTTGTGTCCGGCGAGCAACAAATGACGGCTGTCGTCATCACCTCATCAACGCGAGTCCCTTCCGGGTCGCGCCGTTGAGCGACCACCCGTTGGAGCACGTCTCGCTCAGTGAACATGCCGGCCACCCGCCCGCCATCGATGGCGACCAGCGCCCCGACGCGGTGTTCGTTCATCAGCAGTGCCGCCTGAAGGACCGATGCAGTCGGGCCAATGGTAAGGACGTGCGACCCTTTTCGCTCCAGAAGTTCTCGAACCTGGGCCATGATACGGTACCTCGCAAGGTGCATGAACTGGTTGGGATAAATGGCCGACGCGGGCCGAGAGAAGTCGAGCTGCATTCTACGATAGAAGCTGCAGTTTTGGCCAGCAAATTCCGGAGCGAGATTTAAGCAAGTAATGAAGCCAGGAGCGCAAGCGCCCGGATGCTAGGAGAGGGCAAGTCCGGGGTTTGTTGTTTCCTAATCCCAATTCAACTTTGGCGATTTACCACCGCTGTTAAGCCAATGCAACAAAGCTTCATGAGCTTGGTCGCGGCTGATCATGTCGGAGGCTCGTACCGCGAACGGGCCATCCGTTTCGTCAAAAAAACCAGCAACTTCGGCGCTTAACGCGGCGCGCACAGGATCCCTGGGTACAAATTCACTGTGGTCCAAAAGGCGAACCCAGGCGTCTCCATTATCATTGACGTAGACAAGCATGTTGCCCCAACACATTTTTCGCACCGCGCCACGATCATTGAGATTCTCGGTGAGACTAATGTCAAGCGAAAACGGCCCAGCACCCTCCACCAACTCGCGCGCGATCTTCATGGCATCGCGCGTGAAATACCAACGTGCGCTACCTGCATAACCAGGAAGCCAAATCCGCACACCAAAGTCTACAGGCGGCCAAGCCATTTCGCCTCGAATTTTGTCGCAACGTTTTTGCAATGTCGAAATTGGACCGTACACTTGAATATAGTGTACTAATGTTCAGAGATTCGTGCGAATCGCCGCCTTTCAGTTTTGATAAGGCGCCTCTGAGGCGCATGCACTCACGTGAGCACTACTAATGAATCAAACAACCAATGAATTAATTAATGAAGCCACAAACCCATCAAATAATAGGCACTCAAATTGTGTCAATGTTTACGAAGGTGTCGAGGGCACGCCGTAGCTTCCTGCAGCACAAGAATTTACGGAAATCCTGCCGCGACGCGCAGCGCCCGGAAAGTCAAAAAAAGTGATAACGCGTCCGCCAGGGCCGGCGAACTGCGGGCCTTCGCAACTCGACTGCGCCAATTATGCCCGGCGCCTCTGTTCGTTTTCCCGGCATTGCTTATTCATTCACCTGTCCGGCAGTCTTCCTCTCGATCAGGGACGGTCTCATGAATCCAGTGACGATTGGTTCGGTTGCCTGCGGGCGCGGTCTGCCGCTGCTGTGGATCGCGGGGCCGTGCGTGATCGAATCGCATGAATTGACGCTAAGCATCGCCGGCCGGTTGCGACAGATCGCCGACGAGTTGCGAATCCCGCTGATCTTCAAGGCTTCGTTCGACAAGGCCAACCGCTCGTCGGGCAAGTCGTTCCGCGGCCCCGGCTTGCGGGACGGGCTAAGAACTTTGGCTGCTGTTCGCAACCAATTCGGCTTGCCGGTGACAACGGACGTGCATGAGATTGATCAAATTAGCCGGGTGGCGGAAGTCGTGGATCTCATTCAGATTCCGGCGTTCTTGGCCCGGCAAACCGATCTGCTGCAGGAAGCCGGCCGGACCGGCAAAGCGGTAAATGTGAAGAAAGGCCAATTCATGGCCCCATGGGACATGAAGAACGTGGTGGCGAAATTAGGTGAAGTGGGGAACAAAAATGTCCTGCTAACCGAACGCGGAAGCACGTTTGGCTATGGCCAGCTGGTCAACGACATGCGGGCCATTCCGTGGATGCAGGAACTGGGCGCCCCCGTGATCTTTGATGCCACGCACAGCGTACAGATGCCAGGCGCCCAGGGCGACCGTTCGGGGGGGGATCGCCGCATGGTGCCGGTCCTGGCCCGAGCGGCCGTGGCGGCAGGCTGCGACGGAATTTTCCTGGAAACGCACCCGAACCCCGACCGGGCCTTGAGCGACGGCCCCAACATGGTGCCGCTGGACGATTTGGCCGGCTTGATCCGGGGTTGCCTGCGAATTCGCCAGGCCTTGAATTCTGCTCCTGAAGGGGAATCGACACGTGCCGACTAATGCCCGCCGTTGTGTTCGACTTTTAGCCGCCGCGCTCGTTGTGGCCGTGGTCACCGGCTGCCCCCGCCCGCCGGCCGAACGCGTTACCACCACCGCCGAGCAGGACGACCCGCTGGTCACGGTGCGCGAGACCTTCCGCAAGGACCACACGCTCGACGAATTCAAATCAGCGGTGAGTCAACTCAATGTGTATTTGGCGCGCGAAAAGGAAAGCCCGGCCGGAAAACTGAGCGACGCGGAGGCCGATTTCCTGCGCAAGCAATTCAACCTGAACGACGCCGAACTAAAGGAACTCGGCAAAGGCGAATTCACGCCGGTCGATGCGCACTACCTGGATGAATGCTTCCTCTTTCAGGACGGCATTCAGGCGCTGAAGCTCCCGGCCGGCGACGAGTTGACGCGTGCCAAGCTTGCCTTTGCCTGGGTCATGCGGCAGGTGTGGTTGCAGGAACGGGCCACGCGTCCGCTGCCGGCCGGCGTGGTTCTACACGTCGGCCGCGGCAACGATATCGAGCGGATGTACGCGACCCTGGCCGCGTGGCAACAATTGGGACTCGACGGCTGTCTGATCGGCCACAAGGACGAATCCGGCCAGGCTCGAATGTGGGCACTCGGTGTGCGTGTGGGTTCGGACATTCTTCTCTTCGACCCCCGGCACGGTGTACCCGTGGCGGCCGCCGATGGGCAGCCTGTGTTGGCTCTCCGGCAAGCCCGAGCCAATCCGGATTTGCTGAAATCGGCTGCCGCCGGCAACGAGGGCGCAGATAATGTCAAACAATGGGTAGAGCGAAGCGCCGTCTACCTGGGGCCATCGCTTTCCAGCCTCTCGCCCCGCATGCGCTTTCTGCAAACGGTGTTTGCCGGCAATCAAACCGCGAATGTCGGCATCGACCCGGCCGCGCTCCAAGAACGTTTTGCCGAAACCGGGGAAAAAACTGAATTCTGGAACCCGCCCAACAGCGTCGCCACGCCGACCCGCGTCTTGATTCACTTCCTGCCACCGGAAGAAGGCGGCCTGGACCGGGAACAACCCCAGTTTCGACTCTACTACCGTTACTGGGAGCAGTTGGTCCCCTGGCAGCAGATGCCCTCCCAGCTCAAGATGAATCAACTGCGCAATCTATTCGCCCTGCCGTTTCGCCGTCTGCTCACCGATCCGAAGGAATCGAAGGAAGCCGAAGCCGCCGAGCAGTCGGAAGAGGCAAAACGCCCCCGGCTGCCGTTTATTCGCTTCCTTACGGAGTCAGAAGGTTCAGGCGATGAGGGGCCCAAGGATCAAGCCGATGATCCGCGGCAACCACTGGTGAAGCTCTTGGAACATGCCCGGCCGCGCGACGGCATTCTACGCGGGCAATTCGACGAGGCTTCGCGCTGCCTGATGAACGTGCTTGGCCACATTAGCCTCACGCAACAGCGCTTGGCCCGGGAGCCCAACCTGGAGGCCGATGCCAACCAGTGGATGGAGCAGATGCTCACGGCCTATGGCAACATGGCGCGGGCGGAAAAGTCCGGCAACGTTACCGACCCGGCTTACCTCGCTGCCAAAGGGCAAGTCGCGGAACTCAATCGGCGCGCCGAAAAGATTATTCTGTTGATCGAAAAAGCATCCGCGGAGCCGATCGCGGCCGAAGCGACGTACCAAATGGCCCTGTGCAAACACGAGCAGGCCGACCGGCTCCAGCGCATCGCCGTCGACGACCCCGCCGAGCGCGAAACGCTGCACAAAGCCTGGCAGAATGCCGAAAGCTGGTGGAACAATTTCCTCACCAAGTATACCGCCCCCGCGGCACAAAAGGCGCAAGCGCAGGAATTGAAGAACCAGGCCCATGCCCAGGTCGAACGAGTGGGGGGGAAGAAGTAAGAGGCAGGCTGGTGCTTCAGGTTGATTGCGAGAGCGATAGAATGAACAACACCTAGGCTGCCGGAGAATCGCCATGTCCAATACTGTCACGCTGGATCAAGCTCAAGCCGCGCTGAAACAACTAATCGGCAAGCTAGGGCCCGGCGATGAAATCGTAATCACTGAGAATGACCAGCCTGTGGCCCGTCTAGTTCCGAGTACGGCGTCAGCGCAGCGCAAACTCGGAACTTTGAAAGGGACCGTGCTACATATGGCTCCTGACTTTGATTCTCCGCTCGAAGATTTCCGGGAGTATATGGAGTGAGGTTTCTTATTGATTCGCATACGCTCATTTGGGCCGCGGATGAACCGAAACGACTCGGGTCAAAAGCGCTGATCGAACTGCAAAACGCTAACAATCAAGCTCTCCTCAGCCGGTACTTTTTGGGAAATCGCCATCAAGGTGAGCCTGGGTAAGCTGAAATTATCCATGCCCTACCACATGTGGATGAGAAAAGCCATTGCCGATCTAAGCCTAACTATCCTGCCTGTCACAGTCGATTACGCTGATGTGCAGGCAGGACTTCCATTCCATCACCGGGACCCGTTCGACCGCTTGATCGTGGCTCAAGCTATGGTGGAAGGAATCTCGGTCTTAAGCATGGATTCACAGTTTGATGCTTACGGAGTAGTGCGCATTTGGTAGCGGTTCCGCGCGGACGGTGCAACCTATCTCGAAGAGTTGTCATGAAACGTGCCGATGCTTTTGCTCTGCTTAGCGAATACGTCAAGAACCCGAGCCTCATCAATCACATGCTGGCCGTTGAAACCGCCATGCGCGCTTATGCACGCAAGCTGGGCGAGACCGAGGAAACCTGGGGCGTTGTTGGGTTGCTGCACGACTTCGATTACGAGCGCTGGCCCAACCCGCCGGATCATCCCTTGCAAGGCGAAAAGATCCTGCGCGACAAAGGCTATCCGGAAGACGTGATTTATGCCATCAAGTCGCACGCCGATTATTTGCCCGATTGCCCGCGTGTGCATCGCATGGACAAAGCCTTGTACGCCTGCGACGAACTGGCAGGCTTCGTGACGGCGGTTGCCCTCCTTCGTCCCGCCGGCATCACCGACCTGACCGCCTCCAGCGTCAAGAAAAAGATGAAGTCGAAGGGCTTTGCTCGTAATGTGAGCCGTGATGACATTGAACGGGGCGCAGCCGATTTCGGCGTCGATTTGACCGAGCACATTCAATTCGTGATCGATGCGATGAAACCGATCGCCGGCGAATTGGGCCTGCTCAAGGGCAGTGGCGACGAGACAGTGTAGGGGAGGCGGAGCCTTATTTCAGAAACCCCATCAGCATGATCACGCCAAGAATGGCCGCGAAGCCAGCGATCAGACCCACGCAGAGGAGAATGTAGAGCAGTTGCTTGCGCTTATCAGCGCCCACGTAGCGGCGGAATTGTGTTTCGGCATCTTCGGGCAAAACATAGCCGAATTCCTCGGCCTTGGCGTGCAATTGCTTGACGACATCAACGTCGGCTTTTTCGCGCATGGCGGCCAGCATTTGATCCACGGCAGTGCCGAACAGCCGGCGTTGCTTCTGTTCCTTCTCCTGGTCGGCCAGCCAGTCCAACTGCGGCCGGACCGGATGCAACACCGGGTCCACGCGGCCGATGCCACGCTCGTCGGCCATCTTGAAGATGTTGTCGCGAATGCGGCGGCAGGCATCAAGATCAAGTTTCGAAGTAGCATCATCGAGTTGCTTCTTGAGGCGGATCACTTGTGCCTGGCCGTCCATGCGGGCTTGCCGGCGAAACTCCTTCGTCAGGTCTTCGGTCAAATCGAGCGGCACGGGCGAGGCCCAGGTGCTGTTCTTCACTTCGTCCATCAGGTTGCGCGCGAGCGGCCAATTGGTTTCTCTTTGTAGTTTCTTCAAGTCGCCGCGAAGCTCGTTCATGCGCGCGTCTTCGTACGCTTCGATGTCGTCCTGCCACGCGGGGTTGGCCGGCTCGGCCTGCGCAATCAGGCGCAGCGTGCCAAGCCGCCTTTGCAGCGGCGCGCGGGCCAGTGCCTGGTGCCGAAAGGTTTGCAGCAGGTCGCCCAGCGATTGCTCTTCGAGAAAGGCCCGGTCGAGCAGTTCAGCGACGCGATGGTTGAGGCGAGGCGGAACTTCCAGGTTCAGCAGCATCGCCCGCTCGTCCCAGGCATCGCGCTCTGGAAAATTTAGCTCGCTGTATAGTTCGAGGAGGTCAGGCTCCATCTTGGCGAGCCGCAGCGCCTCGGAGCGAAAGCCCTTGCGCAGCTGGTCCTCGCACTGGGCGAGGCGTTTATTAACGGCGTCACAAGCTTCGAGGTAGGCGGTTGCGGCGCGCTGCAACGAGTCGGATAGAGTGAGATCGGCCGACCGGAGCGCGGATTCCAGGGTATCAACGTGCAGACGAATTTCGGACATAGGAATTTTGACTTAGCCAGATCAGTGGAACACTTCGATCTTGGTGCGCTATTTCAAGTCTTTGAGTAGCTTCTTAGCTTCTTCGGCGGCCCGCGTTTTGGGATGCTCCTCGATGATCTTATTGAGCACCTTGATTGCCGCGTCTTTGTCGCTATCAACCAACTTGCGCGCCTTGTCCAATTGACTCTTGGCATTATCTTCTTCCAGACTGCTCGGCGTATCATTCTTCGGCGTATCCGTCTTGGGGTTTGGATCCTTGGGCTTGGTCCTCTTGGGATCTTCCATGGGCGGCGGAGCATCGTTGCCTTTCGCCAATTTTGCTTCCAACTCCTTGATTCGCTTCTTTAGCTCCTCGTTTTCCTTTTGTGCCTGAACCAACTGGTGCCTGAGTTCTTTTGCTTTCTTTTGGTCTATGCCGCGCCCCATTTGATAAATAAGGCCCCAAAAGTCGTCTTTTTTCTGCGGCGGCGGATCCTTTGACGCCGGACTCGCTTTCCGGTGAGCATTTTCCAGATCGCTTTCCAGGCTCCGAATTCGCTCTTCCTTTGCCCGCAAACTGGCTTGGCTGGAGCGCTCCGCTGTTTGTGCGGCATCTTTCAGTTGCTGATTCTCTGCCAACGCCGCTTTCTCCGTTGGGCTAGGTCCCAGCAGGCCATGACCCGTCGCGAGCTCAATCAGCAAGACCGAAGCTACTACCAACACAATCCCCAAAAACAGCCCGGCTACCAACCACAGCAAGCTGGCACCCGTACGCGATTTCGGATGCTCCATAACTAGCTCGGGTTTGCTGGGTCCCTTCCAATTGCCATCGGCAAGATTGACCGGCTCCGGCGTGCGCGGTCGCGGTGGCGAATTACGCACGGCAGCGGCCCGAGCGCTGGTTACCGGTGACGGCGTGTAATCTTCCGCTGGCACCGCCACAGCCTTCACGGGGACCGGCGCCGAGACGCGCCGCCCGGTGCGGGCCGCTTGCACCAAATCCGTTGGCGGGGCCGTACCTTGCGCAGAGGAGAGTGGAAGAATCAAGGCTCCCGGTGTGCCTTCCGCCACGCGGGCCTCGTCCGAGCCGTCAATCACGCAGCGCCACTGGCACCAGACATCCGGCGGCAAGCCGCAGAAGTAAGTGCTGAAGGTCACGTCCCAGCGGCGCTCGGGCGGCAGCAGCGCCAGCGCTTCGCCGATAAGTGTCAGCGGTTCCTGGCCGAGATTATAGATCAGGAATGCAGGCCGATCCGGCGTCGTGGCCGCAGCCAAGACGCCGGCCCAGCCGGCATCACCCGTCTCCATCTCCCAAGCGCGGCACGGGGCAGCCGACGGCTCATCATCCGGCAACGACCGGCCCCGTTCGATGTAACGCGGTTTGCCATCGAAGCCGGTTTCCATGAACCCCGGCTGTAGCAATGCCCAAGCCGGGCCGCCCGATGCCAACTCCGAAGCGTCGAACACCACGTGATGCACGAACTTGTTGGTCCGCTGCGAATAATCGCGCCCGGCAAAACACGCCCTGGTGAGTACATGGTAGCGCCGGCTGCCTAGCTTGATGCGCAAATGTGAATAGCGCACCGGATTGCGCGCTGCTTGCGGATCACCGGGCGGGATCAACTCCCGGTAGTCGCTGATGATTTTCAGCTTGGCCAGCAGGTCCGAGGGCAGCCCGCGGGTTTGCGCTACCACGCAGAAGCCATGATCACTGGGCTGCAAACCGTTCGGAACCGACGTGTAATACAGTTCGTGGCTCATGCGGATTCCTTCACCGATGAAACAGTGGTGCGGGGCTGCCGCGACGCCACCGGAATGCAACCCGGCAGGCGCAAGTGGAAGGAAAGCAGCATCGGCAGCGTGACGCTATCCGGCTGAATAGCATCAGGCTCAATGCCCCACAGACTCGAATCGCCCATCTTCTTCGGCATTTTCCCAAGAGCGCTGACGCCAATGAACGTCACGCTCTCGGCGAAATTCTCGGCCGCCTCGACGATTTCCGGCGTGGTTTCGTGCAACAGCTTGCGCACTTTTTTCGAATGATCATCGATGGCTTCCATGTTCAGGGCTGTTTGTCCGGAACGCGTGGTTACCAGCGGCTGCTGCGCCGGCACGCTTTCGCTCAAGAGCGGCCCCCACAAGTCTTTCTTGGTGACGATCACGATGAGCGGCTTGGTGTGTTTCAAAGCGTCGCCCATGTTCAGCAGCCGACGGATGCGCGTGGCAGCCTCGATCAGGATCAAATCCTGCCGGCCGGCCCGGCCACGGGCGCCGGATGCGACCACCAGGCCGGCTCGTTCCAGCCGTTGACGGAAGGGCGGATGCTGGGTCGGGTCGAAAAGGAAAAGCAAAGCGCTGGAGCTGGCCAGATGCCGCGTAACCGGATTGCTAAACGTGTCTTTTCCCGGCAGGAATGATTCACCGGCATTGTCGTAGATGCAAATCACACGGGCAAACTTGTCGGCCTCTTTGCCCTTCCAGTGATTTTCCTTGGGCCGCATCGTGAACATGATCGGCTTGGGGAAACTGATGGACTCTTCACCCATCAGCACCGTGTCATACATGTCGCCCTGTTCTTCGGTCTTGCGGATCAAGTCACCCAGGCTCACGATGTCGTGTGGGTTGGTGTTACAAAATAACTGCTGCTCGTAATCGATCAGAACCTGGTTGGCCACGGCATCGGTGTCGCCAAGCGACATACCGAATTGCGCCGGCATGAGCCGGCGCATTTCCCAGGTCAGCGCAGCCAGGTAGAACGACTTGCCGCAAGACGGCGTGCCAAGGATCGAGATAAACCAGGGCGGCAATTCCAGCAGCGCTCGCGGCACCGTGAGGTGGCAATTCGGGCAGGCCAATTGCTGGCATTCGCGGCCACGGGCATCAATGGCGAAACCAGCCGGCGTGAAGCGAGAGGGCAGAAAGCGCCTTTGCTGATCGGGCCCCAACTTTGGGTCGCCGCGCAATTCAGGGTGAACCGACACCCAGAGAATGTCCACCGGCTGGAACTTCTGCCAGCAATGCGGGCAGGTGGTCTGCATCAGCAGCGGGGTTGCTTCAGTCCGTGGCAAAGGCGTGATCCTCGCGACGCCGCTGCGCGGCAACCGGGCCACGCAAGGTGCAACTTCAGGGGCAGAACACTCTGGCATCGGTTAGAACGAACCGATCCGGCGTTTGGTCATTATAACTGGGCGGGTAGAAGATGGCCGGGAATTTCGGTTTTCCGGCGCAAAGCGCGCAAAGCCCAGGGAGGGAAGTCCCTGGGCTCTTCTTATTTCGGCACGAGCGGCTCGATTCGGATGTCGTCGAATTGCACCGTGCCAAGGCCCGTGAGCGCGAGCACGACGAAGACCTCGCCCGAAGCCGGCACGCGGCGATAGAGTTCGAACTGCTTCCATTCGCACGCATCGGTGATGCGGAGGCCGAGCGCGTCGCCGCCAATGTTGTCGTAGGCGAGCGCTCCGTCGGCCGAGGCCAGGAGTGTCCGCGGGATTTTCACCCAGCCGGAGATCTTCACGAGCGATCCCGGCTGCAGTTTCACGGTCGGGCTCCGCACGGCCAGGCAGGTGCGCTCCAGCGCGCCCGGAACCTTTGGCGGTTGGTCGGGCTTGGCAGGATCTGATTTGGGCGAAATGTTCAACTCGATGCATTGGTTGCCTTCCTTGGGTGTAACCGTCGAATAGCGCGCCTGCATGACTACGAAATCCAGGGAATCTTCCTTCTTAGTCCAACCGGCGGCCGGGTCGCCTTCAAAAGTGCCGCTGGATAGCACGTTGGCGCCGGTCTTCAGGTTTTTGATTTCGTCCCAAAATGGCCAATGTTTTGGCAACGTCCAGAAACTGACGGCGTAGGGACTCGCCGCCGGATGCCGTAGAATCCGCGTTTCCGGCTTGGGAGGCGGTTTGTTCGGCTCCGGCGAGCCAGGCTTGGGCGCTGGTCTGCCCGCATCAGGACCGGCAGCTTTGGCGGGCGCCCTGGCGGGTTCCGGATTCTTCGGCTTCGGCGGGTGCCTGATTTCCTCCTCCTTTGGCTTTTCGGGCGGCGGCTGCATGGCGTCCACAGCTTGATCAAACCGCAATCGCATCAGGTGCCGCAACGGCCGCAATGCGCGCTGCCCCTCCAGGTAGGCGTTTCGGTAATCCTTGCCGTCGAGATACTCCTGGGCGCGCTGAATTCGATGGGCCGCATCGCCGAGCAGGTTGTCTGTGTCCTTTAGCGCTGGGGCGATCTTTTGCAGTTGCTCTTCCACCGGCTGGATCTTGGCCAGCTCCGCGCGAGCCAATTGGATGGTCCAATCGGCGGCCGCCGGCGCGGTCTGTCGGCACTGGTCCTGCCACCAGACCAGCAGGCCGTCTTTGTTATTGTCTCCTGTAAATACCACCGCCGTGCACAGGTCAAATTCGGGAATCGTAATTTGCACGCCGCCCGGCACTCGCTTGGGATTATTTATCGAGCGGACTATGCCGGGCCGCACTTCCCACGGCTCTGAGGTCAACGGCACCTGGGGAATGGTTATGCTCAGTGATTTCGTAGCCGATTGCCCCGACACATATTGCGCCCCGCCACCAAGCCAGATCGGAATAACCAGCAATCCCTTGTCGGTGAAGAGCACCGCGGCCTTCACATGCGGATGCGAGGTGTCGATCCAAAACGGCGATTTGATTTGCGCTAGCAGCGCCGGTTCCAGCATTTGCATTTCCAAGTTGAGCAACGCCACTTCCAGGAGCCGCTCTTGCCCATGATGCGTGTCGGCCAGGAAATGGTCCGACCAATAGCCGATGCCCCGGCAACCGCTGCAAAGTGCAATGTACGTGAGGAGGCGAATCTGTTCCGGTTGGGGGCCTATGGGCTCCTCGAAAACTGCTTCAGCGGGCTTGTTGAAGGCCAACTGCGTGTACTCATCGGTCCAGTGCGTTTGCACCCAGGTCCAGGTAAAGGCGCCGGGCCGGGCCAGTAGGCGGCGCTGAACGAGCCAATCGCGGTATTTCGTCAATTCCAAGCTCGTGACTAACGGCCAGCGATGGATTCCGAGCAAGTCAATGTTGCGCGAATAGGGCCACAAGCCATCCCAGGCATCGATGGCCAGTAGCCGCTGCGGATCGGTTTCGCGGGTGAATTGGGCAGTTTGCACGACCGGGTCAACCGCTTCCGCCGGCCGGCCGCCGCCGAGATACGAGAAGAGGATGCGATCACTTGAGAAACTCGGATTAGATGGTTGATTGGAAACCAAGGTCGCCGGCGCGGTATCGAGGCTAACCACAGGAAGCGTTGGCACCAAATAGAGTTCCTGCCGAAACGGCGCAATTGGCGGCCCTGCTGCAAGGCGAAGCGCGTCGTCGATCACCCTGCTCGACGCTCCACTTTCCAGCACCAGCGTGTTGAAGCCGCAGCGCTTCCAGATTTCCAGTGCTGTATCGGAATGACGCACCGCCCGGAAGAAGAAGCGTTTGCCGCCTACCATGAGCTGATCGCGCTGCAACTCAACCGGCCCACCGCGGCTCGGTCTGACGTTTAAAGCTTGCGGGCTCATCCCGGCGACAACGGGACGGTCTTCGGCCACCGGCCCGATATCGACCTGGTTCAGCCATACGTGGAGGCGGCCAGGACCGGCATACAGATTCAACAACAACTGATCGACGAAGGCGTCGGCAATATCGACATCCCGGCCGAGCTGGGCGCGCAACAACTGTTGTTTCTCGCGCAACAGGCGCGGCACATGCGATAATTCCAGTCGCTGCCAGCTATCGGTGTTGTTGTAAGTTTCGCCTTCTACGATGGTGGTGAAAGCCTGGTCTCCCTTGCCCGCCTCCGGATTGCGCATGCGCGGCAACACCACACGCACGCAAATCTGTATTCCCGGCTTCTTCGCTTTCAGCCAAATGCTGGCCTGCAAGTCTTCGGTCACCGGCGCCCGTGGGGTGGGGTAAAGATAAAAGAGCTGTGGTCCCGCCTGCGTGCTGGCTTCGGTATCGAGTACGAGAAACTCGGAAGATGTTTCGGCGTGAGCATATTCGGTGCTGACCTGGTGGCCGGCTTCCTGATAGCGCACATTGCCCGGGCCCCGCAGAAAGTAGATTTGCCCGCCCCCTAGATCATTGCGATGAATCTGCTGGGCAAAAAGGCCGGGCGAATGGATTGCCAACACCAGCAGCGGCACCATGCCGGACCAGCAACGAAATGAAGTAGGCGCAATCATTGGGGCTCCCGGGGCTTGGACCCAAATCCAGAATGCGATAACGTCTGGCGGGCGATTTGAAAAGAGCAATCCTCGGCGCTTCGGGTATCTCCGCCGGCTTGACGAAATTAGGAAATTTAGAAAACTCGCCAAACTCGGCAGAATCGGATTTTTTGAGCTAGACTTGATTCAGAAAAAAACAACCGGACTTTGCGTGGAGCGAAAACGTCGTGACGAACCCCGAATGGATTAAACTGTTTCGCCAGATGCCCCAGGACCTGCACAGCAAGTTGATCTTGATCCTGCGCAACCGCACCGAGATTGTGGTCGACAGCATCTACCGGCTGGAGCCGGCGTTTATGGTGATGCGGGCCCGGCTTGGCGGCACCATTGAGGGCGGCCTTTTGGTCATGACGCCATACAACCAAATCACTTCGATGTATGTGAACCGGGAAGTGCCGGAAGAAAACGTGAATGCGATTTTTGAAACCAAGTTGCCGGCGGAGAAGCCGGAAGCCAATGGCAAGCTCTCCGGGTCGCATCATCCGGCGCCGGCGGCTGAAACGCCGAAACCTGTCGCGGCACAACCGGCGGCCGCCGACCCGAATGCCGTGCGCAACAATTTGCTGGAACGACTGCGTGCGGCCCGGCAGGCCGCCATCCCGGCTCACGGCAAATGAGATCAAGGAACGGGCAAGGCCCGGGGGCTTCTCGTCCCTGGGCCTTACTTTTTCTCTTCAACTTTCAAGTCCCAAAGCTTCACTGTCTCGTCGTCGCTGGCCGTGGCAAGAGTCTTGCCATCGGGGGAAATCGCCAGTTCGTTGATCCAGTCGCTGTGGCCCGCAAAGGTGGCGATTTCTTCGCCTAAATCGGCTTCCCAGAGCCGGGCGAGACTGTCGTTGCCCGCCGTCACAAGGCGATTCGAATCGCTCACGAAGGCCAGCGCATTGACGGAGTCTTTGTGCGCGGCGAATGATTTCTTTTCCTTCTTTGAATCCAGATCCCAGATGAAGACCATGCCATCGCTGCCGCCGCTGGCCAACAGCTTCCCGTCGGGCGAAAAACGAACGGAATTAACCGCATCGGAATGGCCCTTGAGCGTATAAGTGGATTGGAAGCTCTCGGCATCCCAAAGCCGAACCATGTTGTCGGAAGCGCCGGAAGCCAATGACTTGCCGTCGGGAGAGAAGACAACGCTGTTGACGGAATCGTCGTGCCCTTTCAACGTGGCCAGCTGTTTTCCATTTTCCAGATTCCAAACGATGATCGTGTTATCGTCACTCGCGGAAGCCAGTCGTTTGCCTTCCGGACTGAAGGCTACCGCATTCACTGAATCAGAATGAGCCTTGAGCGTGCGCACTGTCTTGCCGGTGGTCAGATCCCAAATGCGAATCGTTTCATCCGCCGAGGCGCTGGCCAGCCACTTGCCATTGGGGCTAAATGCTACGCCAAGAACCGAATCCTCGTGGCCCTTCAGTGTTCGGGATACCTTGTTTGTGGACAAATCCCACAGCAGGATCGTGTCGTCGGAGCCGCCCGTCGCCAAACTCTTACCATCTGGGCTGAACGCCACGGCATCGACCGTGTCCGAGTGGCCTTTCAGCGTGGCTTTCGCATTGTTGTCGGCGCGAACGAGGGAAACGATGATCGAACAACCGACCAGGACCGGCAAGAAATGGCGCATGGATGATTCCTCATTTGCTTTTGTTTGTAGCACCGCCTTCAGGTCGGTTCGGCGTTTCGGGAGGCTGACCGCCTGAATGCGGTACTACGAACTAACAAGAAACCCTGCTTTCGAAAGCAGGGTTTTCGGTGACACAGCGTATGTCGCAGACAGCTGCGAACCATCACTTCTTCTTGGGCTTCTTCTTCGTCGAGTGGCTATGGATGATTACTTTCTCGGCTTTGCGCCCATTGTGTGAAATCACCACATGTTCCCCGGGCTTCACATCCGCAAACGTGCCAGCACGATGTTGCTTGCCGTTGACCACTTCAAATTTCGTTTCCTTTCCGACCGTGAATTGTTCCGTCTTTGTGCTGGATTTCTTACCGGCCTTAGCCGCTCCTTTTCCTTTCTTCTTGTGACTATGAACTTTGACCGTAATCTCACCTTCGTGTCCTCCGGCATTGGCGCTGCCAGCCTTGGCATCACCGTGGTTAACGCTCACGACCACGCCATGTACCGGATGATTCTCACTCTTCTTCACGCCCTTGGCCGCAAAAGCTGGCGAAACGCCGGCAGCCAGCAATCCCACGACCACCGCCCCAACCGTCAGCATCGTACGCATTGCAATCTCCCCAAGAAATTGGATGAAAATCATCGTGGCAAGTCTTATTTGTTCGAGCGATTTGCTCAATCAACGCCGTAAGGCAGTGTTTGTGAGGTCACACATGCAGAATAGCCGAGATTTTTTGCGGATGTTCGCGGCACGGGGATCGTCGAGGCCGAAGCGCAACGAGGCACAGGTGTTCGCGCCTCGCTGCGCTTCGGCCTCGTTGGAGTTTGGGATTTGGGATTAGTGGGTACACCCAGCGCTCGAGTTCCGCGGCGCAAGCCCATAAAAGAGGTGCGGGCACGGGATTGATCCTGACTGGGACTCGCATACCAGTCAGATCCCGTGCCCGGTAGATGGGGTGTAGGGGTGTGATATTTTGAACTCAAGGTTGAGACTCGCAATTCAACCTTATTGCTGAAGGATCTAAGCAACGGCTGTGCCAATGCTCGAAGTGAATTACGAGAAAATCTTCGGAACGATGCGGAATTGCTTGAAATCCAAGGAGTTACGAGCTTATTCAGTGTCCGCTTCGAATCGCAGATTAATACCGGAACCGGAACGATTGGTAGCGTTGTGGCAATTTGCAACGATGGTTGTGCGGAAATCTGCCCAGCGATGGTGTGCTGTTTCGCACGCCGCACCAGCGGCTACTCGCCGAGAGCTGCATGAACGACGGCTTTCATCTTTTCCAACCCCGTCTTGGCCACCAGCATCGGATCCTGTTTCCAGTATTCCCGGTTGAACAACTCGAGCGAGAGTTGGCCGGTGTAGCCGATTCGCACCAAGTCGCGAATGAGTTCTTTTAGCGGCGCCACGCCGTCACCAGGGTAAACGCGATGGGCATCGGTAATCTGCTCCCGCGGCGGCACCTCGGGATAGTCGTTCATGTGGAAGTTGAACATCGTGGCCGGGCCGAGCAGCGCCAGGCCGTGGAAATCCGAGCCGCCCTTGTGCAGGTGATAGACATCGGGCAGGATGCACGCTTTCGGATGGCCGGTTTCGACCGCCACCATCGCGGCCTCGCTGAGCCGGGTGAGCGTCTTCGAATGGCCCCAGTGTTCGGCCTGCGGCACCACGGCCATCTTATCGCCAAGTTCCAGCAGGGCCCGGTAGCGCTCCGCAATGCGATGCAGCGGTATGTCGGTGCGGTCGGTCGCGCCGAAGGGTGGGGCCGCCAGGCGCTTGCCGCCGATTTGCTGCACAATATCCATGCTGCGCTTGGCCTCATCCAGGCCCTTGGCTCTGCGCGCATCATCATCGACGATCCATTCGGCGAAGCCGATTGCGCTTTCCACGCGCAACCCAGCATCAGCAATCTGCTTGCCCAGGTCTTTCAAGCTGCCGCCGGCTTGCATGAACGCATCAAGTTCTCGGATCCATGGCTCAATGCACTGATAGCCCGCCTTGGCGGCAATCTTCACCTCTTCATTGACCGGCACCTTCTGGCCCATGATCGTGGAAGTATTGAGGCAATAGCCGAACGGATCCTGTTTCGTCGGCTTCGCGTCGACCGAGGATGAAAGAGCCAAGGCAGCGCCTCCCGCAGACACGGTGGAGAGCCAATCGCGACGAGTGAGAATGGAAGTCATCGAATTCCTCCCGCTAAGCCGCAAGCGGCTATAGAACTCCCCGATCGAAATTCGCCGCGTGGCCGCCAGGCACTACCTTGCCGGCGCGCACCAACCGCCAGCGATCGCGCACTTCTTCGGGAGTGTATTTGCGATACATAAAATCCGCTCGCAAGTTCACGGCCCCAGCCTCCGCCAGATCCTTCAGCCGTCGCGATAAGCAGAACGGCCCCTGATTCAGAACGATGGTCCGGCAATGGTAATCGATGGCCGTGACTTTCTCGCCGTGGCTCGATTCCATTTCCATGTTTTCAAACTTGCAATTCGCTTTGCCGGGGCAGCCGCCGATCAGGTTAGCATAAGCGCACGACTCGGCAATGAACAGCGGTGTGTCCTGGTAGACAATTGCGACCGCTTGCGGGCCGAACTCTGCAAGCATCGGCCGCATGTTGTCCAGACCGTCTTCCGGCGACAGGGCAAAGCGCGAAACGCCCATTGCGAGCAGTTGTCGAACCACAAGCCTGTTCAGCACATATACCGACCAATCAGTCGCGACATCAAGCCGCGGGACAAGCGTAGCGAGCCCCGCGGGTTCAAGCTGCAAGTAACTCCAAGCTGACAGGTTCGCCGCTTCCCACTTTGTCCAGCCCGCGGCGCGGAGTTTCTCGATCTTGTGCAACAGCCCAGCTTCTTCCCACTTCCGGGTGATGGCCGGCAGCGCAAGACGAATGTTCTCGCGACCAATGGCGCCGGCCAGCTGCTGAAGCTTCTCGTCGAGAAGCGTCGGATGATCGCGCGCGATATCAATGATGATTTCATCGAGCCCGGCCCAATCTTCGGCTTCGAAAGCACCGAGAAAATCGATTCGATCCACCTTGATCGACCAGTGGAAATCCCGGCGAACACTGGCCGTAAGGGCGGGGGTGTTAGTCGCACAGCATTCGGTTTGGATCTCCAACACGCGACGAAGCCGTTCATTTTTCCATGACGTTTCGAGTTGAGCGCACACTTGGCGGCGCAGCGCGTTGAGCTTCGAAATCGGCACGAAGCGATTGTCGTCATTGCGGAAGCTGAAGGTCGCAAGCGAAAAACGCGTGTCGCCGAGCTTCTCGAAAGCGCTGCGGGCCGCGGCGGCCATGGCGACCGGATCCTTGGCAGAAGAGAAGGGACCATCCAGCGTGCAATGCGCCATCACACACGAGCCGGAAGCGTAAGCGACGGGTTCTCCGCCGTCGCTTACGCTTTCGGCTCGTAAGGTTGCTGCCAACGTCTCCTTCGTCAGAACAACCTCCACGTCAATCGGCACGCGCACTTGGAATTGTCCCGGCTTCGGCCGGTCGTGCCGAAACGCGCGCTTCACCTCTTGCGACGACGAGCAGTACACCGCAGCCCCCAGCGGCAACTCCGGATGATCGGCCGGCAGCTCGACCTCCACGAGCGAGCCGGCCGGGGCCGTAATTACTTCCTCGCGGCGTTTGCCTTGAACGAGCCAAAGACGATCCACCGGGAACCCGAAAGGCTTGCCGAGCGATGGCAGGTCAACTTGAAGCCCATCGTGCCGTTCCAATGGTCGCGAGGTTCGAAAGCGCAGCCGGGTCGCGCGCCGCTCGCCGTGGATCGATTCGATATGGCCAATCGGCGTGCCGCGATGGCCCACGGTGTCGCGATCGGCCACTTCCTTGTCGCGGTGCGATTCGACAAACAGGTGGGTCCAGGGCCGGCTGAATACGGTTTGCAAGTCGGCTTCGTGATCCGCGCGTTCCGACTCGGCGAGCTTGCCGTCGATCAGCTTGCGGTAATAGTCCGTCGCCGTGGCCACGTAGAGCGGGCTCTTCTTGCGGCCTTCGATCTTGAAACAGGAAACGCCCGCCGAGCGCAGAGCCGGGATATGATCCGGCAGCGCCAGGTCTTTCATCGAGAACGGAAAGCCGGCAGCCGGGTTGCGGAGCGTTTGCCGGCCATCGCGCAACGTATCCGGAGCGCCGTGGACATGATAATCGTCACGACAGGAATAGGCACATTTGCCGCGGTTGCCACTGCGGCCAAGTGTTTGCGATGAGAACAGGCACAGCCCGCTGTAGGAATAGCACAGCGCCCCGTGAATGAAGACTTCAGTCTCAATGCCGCTTGCCGACGTGATATCGTGAACTTCCTCGAAGGTGAGTTCCCGCGCCAGCACCACGCGGCGGAAGCCCATTTGCCGTAGCACTTCTGCCCCGGCCCGGTTGTGCACCGCGAGTTGTGTGCTGGCGTGCAATTCCAGTTGTGGAAAACATCGTCGGCAGAGATGGTAAACGCCCAAATCCTGCAAAATCAGTGCATCGACGCCCATGTCGGATAGTGCGGTGATGGTTTCCACCAGTTCCGGCAATTCGTCGTTGCGAAGCAGCGTGTTGACGGTGACGAAAACCCGCCGGCGTGGCGACAGCGAGTGGGCGTAAGCGACAACTTCACTCAATTCATCGAGCGTGAAGTTCTCGGCCTCGGCCCGGGCCGAGAATTTCTTCAGCCCCAAGTAAATGGCATCTGCCCCATAATGAAATGCGGCAAATGCCGCATCGATGCCGCCGGCCGGGGCCAGCAATTCCACATCTTTTCCGTGGGACACATTTCCGTGGGTCACGCTTTCAACGTGCCGCGCGGCGGGCACGATGCAATCGTGCCCCACAGCAAGGCTGTATTCGCCCTGCGGCGCAGCCGGCTCGGGTGCATCGGTTGCTTTGCCGATCAGCGAAACCGGCCGAAAACCGCTCCATTCCGCTGCGGCCGGGGTTTCTTCTGCTAGTAGTGGCAACTGGATCGTGGTCGAAGGCATGATGGGATTATAGCAGGAAGCAGGAGTCAGAGATCAGAAGTCAGAGGTCTGAAAGAGAACCCTATTTCTATCGCACTTCTAATCTTTGACCTCTGACCTCTGACCTCTTGCCGTATATGCTGACTCTTCCCTTTTCCCGTTGAGGCCAAGATTTTTGGAGTTCTGCTTTGCTGTTCTTCTATGCTCTCACGTTGTTGGTTAGCGCATTTCTGTTGTTCCTGGTGCAACCATTAGTGGGCAAGATGCTGCTGCCGTACATGGGCGGCACACCGATTGTCTGGAATACCTGCATGGTCTTTTTCCAGGCCATGCTGCTGGGTGGATATTTGTATTCCCATTTGACCACGAAATGGCTTGGGGTGCGCAAGCAGGCGTTTGTTCATTTGGGCTTGTTGCTGCTGACGATTGTGGCTCTCGCAACGCTGGCCACGGTCTATCACCAACCCATTGTTGTCAACAAAGACCTCACTCCGCAGGGCCAGGAGATTCCGGTCTTCGGCATGCTGTTTGTGCTGCTGTTGGCGGTTGGGCTGCCTTTCTTCACCGTAGCCACCAGCGCGCCCTTGTTACAGAAGTGGTTCGCCAACACCGGCCACCCCGCCGCGAAGGACCCGTACTTTCTGTACGGAGCCAGCAACCTGGGCAGCGTACTGGCACTCGTCGCTTACCCGATTGCTCTGGAGCCAAACTTCCGGCTGGCTACGCAAAGCTGGGTCTGGTCGGCCGGTTTTGTGGCGCTGGCGTTCCTGATCGCGGGATGTGCCTGGCTGCTGTGGAAATCGCCCACGATGATTCCGGTGCCCGTCAGCACAGCTACTGCTATACGCACATCGCCTTCCAAGCAGCCTGGCCCGCAGAAACTGCAGCCGGCCTTGCCGGAAAGTTCGATCACGTGGCAGCAGCGCCTGCGCTGGCTATTGCTGGCATTTGTCCCTTCCAGTCTCATGCTAGGGGTGACGACCGCCCTGGCCACCGACATTGCGTCGCTGCCGCTCTTGTGGATTTTCCCACTGGGCATTTATTTGCTGACATTCATCATCGCGTTCTCGCGATTGCCGAATTGGTTTTACACCGCGCTTTCGCTCATTACTCCCGTGCTGGTGTTGCTGCTGATATTCGTCATGGGGGCCTGGCCGCACCACATCAAAGTCGGAATCAAGATTATCTTTGCACTGCACCTCTTGGCCTTTCTGTTCGTGGCCTTGACTTGCCACTGCGCCCTGGCACGAATGCGGCCTTCTGCCAGCCATTTGACGGAGTTTTATCTGATCATGTCGCTGGGCGGCGTGCTCGGCGGCTTGTTCAATGCCCTCATTGCGCCGCTCGTATTCGTGGGCGTGTACGAGTACAAGCTTGCGTTGGCCGTGGCGTGCTTGATGTTGCCCGCATTGACCGAATTCAAGCGCGGACTGAGACCGTACGTTTTGGACACTGTCATTCCATCCGCGTTGTTCGCGCTGGCTCTGTTTTGTGCCTATCAGCGCGATCTCCCTGATTTGTATTACGCTGAAACACCCCATTCCTGGCAGCGCGTGGTGCTTAAGATGAGCGAAAAGATAAACGAGCAACTCTCGGGATTGGAAGTGGAACACATCTTTGCGGTCATTGTCTTCGGTATTCCGGCTCTCATTTGCTACATCTTTGTGGAACGGCCGCTGCGCTTTGCCCTGTGTGTCGGCGCGATTCTGCTGGCGGGCATCATTGGCGAAAATCGCAGCGGGCAAATTTACCAGGGCCGAAGTTTCTTCGGTGTCTTGCGCGTTGAGGAAGAAGAAGAACCTTACTACATGATTGGTTCCCTCATCCGCAAGCTGTACCATGGCACCACGCTCCACGGCGAGGAGCAGATCCTGCCGCCCACCGACAAGCCGCTGCCGATCAGTTATTACGAGAAGAGCGGGCCAATCGGCGACATTTTCCGCGAATTTCCCAAGCCCAGGGAAGGCGCGAATCTGGCCTTTATTGGACTCGGCACCGGCACGCTTACTGCCTATGCCGAAAAGGGACAGCGCGTCACCATTTTTGAAATCGACCCGCTCGTGAAGCGGCTCGACACCGAAAAACTCTGGAATTCGAAGAGTAAGCAATACGAGACCATGTTTAGCTTTTACAACCGCTGTGAAGCCGATAAGCGCATCGTGCTGGGCGATGCTCGGCTCAAGTTGGAGGAGCAGAAGGAACAATACGACATAATTATCGTGGATGCCTTTAGCTCCGATTCCATTCCGATTCACTTGTTGACGCAGCAATCCATTCAACTGTATTTGCGGAAGTTGAAGGATCCGAACGGATTGCTAGTGCTGCACATTTCAAACCGTTACCTGGATCTGGAACCGATTGTGTCCCGGTTGACTGACGACGCTGGGCTCGAAGCGCGTGTGTTTTCCGATAGTGCCGACGCCCGGCTCCAAAAAGCCGGCTCGCACTGGGTGGCCGTAAGTCGAACCAAGGAAGGCCTCGGCAAGCTGCTGGAGATGCCTGATCATTGGACCGAATTGCGGCGCGAGCCGAACACGCCGCTCTGGACCGACGACTACTCGGCGCTTCTGCCGATTATCATGTGGTGATGCCGCCATTTCTCCATTCCCTTTAGGGAAGGGGGAGATCGTTACTTCGATCGCGCCGCCTTACCATTCACCCCGCGTTTCCGGTGGGCATGAAATGAATTGGTGCTCGCTGCTGGGTTCCCCAGCCGAATCGCTCCCGCTTGAATGCGCTCGAACGCCGATTGCGCGATCGCGCTGCTGAACTCGATGCCGATGGAGCGGCGGTTCAAGGAGCGGGCCATCGTGCATGTCGTGCCGCTGCCGAGGAACGGATCGAGCACCAGGTCGCCCTCGTTCGAGCAAGCCTGGATGACGCGCGCCAGGTACACTTCGGGAATCTGGTTCTGGTGGTTTTTGCGGCGCTCTTTGTTATTTCCCTGAATCCGGCCCCAGTTCAGCCCGTACCACACGTCGAGCGGCACCCGCATGCCGGGCTCTTTTTGCTTGGTCGTGCGCGTTCGGACATCGTCGTAAATCGCGGCTCGGTCCGAAGGTTCCAAAATTGCCGTCGGATTCCAGGTCCTCTGCTCCCGGCTGCGGGCGAAATACAATGCATGCACCTTCGAGACAATGAAATTGCCCATCCGGTGCTGGCCGAAGCGAAAATGCCAGATGCACCAGTTCATCATTACGAGGCCGCGTTGCTTTAGATGCACAACGATTTCGGCCGCCGTATCGTCTGGAATATTGACCCAGAAGGAGCCCTTGTCTGACAGGACCCGCAAGCAGCCATCGAGCCAATCGTGGGTGAACGAAACGTATTCCTCGCGCGGCCGGTCGTCGTTCCAGTCGCCGTAGGGAACGTCCCAGTTGAACGGCGGGTCAGCGAAGATGAGGTCCACGCTGCGCTCGGGCAGCGCATTCAGCACGGCCCGGCAATCGCCGACGTAGATTTCCGTGGTCGGGCTGTCTAAGCGAAAGGCAGGCTCTGGCATGGGGCTCTCGGGTTCATCACGGCGGCCGCGGGTGCGGCGACCCATAGGCATCATGTTACAGAGTAGCTCGGCTCGTAGAACAGAATTTATTCCGTTCGACGAATTGGGAACGGAATGAATTCCGTTCTACGTTTCTGTTCATTTGGAGTTGTAGTTATGGCATTCGCGTTTGCCTTGTCCGCGTTCCTGCTGGCAGCTGATCCGAAAGCTGCGCCCGAAGTGAAGTTCACGCTGCCGGAAGATGCCGGTTTCCCGGCACCGAAGAAATTGGTGCTCGTGAAGGCCGGTACACCTGGGCCAGGGCAAGCAAAGCACCAGGCCGTGTTGGAAATCCCTACGCTCGGCAAACCGGTCAAGTTGCTGCCGGACGCCGGGCCATTTGATGTCTGGTGGGTGCCAAAGCACGACGGTATGGCCACGAAAATACTGGCCAAGGAATCGTTTAAAACGGGAATCCGCGAGATCGGTTTGCTGGAAATTGTCGGCGGCGTTCGCGTTCGCGGCGACAATCGCGCCCGGCCGCAATTGCTGGCGCTCGCCGAGCCAAATGCGCCGGGGCCGGATGACGAAGGCTACATGCCACTGGCAACCTGCAAAAAGTTCAAGCAGGAAATGATTGTTCCTGCCGGCTTCTATGCGCTCTGGTTCCGCGGCGGCAACAGCGCCCGAGCGGAGAAGCTTGAAAGCAGGCTCAAGGTTCTTGCGGGGAAGATTGTGGAGGTGGACTGACCTTTGGTTTGTAGTGACCGCCTTTAGGCGGTCCTCGCGACCCGCAAAGCGGGTCCGTACAAACCATTACCGCGTGATCGTCGTGCTTTCTTCCACGATCAATGGCCCGGAGGTCAAATGTTCGGCGGAAGTTAGCTCGGCATGGAAGACCGCGTTGCCGTCGCCCGCCGCTTTCATGGTGATGAGGATGCGTTGGGCATCCCTCGGCTTCACCGTCAGATTTGCAAAGTTGAGATCGTTGTTGCTTGCCGTCGCTGGCGGGTTCGAATGATCGGGGCTGAGCAGAATCAGCGGATAGTTGACCTTCAGATTCACATTCTTGGCTTCCACGTTGCCGGTGTTCTCGATGGTCACGGTGTACGTGACCTTTTCGCCCACGGTGACGGGATTGTTCGATGCATCCACGCGCATGCGCAGGGCTACGGCGCCCTGGAAATCGGTGCCGACGTTCGCTCGGCCGGTGGCGCCCTTGCCGAGCGCTTCGGCAATCAGTTCGATTTTGCCCGGGGTCGTCGTGGAAACGGATACGGCAAACAATTTCGATGCACCCGCCGGCAAGCTCGCCACCATCCACTGCAGCTCGCCTTTGAACTTTTCCGCCCCTTGGGTGGCCCGCACTACCGTGATGTTTTGCGGCAACTGGAATTTCACGGCGACGTTACTAAGCGGAATCGTGCCGGTATTTCGCACCGAGATCTGATACGAAGCCGGTTGCTGAAGGTAACTTTTCTCTGGCCCGGTCATAGTCACATCGAGCAACGCGCTGCCGACGACCACGGTCCAGCTCGATTTCACCTCCGCCAGCGCATCGGCCTTGGCGATGATGCGGCCCGTGAAGGTGCCCTTCTTCTTGGCGAAAATCGTGTAAGTGAATTCCTGCTTTTTGCCCGGCTGCAGGCTCTCGATCTTCCAGGGCCGCTCGCGCTGGCTGCCGGCGTTGTTCCCTTCGTGATCGAGTCCTTCGTCTAGCTGTTCGGTAATAACGATGTTTTTGACTTCGACCACGCCGGTGTTCTCGACCACCAGCCGGCAGGTCATCGCGTCGTTTTCATGCGTATGGGTGGGGCCGAAATGCTGCACGTGCAGTTGCGGCCGCTGGAGCTTCGTCGTCACCTGCTCGCCGTGCTCGAACTGCACGCGGGCGACGTTGTTCACGTCGCCGTCGCCGCTGGGTCGGAGCACAAGTTTGATTTCCTTGCGCGTGCCGCCGGCTATCGACCCGAGTTGCCAGCGCAGCATGGGCGCGGCCTTGTCCTCCGGCTGCGGATCGGCGCTCACGAAAGTGGCATTCTTCGGCAGAGCATTGGTGACCAGCACGTGATGGGCCGGCGCCGATGACGTATTTTCGACCACGAGCTTGTATTCGATGTCCTTGCCCAGCGCAATGCTGGCCGGGGCGCGCACGTGAACGGAAACCACCGGCGGCGGCGGGTCATTGCTTGGCCGAGTGGGCGTGACCGGTCGCGGGAAGGGCGCCGGCGCCGTATTCTGCGCGCCGGGATAGGGCACACCGGAGTTCGGCACCCTGGGCAAGGGCGTGCTGGGGGCTTCCCTCGGGTTGGCCAGCGGCG